>CACZGM010000010.1 GCA_902780695.1 uncultured Ruminococcus sp. | reverse complement strand
TACAAATGTATGCTTCAAGTGACCGAAAGTTACTGAATGTACGGTGCTGTGAAACCGCATTATACCGCACTTTTCTTGAGTTTGCCAAAAGATGCAAAAAGCTCAAAAATCAATTCAAGTCCAGTAACAGGAGCCACAATGGACAAATCCGAACCAAACCGGCTCGGATTTGTTTATTTTTTATTCAGGAAAGTCAAACTTTGGAATTGTGATACTGATATAGCAATAAAACAACAATTGCACCATTCAGCCATAGCACTGAATGGTGCAATTGTTATGTATAATCTTATATAAAAGTAGTCATAACCTTCTTTCCCGACGACACGCCAAGATCGTTGACATAATCATCTATCCAGTCCGTGTCACCGTTCCCGTAGCTGTTTTTCTGCCCGATGTCGTGAAGCCCGGTAGAATTGAACTTTATGGAAAGATCCATTTTCAGAGAGTTGTCGGAATAACCGTACTCAGCTGCATGGTCGATATAGCTGTGCAGCAGCTTTGTGTGTGATTCAACGGTAAATCCGTCTGTTGGATTGGTTTTTGCGTATTCGTGCAGCATTTCCTTTACGCTTCTGTTATCCGGCGTTATAAAATCATTGTCGTTTTGAGTGCATTCCGCGAGATTCACGCCGATAAGCTCCTTTACAAGCTCGTTGGAATACCGGAGCGTCTGACCCTCCTTGAATATCTGAGAGTTGTTCTCCCAAGTACCGCAAAGCCGGATATGGTCATACAGGTTCTTGCCGTTCTGCCCCTTGTTGAGCACATTTTCGATTTCGGCGGCTTTTCCTTTGTCGGAACCGTCAACGGTTATCCTGTTTGTGTACGCGTCAACGGTAAATGTGTAATTCTCGTTGTCAGAAATCGTGATACCGCTTTCCGAAAGGATATTCCCGATCTGACGATTTATCATCTGTCGGTCAAAGCTGTTTTTGTCAAGCTCGCTCAGATACGCGCCGTTCGAGATGTATTCCGATGATTGATGATCATACCTTGCTCCGTTTATGCGGGTGCTTGCGTATGATATATTCTTTCCGGCTCTGTCATTTACCGCGATGATCTCATTTCCGGCATTTTCCAACCGTGCCTTGTTTTCGGCTTTGGCTGCATCAAAAGCGGCAGTCACATCTGCAAGCGTCGCCTTCGGTACTTCCGCAGCCGCTTTTCTGATCTGAGGTTTCCCGTATATTATCGCCTTTGAAATTTTCGCTTTTGCGGCATCAGGCAGATCGGACTGCCAAGCAAAACCGTCCGCCTTTTTCACAGACTTTCCTTTTCCTGGTTTTACAGAAAGCATTTTAGACATCAAGGCGGAGCCGTACGGTATTTTAATAAATGAACTGTTCGGATACATTCTTCTGATGTTCAAAGCAAACACCCCCGTTTACGCCGAATACCCTATCTTATCGCCTTTCTGTGCTACTTCGGCTGGAACCTTGTTCCAGTCTATATTTTTCATATTGCGGAAAAGCTCGTCGATAGTCTTTGCGTTAACAGGTGCGCGCTGAACCATTGTAGGCTCGATCTTTTCAAGATTTTTAGTGCGGACTGTCTCACCGGGAGCCGGACGCTTTTTCTGCTCGTCAATGACCTTCTGCATTTTAGCTTTGTATTCTGCCACAGTCTGGCGCGGACGATCGGACTTTTTCGCATCTGCCTTATCTTCGGCACGCTTCTCTTCGATCTGCTTCTGCATCTGAGTATTGCGGTCGGCAGTAGATTCTTCAAGCTCTGCAAACATCGAGGTAATGCCCTTATCATCGAAGGAAACACTGACGCTGTTCAGCGAAACATTATCCTTTCCGAACAAACGCTCATACCCGAACTGCTCGCAAATCTGCTTCGACATATTCACGGCGGTATCGACGTGCTGCATCTGCTTGCTTGCGAACTTCTCGTCATCAGCCATTTTTTCAAGCTCTTCGCTCGAAAAGACTACAGAGAATTCCTTTGTGCTCTGCTTCATCAGACCTTTCAGATCGTCGCCCGCGTCCGCGATAACGAAATCGTAGTCGCCGTAGTCCTTGCGGAGCTTGTCGAGATACTTCTGCGCCTTATCTGAGAGCTTATACTCACTGGACTGCACTCCGGCGGCAGTATTGCTTTTCGCTGCTTCTGTCTTTTTCGGCGTTTTGTTTTTCTTGCTGCCAACAGCGTACTTTCCATAGTTGCTGTTGGTAAGTCCGTTTATTCCTGCCATAATGTATTCCTCCTTGCTTTACATAAAGATTTATTGTGTATAACATCATTCAGCTGTTTACTTCTACTATATAATCTGGGTCTAAAAAATTTCCGCTCTTTTCGCGCTCCCAAAGTTCATCAAGACTTTTGAAATTATTCGGGAACAAAAAGACTGTTGTATTGTGATATTTTAAGATATTATCGGGAAACTCGGATTCATATATGAATCTATTCCATTCAACTACCCGATAAGTTAATGCACAGTAATCTTTTGTTCCGCCATCTCTGTATGTGCCGTGAGGTATCGGAATAAACAAGATCAGAAGTACAAGAATGACCGAACCTATTGTAATCACTTTCTTTTTCACAAGCATTCCCTCTGAATAAAACTGATTTATCCGTTAATATCAAGAACCGTACCCATATCACCGCCTGAAACTGCAACAGACGATACCTCTGCGGCAGCCGGAGCGTCGATTTCGACTATCGCGTCACGCTGGGCGGCATACAAAGCCTGCACTGTGGGATTCATATTTTCGACCCAAGCGTTGCTTTCGTCGTTCAACTGCTTCTGCTTTTCCTGATATTCCTTTTCTTCTTCCTCGTCCCATTCGGACTTATGCTTTTTTCGCTCGGCGTTCTGCGCCATCATCTGTGCGGTTTTGGCAAATTGGTACATATCCTTGTCATATTCCATAAGCCGCCGTTCATCACCGGGCGGGACGATGTCGCCCTTTGCCATATTGCGGTAAACGGTCATAGCTTTCGCCTGATCCTCTGCGTGTTTCTTCTCTGCTTCGGAATTGGCTTTGGTTGTCGCCATTTGTGACTGCATCATGTACGCATCGTTGAACGCTTTTTTGTCTTTTATCATCTGTTCTTTTGCCGCATCGGTCAGCAGATACTGCTCGCCGCCATCATCTTGGATAAGATTAGCCTGCTTGTCCTTTGGAACTTCCTGTCCCTTTTGAAGCTTTACAGCCTCATACTTGTGAATATACGGCGTAATATTGAATGATACTCCGTTCACAGCAATCCCTCCTTGTATATCATTGTCAGATAGAGACACCTATCCAATTATTATATCGGCAAAAATCTCTGAAACTTTAGTATTATAACTCAACCTTTGACAGCTTTCATAAGCTCATCGGCGGTCGCGGCATACTTTATGTTATTACCGTCGCTTGCAACAAACGAGAGCTTTCTGAAACCGGTTATACTTAGCCCAAGCTTATAGCCGCTGCCGGACAGCTTTTCATTCATATCTGACAGCTCTTTCATTCCATTATCAATGATCTTTAGCAGCCAATCCTTATCTGCGGCATTACCGCTCCGCAGGGTGTACGCACTCTCTTTTGACAGCATTATTCCAAAAAGCTTGTCGCCGCCGAACATATTGATACTTTTCTTGTCATCGGAAACATAAACATCAGCATTGCTATGGCGATCCGAGACTGTTTGTTTAGCGGTCTTATTTGGATCGTACCGTTTTATCCAATCCGGGTTGTCTTTTGCGTTTTTATTTATCCAATTCAGAAGATATCGCATACCGTCGATAATACCGTCTATTGTTCCTTTTTTGAGGCCTTCTTGTTTAATAGACTGGTATTCCTTGTATGCATCAGAGTCAAGATGACGCATAACATCTTCCATATCGGTCTCATTATGCCTTAACTGTACCGAAGTGAGTTGTTCATCGGTAAGTGGTGTCGGACCGTCAAGAAAAGTGATAGCACCCTCCGGTAATTCTCTTGGTTCTGCGGAAAGCTTTGCAAAAGGCTTGTAATCGAATATCTTGCCGAGACCGTCCCCCGAAAACTCAATAATGACATTATCCCCATATTGAGCGGATATTTCATTCAATGCCTGCATCGTTTCCTCTTTTGTCATCTTTTCCATTATCTTATTGCCCGCTTCGTCCATTGTGTCAAAGCAATAATGAACAATTGTGCCCGTGCTTGCGGTTCCGGAGTCGTGAAAGGTAACACTTTCCGAGCCCTTGTAGAATTTGCTGTAATCGATTGGATGCAATCCCGCAGTGCCGCCCGAAAGTGTCAAAGTGTCGGTATTCGGCTTATTATCGTTCAGCACAGGTGTTTCGGCAGCCTTGTCGGGCTTCTTTCCGTCATTACTGTAAACGACAGATGAGGCTTTTCTGGCATTGAAGAAAGTTTTGTTGATTGTAAGCATAGTTCTGTCCTCCTTGCCTATTTCTTGATTTCCATATCGTATATATCCGGCAAAAAGCCGACAGTAAGAGCCGACTTTTCACCGTGCATTATGACATCATCTTTTATGTTATCAGAACAGCTTGTTATAGAGATAGCCGTTCAGTGACGCTGTTTGCGTTGTTGCCGCAGTTGTGGCACTTGTCTTGGCGTAGGTCTTATCCTGTTCAAGATACGCGGCGCTCTTGGCGAACGCGGAGACTGCGCTTGCCTGTGTTGACATGAAGCTCGCGTAGGAGTTTTTCTTGCCGAAGACTGCGTCAAGCTCGTCCTCGCTCGCACTCTTGAATGTATCCTTGTCAACGGAGAGCTTACCGTCGCTGCCTATGCTTATGCCGACTTTGGACAGCTTACCGCTGTACGCTGTAGTCATATTTGCAATAAACTCAGATTTTCCGGAAACTGTAGAATTGCCGGAGCCGCGTGTTGCAGAATAAAGCTGGTTATAGCTGTCAACAAAGGACTGTGCAGCCTCGAAAGCCTTGTCCATATCCACTTCTCCGGTCTTGCTGTCAGCCTTGAAAGCGGCTTCGAGCTTTGACGCAGACGATGTAACATTATCAGCATAGGTTCCGAGCTTGTCGTTCTTGGCAGCAGAATACGCCGTAGATTTCTTCGTGTCCTTCTTTTCAAACTTGTCCGCCGCTTCGCTTGCTTTCTCGGAGGCGTTAGCCTTCTGCATAGCGAAATAGTGCTTGTAAAGCGGTCTTGCGGTCTGAAAATCACTCCATTGATTCAGGACGCTGCTCATTGACGAGTAAAATAAACTGAGATCACTCATCATATCACTTCCCTTCGATATTTTTGCAGTTGCCCGCACAGCGGATCGGCAGAGGTTCCACCTGCGAGCGTTTGAATTATTGTTTTTCAGATGATGTCATTTTGCCTGAAATGGTTATTGTGCCGTAGATTCGGCGGCTTCGGACTGCTTGTTAAAATCCTTTTCCCATTCGTCAAAGCCCTTGCGAACGCGGTCAAGGGTATCGTAGCAGACACCGGGCAACTTACCGCCCCATATATGCTCACACTCTCCGAAGCCCTTTTCAAAGGCTTTCTTGACCTTTTTGAAAGAGTCGTAATCGTTGCCCGCAAGGCTCTTTGCAAAGTCGAGAATACGGTTCGCGGTCTTTTCCGCGCCCCAGAAATCGTCCGAGCCGTCGCTCTTTATCGGCTCCACGCCGTAGCTGCGGAGTATCGAGTCGATGTTCACGCCGCTTTTGCCGGAAGCCTTGTTAGCCTGTGCACCAAGCATTTTGGCAACAACATCTTTCATTCCATCGTTCTTGATGCCGAGAGCTGTTTTTCCCGCATATTCCGTAGCAATACCTCTTTTGGCGGCAGTCTTGCCGGTAATCTCAAGGGTATCTTTGTTGCTCTTTGTTTCTGCGGCTTTGCTACTTTCTACTGTCGCGTCCGATGTTTTCTTTATGGTATCATCAGTCTTTTTCCCGTAAGCCTTGCCGGTATTTGCGGCAGATGTGCGGTAATTGCTGTAATTTGTGCTGATAACGCTCATATCTTTGTCCTCCTTGATAAAGTTTTTGTATGCCGTACTCTCTGCCAAAGTGCGGCATTAAGGCATATATCCTTTATGCCTTTGCTGATTGTATGCAAAAGAGCTTGCAGCCCTTAGTGCCGTAATCACGGAAAGACTTCTTCCCACATTAAGTATATCACAATGTATCGGCGTTGTCAATATATATGAATAAGATTTTAACAATGCTCCAATTATTTGATAAAATGGTTTTAAGGTACTATACCGGAGGTTGTTATGATAAAGAATTTGAAGTTACTGCGGGAAGAGAGGGGCTGGTCACAGCAGAAAGTGGCCGATATGCTGAATTTGACGCAACAGACCGTATTCAAATACGAACAGAAGTCGAATGAACCGGACATCGCCACGCTGATAAGGCTTGCCGATATTTTTGAGGTGTCCGTTGATTTCCTGATCGGCAATACCGAGATCAGAGAGAAGAATACAAATAGAGAACAGCCGACGCTCTCAAAGTCCGAGATCGAGTATATCCGACAGTTGCGTGCATTGCCGAATAATGTACGAAAGAGCGTTGATAATCTTTTGAAGGATTTTAACAGCAGTCTTAAATAACAGACCGTCCCCTCGGCATTCATACCGAGGGGATATTCAGTTACCGCTTGTTTTATCGTTCTGTATGTTGCAGAGATTAGTAAAATGCTGTGAAACGGGGATTTTGTGGTGTGAAATGAAAACAGCGGGGTAAAACTACTCCGCTGTATATCAGTATTCTAATATCTGAATTCAATTATCTCATCAAGTGCCTTTCGCGGGCGCTGCCCGGGACATTCATCGGGATATCCCAAAGCTATCGCCCCGACGAGTTGGCTGTCCGTATCAAGAGACTCGGTCAACTCTTTATAAGCAAAACAGGTATTGGCGATCCACAGCGTTCCCAGTCCTGTTTCTGTCGCATTCAGAAGTATATTCTGCACCGAAGCGCCTATTGAAAGCGTATCACATATCTCCGTGATCCTGTCATCTGCGTTGATTGGAATAAACGGTGAGGTTCCGTTTGTGTTGAGTATAATAATGACGACCGGAGCTTCACGCATTATCCTCAGCGTATTCCGAGCGTCCGGAAGCCCGAAAGATGACTTCGGCATTGTGGCAGAAATATGTTCTTCTCTGTCCAAGCCTGCTTCCATTCTTTCAAGCAGTTCTTCTTTAGTGGAGTCTGCAAATACGATATACTTCCACGGCTGTCTGTTTTTAGCTGACGGAGCAACTCTGCCCGCATCAAGAATATCCGTAATAAGCTGTTTTTCAACAGATTTTTTCAGAAAACTTCTTATGCTTATTCTGTCATAAATTGCGTTCATAGTGCTGCCCTCATTTCCCCGAAAGTCTCCGACATACCCGAAACAAAGTGCCACTGGCGCTGCATATAGACTTTCAGCATTTCAGTCCGCTTCTTGTAATCATCCAATACGCTTGCGGGAACGTTGAAATGCTCTATTACTGATAACGCAACGGAATGCCCGCTTTCCATACCCGCAGAAATGCCCTCGCCCATAGGATTCAGAAATCCCGAGACTTCCCCGGCAAAGAAAAGCCTTCCCATGCCGTAATCTAATTTGCAGTCAGAACATATGCGCGGCATCAGCCAGCGTTCCCGTTTCATAGTTTTGGTTATTGCAAGTCCGTGATTTTCCGTCATATAACGAATGAAATTGTCGTAGTAACGCAGCATCTTGTTTGTTTCCTTGACTGCCACGCCTAATACGAGCATCTCGTCCTTGACGTTGAACCATGCGTCATACTCGGACAATTCGGGTTGCAGATAAGCGTAGAAATAGTGTAGATCTAAGTCTATCTTCCCCTCGTTGAAGGTCTGAAATGTTGTGATAAATTCGGGCGTTGTGCCAAGCACTTTCCGCTTAATTACTGACGTCACACCCTCGCAGTCTATTACATATCTCGCCTTCTCGGTATATGTTCTATCGAAATGAAGTCGTAGCTCTATATGTTCGGCAGACTGCTCACAGGATATTGCGGAAGTGCAGCCACGGAGCTCCGCACCCGCTTCGACAGCTTTTTCGGTCAGCCAGTTGTCGAACGAGCTGCGCCATACGTTCAAGCCTTCCTGCTCAAAAGTGTACGCTTTCCCGTTGTCGTCGGTCAGAATCATACCGTGATTGTCGTTCGGCGTACACATCGCAGAAGCAGGAACAGCTTTCCCGAAATATTGCTGCACCAAGTCCATTGACTTCTTTATCAGAACTCCCGAACACGATTTATAACGTGGGAGCTTCATGCGCTCTACGATCAGCACTTTCAGACCGCTGTCGGCAAGGGCTTTTGCGGCAGTAGCTCCCGTCGGTCCGGCACCGATAACTATTACGTCATACATTTTCGCACCTTGTATTATAAAAGCAGCGTAGACTAATTAAAGAGCAACGCTGCCGTTATTGTATTCTATTGATGATGAATATCACATATTATTGAGATGTGATAAAACAATTATAAATACCAAAATCGATAATTCTTTCTATTTAATTCCGTTTAGAATTCATAATTTCCCAATTCATTCGATTATACATTTCCAAAAGATATAGCGAATGGCTTAGCGATAATATATTATAATTTTCCTCTTTCATAGTAAAAAATAATTCTATAGCAAAATTATCTCTGTATTGACCATGTCCAACTTCATCTTGGCAAGGAAAAACAAAACCATTTTTAAAGATGGCATTATCTTTTTCATAAATATCCTTCGGCTTTATTTCATCATTGCGATCAAATTTACTTATTAAAAAACTTCTTAATAAAGTAAGTCCAATCGAAATTGCCAACTGTTCAGTTGGGACAAAAATAGTGTCTTCATTTTCTTGCACATTATGTCTTAGAGGATTGCATTTCAATATCGCAAAAATATAACAAGCACATACCTTATGTCGATCAAGTCTTTTAACATTTTTATTCATATATTTACGACATTTATTATTAAAATACTCATAAGCTTCCCAAATCTTATTTTTTACTGTTTCCTCATCATCACTAAGCGATAAATCGTCATTTTTTTCAAGATATAAGTTAATAAGCGGCAAAATTCCGTTTTTCCAAATTTTACTGTAGCTTTGAGAGTCTAACATTATTTCTTGCTTCTTCCTCCATATTAATAGAATCAAAATCTAGCACTATTTTATCAATGCTACAATCAGAATTGTAAGGTATACTGATTTTCAAATGTATGTTGATTTCTTTAACTGAGTAAAAAATAGCAAATAAAATGGAAATCAAAATAATAGTTGCTATTATAACTATAAAGGCGGTTATTATAATGGAATTCATAAAAATACCTCATTATTATTCTAATTAAAGCAGTTTTCATCTTTCGCTGTTTTAATCAGTATTATGATACAAATAAGTAAATACAAGCCCAGACCCAATAAAGTAAGTATTGGTATAAGTATGTGAGTAAAAAAATTATAATTTATCTGATAATTAGTTATTATAAATGTATCTCCTAATCCCAAAACGATTGAACCCGCCTCAAACAATACAATGTCAAAAATAAAACGATGCAAAGTTCTATATATCTTCATTAAAGAAATTAAATCCAAAATGAAACCGGATACTATAGATATATTTGAAAGCAAATACGGTATAGGTGCGCTAGAAACGTTAAGAATGAGCGCAAATTGAATTATTGAGGTAAAACCTACTATAATCGTACGCGATAAATTAAATCCAAAGCTTTTATCCACTAATAATATATTCTCCTCTGTATTAAATATATGCAGTTGCCGTAGATTTTGAAACAATATCTCATAATCGCTCCGGTATACCGCGTGTATAAACGCATAATATTACATCGAACGGTATATTATTTTTAAAAAAATATATAATAATGACTCATATATTATACCATAGTTTGTTGTTGTCGTCAATACTTTTTCGTCTTTTTAATAATAATAGCACATAATTTTATAGATTACCCGTATAGTGTGGTGTCATTCTATCATTTCTTCATCTCTCTGACATACTCATCATACTCAACATCCCCGTCAAGCGCCTTAGTCCGCATTTCGATAGCATAGTCCGCCCATTTCTGAAACTCCGCCTGTGTCATCTTCTTTTTTAGGTAGCGGGCGTAGTGAGCCTTGTAAGCCTTATGATACACGCTCCAGATCGGGTCGGTCTTTAGCTTGTCGTTAAATCTTTTGCGATGTCCGAGATCGCGGCAGGTTTTGTCCGGCTGCCCCTTGACCGGACGCTTGCAGTAATTCGAGTAAAAGCCGCGCTCCAGCACAAAGTACCGTCCGCACAGATCGCATTTTCGTGGCAGGTAGCGATTTTGCAGACCTTTGAACAATTCAATATACAGGAAGCCTCCGATTGTTGTGAAATGATAATTTTCACACAAGACGGAGGTTTTCTTGCGTTTCAGGACTTTGTAAGTAAGCGTCATAGTCCCAGACGGTACGAGCTTGTCGTAGTTGTTCAGCTTTTTGGCAGCGGCACTATTGAACTCGTCAAGCACTTCCGCAATTTCTTCGTTTGTCAGGAATTCCTCACGGCTGTGTATCTTTTCAAGGAACGGTTCGTAAGCACGCTTGATACGCAGCAAGTCCTCGAAAATTGTGATGTATTGACAAATAAAACTTTTCAGTTGAGCATTAAATTCGATTATCTCATCAACCTGATCGGGATCACTGATCTCATCAAGCGGCTCGGCTATGCGAAAAGAAGTCAGCATTCGATCATGAAAATAGTTTGGCTCATGGTCAGCATATTCATTTTCATCTTCATTGTAGTCATCGTAGCTGTCATATTTGTCGTAATCGAACCATTCATGCTCGATTTCATTATCGTCGAACTTGAAAAAGACGCTATGCTGATTGAAAATATCGTACAGTCCGCTGTCACGAAGCGGGAAAGTATTGTACGGAGGCAGAGTATGTAAATATTCTTCGGCGCGGTCGAAAAATGCAATAGCTTCCGGGTATATAATTTCGCAGTCAGCTATCTGTCCACGGGTTTCGGGGTAGCGAAGAAGCCGTAAATACTCTTTACAAGCCGATAATTTGTCCTCTGCGCCTTTGAATGATTTTTGCAGATATTTTTCAAGTATCGACCCCAAAGTGTACTCTTTGGTACCGTTAATATAAAATTTTTCGTCATAGTAAAAAGCATCAAACTCGGTCATAATGCGGCTTCTCCTTTGCCTCGAAAAAATAATTGCAAGAAATTTTCAAAAATAGAAGTCAACTAAGAAAAAAGTAGAAAGTATCAATAAATAGAAGACTATTCGTCTTTTTATAGACATATAATACCAAATCTATTGACTTTTGTCAAGCCTTCGCTATAATAGAAATTGAGCTCAGGGATAAAAGCATTTATCCCACAAAATGAAGTCCGGACTACGGAAAGGAGGAAATGCCATAGCTAACGAAATTGTGTTTTCGGAACTCAGGTTCAGAAATGTATCACCTGCCAGACTTGCAAAAGCGCTGGGGCTTACCGAGAAGGTCTTGATGCAGGTTCTGCGTTTTGAGCTTGACGAGCAGGAACAGCTTCGCATGGTGCAGTTGATCAACAGCATTGCGCGATAGCTTTGCGGGAGGTTACAAGAAAAAGTGATAGCAAAGCCGGAAAAATTTTCAGGGGGTCTTCGGTTTTTAATCAAGTAAATCGTTAAGTTGACTAATCAACGCAAGCATAGATCGGTAATATTACCAATCGCGAAAAAATCAAAAGTATACGGATACTTTTGATTCCGGAAAATGGGACCCTGACCCATTTTCGACTATGCAAATTCGCAGAATTTCATGAAGGGAGAGAAGAAATGCGAACAAACAGAAAGCATAAGGTCTTGACGTTCACCTTTGACGAGTGGGCAAAAATTGAAAAGCTCGCCGCGAGGTGTAATATGAAGAACGCAACATTTATCAAGACTTCCGCACTGAAGGGTAAGGTGTTCGTGATCGACTTGAAAGAAAACCATGATTATGTGGTTGCACTTAACAGGATCGGCTCGAACATAAATCAGATAGCGAGGATAGCAAACGAGACCGGGTATATTCACCCGGACGATTTGCAGAGGCTTGAGGATTTCAAGGAGGAAATTTGCCGTATATCAAGATCATATCAATCAAAGATTCAGTCGCTGGCTGCTTAAACTATATCGCTAATCCTGACAAAACCGAGGAGCGAACATTGCTCACGGGCATTAATACTTCCGAGGATTTGAACGAAGCATTACAGGATTTCAAGCTGACATATGAGGTGTGCTCGCACAAGAGTTTTTCGGCAAAGCCATTGTCGGGCAAGTCTCCGGTAAAAGCGTTTCATCTCGTCCAGTCGTTCGCGGCTGGCGAGTGCAGCGTAGAAACGGCGCACAGGATAGGTGTTGAGTGGGTGCAGAAAGCGTTTGGCGCGGACTATCAGGTGGTCGTGACCACCCACGTCGATACCGAGCATATCCACAATCACTTCCTGCTATGCCCCTATGATCTGAACGGCAAAAAGTTTAATAGCAACAAGGCGAGCCTTGACCGTGTTCGCAAGGTTTCGGACGCTATCTGCCGCAGATACGGTATCGGAGAAATGGAGAAACTCCGCGCCCAGCCCGACCACAAGCCTTACGCGATTTGCTACGGCGAGTGGCATCACCGCAAGCGGGGGACTTCGTGGAAAGCGCATATTGCCGAATACATCGACCACCTGATACCACTTGCGAAAAATCTCGACGAGCTGTTAAAAATCATGGAGGCGCACGGCTACACAGTCAAGCGCGGGTACTACATTTCCGTCAAGGCACCTGAGCAGGGACGTGCGGTAAGGCTGAAAACGCTCGGTGTGGACTACACGGAAAATATGCTCCGGCAGCGGATACAGGATTACCTTGACGCGCAGCCAAAACCGAGAACTCTTAATGAGATCTTCGAGCTGCTGCAAAGGGAATTCAAGCGTGAAACACGGAACATCTGCTTTGCCGCCGGTGTAAAAGATACGACAGAGCTTCTATGTAAACAGCTTGCACTCATCAACAATGAGCACATTTCCAGCGTGGATGAAGCCGAGCAGCTTTTGGAAAATGCCCAAAAGCGTATCACGGAGCTTGAAACCGCCATAACGGATTTGAGCGCGGAAGTCCAACACAAGCAGATCGTGGCTGCCGCTGCCGAGAGATTTTTCGGTAAGCACAAGTTCGGGGAATATCCTAACGCCCATCGGAAAAGCGACAAGCTGATACTTGCGCGGGCAGGTATAACCGCGATATCCGAGGTTTCCGGGTACGCTGATGATGTCGCTGTTGATAACGAACGACTTTCGGAAATGCAGGCAGAGCTTGAAGCGCAGAAAAAGCGCGATGCTGTTCTCCGTGGTATCATCAAGACTTACGGTGACCGGGATGATTACATCACCAAGCTCGTCAAGAGAACCCGTGAAAAGCTCGATGAACAGGAGCAGGCGAGGGTAGCCGAGCTCAAAGCCAAGATGTACACGGTCTATACGCCGATCGAGACCAAGAATTTTCATATTGCGAGGGCAAACATAGACTACTACCAAAAGAGTTTTGAGCAGAGCGTGTTTGATGTAAGTGCTAACCCCGATGATATTGGTGAGGTGCTGACGACTATCAGAGATACGGCAGATCTGTATGCAGGCGACGTTATCTGCTTAGACAACGTCGGTTACTATCTGGATTATGACAAGATTTATCGTGTCGATGATTTTATGCAATCCCGTGCCGAAGTCGAGCGCCAGCGTCAGGAACAGATTGAGCGTGAACGGCAGGAGAAACTTGACCGTAAGGAACGGGAACGCCTTGCCGCCGGAGAACTCCGTCGTAAGCAGGAAGAACAGGAGCGCAGGAAAGCGGAAGAAAAGCAGAAACAGCAGTCCGCACCTAAGAAAAAGAGATCAATCTAAGTGAGAGAGGAAATATAAGACCGGACAAGCGAAGATAAATACTGCTTGCCGGTAGGGAATGGAGGAATAATTGAGAAAATTTGAAATTAAGACAAGCACCGTAGCGGAGACTACGGACGAACAGATCAAGGCTCTTGCAGCCAGCTTCTACCAGACAATTCGGGCATACTATGATACCGAAGAGGGCAGGAAGATGTTCGAGGAATTCATGGACGCGCAGAATGTGGGGGAAAACAAGCCCGCTGCGTGATTATAGCAAAACCAATCCGCCTCTAAACGGGGGCGGATTGGAAAGCTGTTAATTGTTTCACATATACTATTATAATGTGGTATTCAGAAAAAATTATCAGAAATCACGCTTTAAACTATTGAAATCGCGTTTAAAGTGTGCTATAATAGGGAAAAGAGACAATCAAGGAGGATAGAAAACTATGAAAGCAGTGATTTATGCAAGATATTCGTGCGACAACCAGCGCGAGGAAAGTATAGAGGGGCAGCTTCGCGAGTGCCGGGAGTTCGCTGCCAAAAAGGACATGACCGTGATTGGAACCTACATCGACCGCGCCATGTCTGCAAAGACGGACAACCGCCCGGAGTTCCAGCGCATGATCGCGGAAAGCGGCAAGAATATGTTCGATACAGTCATTGTGTGGAAGCTCGACCGATTTGCCCGAAACCGCTATGACAGTGCTCGTTACAAGATGTTGCTTCGGAAGAATGGTGTCAAGGTGGTGTCAGCGACAGAGGTGATCTCCGAGGGTGCGGAGGGCATTATTCTCGAATCAGTGCTTGAGGGGTATGCAGAATACTACTCCGCGGAGCTGTCGGAAAAGGTGATACGCGGTATGACCGAAAACGCCTTGAAAAAGCAGTACAACGGGGGAAATGTGCCGACAGGGTACTATATCGACGAGCAGAAGCACTATCAGATCGACAAGCTGGTCGCGCCGTTCATACGTGAAGCTTTCCAGATGTACATCAACAACCGTCCGATCAAGGATATTGTGGCGTATCTGAACGAAAATCACGTCACGACCTGCAAGAATAAGCCGTTCACAAAAACGTCGGTATCCGCTATGCTGCAGGTGCGCAAGTATATGGGCGAATATCGGTATCGTGATGTGGTGTTTGAGGACGGGATCCCGGCAATTATCACAAAGGAGATGTTCAAAATGGCGCAGGAACGCCTTGAAAAGAACCGTTATGCTCCTGCAACTATGAAAGCCGATATAGCCTACCTGCTTACTACCAAGCTGATTTGCGGTCATTGCGGTGCGTTTATGGTAGGGGAGAGCGGTACGGGCAGGGATAACAAGAAGTATCACTATTATAAATGTGTATCCGCGAAGAAGAAAAAGGGCTGCCCGAAGAAGACCATTCGCAAGGAATTCATCGAAAATCTCGTGGTTGACAGCGTTGTGAGGAATTTGTTCAATCCCGACACTATTGATAGAATTTCCGATGCTGTCATGGCTGAGCAGGACAAGGAAAGTACCGTGATACCGCTTCTGGAGCGGGAGCTCGCGGAAACCGAGAAAACTCTCAACAACGTTATGGCTGCTATCGAGCAGGGTATCATCACGGACACCACAAAACGCCGCATGAAGGAGCTTGAAGCCAAGAAATCCGAGATCGAGACCAAGATCATCCGCGAGGAGATCAAGGAGCAGCGTCTGACGAAGGAACAGATCGTGGCATGGCTCACCAAGCTCACCAAACTTGACCTCGCCGACGAGGGCAACAAGCTCAGGATCATCGAGACTTATGTGAACTCGGTGTATGCTTACGATGATAAAATTGTAGTTAATTTCAATTGCAGGGAGGAACCGGACTCGGTTCCTCTCCCGCGAGAAACAGTTACAAATGTTTCGGATTTGTTCAGAGTCGGGGAGCCAGCAAACCCGCTAACCATCACGGTTGGCGGGATTTTCGTTTAGATATGGCACTTATTTTGGCTCTTATGGTCGTTGTAAGTGTTACACATAATTTAAAAGAAGAAAATGTGCAAGCTGCACATTAGTTTGTAGATCAACCGCCTGTAATAAAACAATGGCTGCGATGTTCATATTGTAATACTATTTTGATGATATTTTCCTGTATATCTGATCGGATTTTTCCGAAAATTTAATTGGCTAAAGCGACGGATCGTTTTTTCCGTTGGTAGATCATCTGCTATGTATAAACAAATTTTTGTTCCATATATTGTACAATTTAAAAATAATATCTTGTTTTATTGTACAATATGTGGTATAATTATTTATAATAATATATTTAGATGCACGAATCAAGTATTCTGATTTAATGAAATATGGACGAGACTATATAACCTTTTCTCTGACGAATGCGGGGAATTATGAGATCGATTTTCATGTTTAATAAAAATCGGATTGGACAGAAAGGAGACACTATATGGCTAATGTTATTGCAATAATTTGGGATTTTGATAAAACTCTTATAAGTGAGTATATGCAAACTCCGATTTTTGAAGATAATGAAATTGATGCAGATATGTTTTGGCGTGAAGTAAACAGTTTCCCTGAAAAAATGCAAAAAGAAGGAATAAGGGTAAATAAAGATACTTGTTATTTAAATTTTTTAATAAAATATGCAAAAGACGGAAGATTTAAAGGATTAAATAATGCTAAATTAAAAGAATATGGAACAAAATTAAAATTCTATAAGGGAGTTCCGGAGATATTTGAGAAAACCAAAAGAATCGTTGAGGAAGAATCAAAATATAAAGAATACGATATAAAGGTTGAACATTATATTGTAAGTACTGGAACTGCTGAAACAATTCGTGGATCAATGGTTGTTGATTATGTGGAAGATATTTGGGGATGTGAACTTATAGAAGAAGAAACAGCAAACGGGGAAAAAGTACTCAGCGAAGTGGTGTATGCGCTTGATAATACCTCCAAAACTCGTGCGTTGTTTGAGATTAACAAGGGAGTCGGAAAGAGAGACGGGGTAGAAGTAAATAGTAAGTTGTCTGAGGAATTTCGCAGAGTAAAGTTTGAAAACATGATATATATTGCAGACGGTCCAAGCGATATTCCAGCATTCTCTCTTATTAATAAAGGAAATGGTTCTACTTTTGCAATTTATCCCAAAGGCGATGAAAAGGCTTTTCGTCAAGTTGAAAAAATGAGAGAAGACGGAAGAATAAATATGTATGCCGAAGCTGACTATTCTGAAAACACAACTGCATATATGTGGATTTGTAACAAAGTACGTGAATATGCAGACAGAATCTATTCTGCCGAGAAACTTAGACTGGCCAATAATACTTCATCAGCGCCATCACATATTACCTAATTATTTGAAGTGTTTTAGTCCAAGAATGATTCTTTGAAAGCAGGCAAGCTTTGAAAGCTTATACCTGTATATATTGTATGCGTATAAAGGATAGATAGGAGAAATGTATGCTTCGTTAACAAATAGAGCGTTGTTAAGGTTAATCTGTCACGGGTATATTACACAATTTTTCGTTTATAAGGATATGCAAATTTTAATAAAGGTGCATGTTATAGTGTTGTAAAAAGTGGTGCATACTTTTAAGAAAACAAAGTATAGCAAGCAAGGAAAGAAGTGCATTCCAAGTCAGGGGGTTCCCGACTTTTGCACATTCTTTCCGGAGATCGTCAGGCTGCAACTAACGATTTTTGTATCAGGGAACCCATAGCCCTGATACCTATATAGGAACGATCTATGACAATTGACGATATTAAAAATGCAGTTAAAGATGTAGCTGTCGAATTTCCTATATCTCGCACAGTACTTTTCGGTTCACGGGCAAACGGTACATACACGCCTGAAAGCGATGTTGATCTGATAATGGAATTTAATGCGCCGGTAACGCTTATTACTATTTCAAAAATCAAAAACCGGCTTGAAAGTATTCTTGAAACAAATGTTGATATTGTTCATGGTCCGATGCAAGATGAAGATATGATCGAGATAGAAAATGAGATAGAGGTATATAAAGCATAAGGTGCAGGGACTGATTGGAGAAATAATTATGAACTCTCTTGATAAACAGATATTCTTCAGAAAACTCAAAAAGATACTTGTGTGGAAGCTCGGCGAGGCAAAAGGCATTGAGATCTGGAATGATGCGGCGGCAGAGTATGACCGTATCATGCACCAAAATCCGGCATTAAGAAAACACAAGGGAGCAATGGCGATACCGGCAGTTGCGCTGTATCGAACATTCAAGGCTCACGGGATAAAGGCTGAGGAAACGCTGAAACGGTACGGCACATACATGGGCAGGAAGGTCGGCAAGTTTGTACATAAGATCACGTCGCTGCCGAATGTTGACTACAAGATTTGGACAAATATCGAAAAGATCATGGACGATGCGAGCAGCGAGAAAAAATGTTACAAGCGCAGGATCGTAAGTGAGCCGCCGGAGATGTACGGTGTGGATATTCTGTCATGCCCCTTTCACGAGGTTTGCAAGGAACTCGGCTGCGAAAAAGCTGTGCTGTGCATTTGCAACATGGACAAGGAATACATGAAAAGTTTTCATCATATCCGGTATGAGCGCACGACCGCTGTTTCCGAAGGCTCGGAGTGCTGCGATTATCGCCTGAGGTTTGATCCTGAGAAAGAATGAAATATCCCCGTTTGGCTGTGAAGCTGAACGGGGATTTGGCTTTATGAAGGCACTTCAAGATGCCAAATCATGATTTACTAAATCGTGATTTGGCAATATTATTCTATTTCTTGTTCAAGATCTTTAAACAACGGTGAGTCGAAGAAATCCTGAATGGAAATGTCCAGACCGTCACAAAGCATTTTTATCGTAACGATACCGGGATTTCTGCTTACCCCGTAAATGATATTCTTGACTGTTGAAGGCGGAACGGCTGCTTGGGTAGCAAGTCCGTTTATGGTGATGTTGTTTTGCTCGCACAGCTCCTCTATTCGTTTGGCAATGGCTTCTCTTGTTTTCATGTTAGCTCCGACTATATATAGACTTTATAATAGTATAGCATCTTGTGCCTAATAATATCGCCCATATATAGACTTGTGTGCGCCTCTGTGATATAATAGACTATATATAGTCTAACGGAGGTACTTATGAAAACATGCTGTTTTACCGGACATAGGATAATAAAAATAACCCCTGAACTTGTTCAGAGGCTGAAAGATGCTATAATAAAGCTGATTGAGCATGGCGTAACTGACTTCTACAACGGCGGCGCTATCGGCTTTGATACTCTATGTGCCGAAACCGTCATATCGCTGAAAGCCGAGTACAGCGACATAAGGTTACATCTGCTCCTGCCGTGTCCGCCGGAGGAACAGGTCAAAGTGTGGAATAAGGCTCAGATTGCACGATACAACGAGATACTGCAAGCGGCGGACAGCGTGACCGTGCTGTCCGAGCACTATACGGAAGATTGTATGAAACAGCGCAATAAGCGGCTTGTCGAGCTTGCAGACTGCTGTATCTGCTACTACAACAATCCGAGAAGTGGAACGGGACAGACCGTGCGTATGGTACGGGAGAAGGGGATAGATGTTTTAAATCTATGTTAGGCGGGCGGATTTTGGCACAATTTGCTAAATTTCATCTGTAAATGATTGCAAAAATTGGTAGAACGTGGTATAATTAATTAAAATAGTATAAAAGGACTAACACTTAAAAATGAGGTGAGAATGTGACTAAACTTGAAAGAGGTGTAAATGATCTTAAAACTACCAATCCCGATGTAGCTGAAGAATGGAATCATGATAAAAATGGAGATGTAAATGCTTCTGATGTACTCCCCGGCTCTCATAAAAAAGTGTGGTGGATTTGCTCAAAGGGGCATGAATGGGAAGCAGAAATAAAAAGTAGATGTAATGGAAACAACTGTCCATATTGTTCAGGTAGATACGCAGTAAAAGGCAAAAATGATTTACAAACTGTTAATCCAACAATAGCCAAAGAATGGTGTTATGAAAAAAACATTGGATTAACACCTGCTGATGTGTTGCCAAATAGCGGAAAGAAAGTATGGTGGAAATGTAAAAAGGGACATAATTGGCAAACAACAGTATATGATAGGAGCAAAGGTAATGGATGTCCTTATTGCTCGGGGCAACGAATACTAAAAGGGTTTAATGACTTGCAAACAGTTAATCCCGCTTTGGCAATCGAATGGAATTATGAAAAAAATGGAGATTTGAAGCCTGAAGATGTTACAGCAAATAATGGTAAAAAAGTATGGTGGAGATGTAGTAAAGGTCACGAGTGGCAATCGAAAATATATCACAGGAATAATGGAAGTGACTGTCCCATTTGTAAATCCGAGAGAAATACATCTCTTCCTGAGTTTGCACTTGTATATTATCTTAAAAAAAGCGGAAAAGAAGTAATACACTCATATAAAGAACGTGGTTATGAATTAGATGTTTTTATTCCATCTTTAAAAACTGCAATTGAATTCGATGGTTATTTTTGGCATAAGGATAAACTGCTAAAAGATTTAGAAAAAAATCGGAAGTGCGTAAACGATGGGATAAAACTTTACAGAATTAGAGAAGGGCTGCCCCCGTTTAATGATACTTCTATCGATTACGTTATTCAAAAAGATCAAAAAAATGATTTATCCAAGGCGATAGAAAGAATAATTTTTGAGATTACTGGTATAAGCGTCAATGCAGATTTTGAAAGAGATTCCATAGCTATAGAGAATTTGAGAGAATATATTGAGAAAGATAACTCTCTTTTAATACTAAATCCTGATGTTGCAGAGGAATGGAACAACGAAAAAAATGGGAAATTAAAACTAGAATACTTTGCATCAAATAGCAGCAAAAAAGTATGGTGGAAGTGCAAAAAAAGACATGAATGGCAAGCATCAATACAAAGTAGAAATAACGGAATTGGGTGCCCATTTTGTTCAGGAAGATACGCTATTATAGGTGAAAATGATCTACTAACGGTTAATCCAATTTTAGCGAAAGAATGGAATTATGAAAAAAACAAAGGATTAACACCTTCGGACGTATTGCCAAATAGTGAGAAGAAAGTATGGTGGAAATGCCCAAATGGACATGAGTGGCAATCAATGATAGGAAACAGACAAAAAGGACAAGGCTGCCCGTTCTGTTCTGGCAGAAAAGTATTAAAAGGTTATAATGATTTACAAACGGTTAGTTCGGATTTAGCCAAAGAATGGAATTATCAAAAAAATGGCATTTTAAATCCATTTGATGTGACAGTAGGATCAAACAAAAAGGTTTGGTGGAAATGCAGCAAAGGACATGAATGGCAAGCATTAATATGTCATAGAAGCAAAGGAAGTGGATGCCCGTACTGTTCAAGTAAAAAAGTAATAAAAGGCTATAATGACTTAGCAACACTAATCCCTGAGTTGCTAAAAGATTGGTATTACGAAAAGAATGAACCGCTAAAGCCAGATGAGGTTACTAAAGGATCAAGTAAAAAGGTGTGGTGGAAATGTCATATATGTGATCATGAATGGAAAACAGCTATATGTAATCGTACTGGTGATAATGCGACAGGATGTCCAAAATGTCAAAAATCAAATGCAACCGATAGAAATACAAAGCCTGTATTACAGCTCTCTTTAGACGGAACTGTTATTGCAGAATTCAAAAGCACTATGGAAGCAGAAAGGCAAACCGGCATTAAATCTATACGTGGAGTATGCGGCGGTAAAAGAAAAACGGCTGGGGGATATGTTTGGAAACATAAGCAAACAAAGGAATAGTTTTTCGTTTATATAAAAGGAAATAGCGATTTTACTTTTTCATAATTGCTTTTTAGAGGAGAAAAACGATATAGAGCTTATAATAACTCTTGGCAAAGGAAATATTGCAAGAAAGGAGCGCACTATGAAACAAGTCAATATAAACGGCAAAACCGTTCCCGCGATAGGGCAGGGAACATGGCATATCGGCGACGATCCGAAGCTGCACGACCGGGAAGTCGAAGCGCTTCGCACCGGCATTGAGAACGCCATGACGCTGATCGACACAGCGGAAATGTATGGCTACGGCAAGAGCGAGCTTGTGGTCGGCAATGCTATAAAGCCGTATGATCGCGAAACGCTGTTCATCGTGTCAAAGGTGCTGCCACAGAACGCGGGGAAACGTGATATGCGCCGGTCGTGCGAGGAAAGCCTGAAACGGCTCGGGACTGACTACCTCGACCTGTACCTGTATCACTGGCGCGGCTCGATTCCGCTGTCCGAGACTGTGAACTGTTTGCAGGAATTGAAAGATTGCGGACTTATCCGTGAATGGGGAGTGTCGAATTTTGACACCTCCGATATGCACGAATTATCTCGGCTGAAACACAGCGGCAATTGCGCTGTCGTGCAGGACTTGTATCATGTTGGCTCGCGCAGCGTGGAGTACAGCTTACTGCCCTATCTGCGGAAAAACAATATCGCGTTTATGGCGTACTGTCCGCTTGCGATGAACGGAACGCTCCGGCAGGGAATATGGGCAAACGCGATATTGCAGAATATCGCGGCTGCACATAATGCAACGGTTCAGCAGATAATGCTTGCGTGGGCGATACGCGACGGTAACACGATCGCGATACCGAAAAGCTCGGCAAAGCAGCACACGCTTGAAAATGCCGCAGCGGCAAGTATCGAGCTGACGGAAGATGAACTGCAAATGATTGAAAATGAGTTTCCGGCACCCGACAGAGAGATGCCGCTTGATGTTGAGTGAGGTAAATTATGGCTTTACAGAACAGCATAACATTTGATATAGGCGACATCACGCGCCTTGACGTTGACGCGATAGTTAACGCGGCTAACAGTTCGTTGCTCGGCGGCGGGGGAGTTGATGGTGCGATTCATCGCGCTGCGGGACCGGAACTTCTCGCGGAATGCCGCACTCTTGGCGGGTGCAGGAAAGGTGAAGCAAAGATAACGAAGGGATACAGGCTGAAAGTGCGCTATATTATCCACACCGTCGGACCGATCTACAGCGGCAGTCCCGACGACGCGAAGCTCCTGTATTCCTGCTATCGCAACTCGCTTGAACTTGCAAAGAAAAACGACGTTCACAGCATTGCTTTCCCTGCGATATCGACGGGTGTGTACGGTTACCCGAAAACCGAAGCTGCGGAGATCGCGCTGAAAGCGATAAACGATTGGTTCGGTGAGAACGCGGATTATGGCATGAGCGTGATCATGAGTTGCTTTGATAAGGGGACTTATGAAGTGTATCAGAGTGTTATCTAAAATATATGTTTGTATGCTAAATACAGAGGCACTTCTGAAAAGTTTAACATGTAATTGAGGAACCTATAAATGATAATAACAGCTATAATCGTTATTATAATAGTCATTCTTGTAACTCAACCGGAGCGTGATTACAAAAAGACAAATTATTATAATACAACACATAATCCATATCAGAAAGTGCGCTCGGATTTAGGTCTGTTTGGTGAGTATATGTGTTACAAGTATCTTATGGATTATGAGAAAACAGGCGCTCGATTCCTTTTTAACACATATATTCCGCGTGAAAACGATACTACCGAGGTCGATGTAATAATGATACATTCAACGGGACTGTATGTGCTTGAAAGTAAGAACTACAGCGGGTGGATATTTGGAACAGACACAAATCAATACTGGACACAGACACTTCCGCAAGGGAACAAAAGTATAAAAGAAAAGTTTTTGAATCCCGTTAAACAGAATGAAACGCACATAAAGTATCTGAAAAAATTGTTCGGCGAAGGTGTTCCATTTTATTCAATTGTGGTGTTCTCGGAAAGATGTACGTTCAAGAGCTTAACTGTCAAGCAGGATGCTGACTATAAGGTCATTCAAAGAAATTATCTGCGGCGGACGATAGATGAAATAGCTTCAAGACCTCCGATCTTAACATCGGAACAGATTGAAAGTATTTATAATCAGCTTTATCCATATACACAGGTTACGGAAACGGTTAAGCAGGAGCACATTCAGCATATCAATCAACGTATCAATCAGCAGCAGAATGTTCAGCCGATAACTGTTCCTGTTGTAAATGCTCCTGTTACAGAAAGTAGTGTTACATCGGAGCCAATACCATTTACAGAAGAACCTACGGATTTCTTTTGTCCCGATTGTGGCGCAGCTATCATATTAAAGACTGCTCAAGGCGGGGAGAATGTAGGAAAACAGTTCTATTATTGCACGAATTATCCAAAATGTACTTATGTTAAGGAACGAATATAAAGACTTTACATAAAAGAGATATAATATGCCGAAAGAGAATTTGGTATATTGTAAATAGCGGCCCTGTGTTTTATGAGTAAATTCCATTAACGTGAGCATAATATTAAGGGAATATTCCCTTAAACGCTTGACAAATCCCTTAATATGTGATACGATTTAAGGTAAAGCTAAGAAAGCAGGGGAAGAAAATGAGAGAATTCAGATATTCGCTGATCAAAGATAATAAATGGGATTCCGAGAGCTTCTGGGGCTTATTGCTGCAATTTACAAAGAAGCGGGAAAGCAGGAGATGTTTCTGAAACAGAGACCGGAAGAGCTGGAAAAGCTTGTGGAGATCGCCAAGATACAGAGTACAGAGGCTTCCAATGCGATAGAGGGAATAGTTACGACCAACACCCGAATCCGGCAGCTTGTGGAAGAAAAGACGACTCCGAGAAACCGTGATGAACAGGAGATCGCAGGGTACAGAGATGTGCTCGGAATCATTCACGAAAGCTTTGACGCCATACCTATCACGCAGAATTATATCCTGCAGCTTCATAAGATTCTATACAGCCACATGAATAATCCGCTGGCAGGAAGAACGAAGAATGTTCAGAACTACATCACTTCGACATATCCGGACGGGCATACGGAGGTTCTCTTTACGCCGCTTGCTCCCTATGAGACTCCGGAAGCTCTCGACAGGATTTGTGAAGAGTACAACCGTGTCATCGGGAATATGGAGCTTGAACCGCTTATCGCGATACCGGTATTCATTCACGATTTTCTTTGCATACACCCGTTCAATGACGGGAATGGGCGTATGAGCAGGCTTCTCACAACGCTTCTGCTTTACAGGAGCGGCTTTTATGTTGGAAAGTACATCTCGCTCGAAGCAAAGATTGCGAAGAACAAGGATCTCTATTATGAGGCTCTTTCTGCATCGCAGAACGGGTGGCATGAGGGAAAGGACGATCCTGTTCCGTTTATAAAATACCTGTTGGGAACTATTATTGCCGCATACAGGGATTTTGAAGACCGCTTTGCGCTTGTGGAGACCAAACGCCCAGCATTGGATACAGTAAAGCTCGCTATGCAGAACAAGATAGGGCGCTTCACCAAGCAGGATATAAGAGAACTTTGTCCGTCGCTCAGCTTAAGTTCTGTCGAGGGTGCTCTCAGAAAGCTTGTGGAATCCGGAGAGCTTAAAAGAGAGGGAAGTGGGAAGAACACCTGCTACTACAGAATAAAATGAACCCTTATGACGGCACATACAGGAACAAAGTTATAAAGTCAACGGCAATTAAACAGGAGAGACATCTATGAATTACAAAATAACCGACCTTATTGAGCCCAACAACGGCTGCGAGGGTTTCATGCCCGGCGAGGAACCAATGGTAATGCTGATACTGTCAGACGAGAATGGAAACGAAAGAAAAGTGCAGCTACCGGATATGCTCGCGTATAAACTGAAATGGGATGTCGGGACAACAGTGACAAGTGAAGATGTGGGGAAATACTGTAAAAATTGCAGTTGTTGAGTACAAATCTATAACGGGAGAGGTGTGTATGTCAAGAATAATTACTTTCAGATTTCAATGGACAGATGCCTGGTTTAGGATAGATGAAGGATATGACTCTATAATTGAGACTTCGGACGGCGGAAGTGCCACAATTAAATTTCTCGTAAATAGTAAACCGTATGATATAGTGCTTACCGGACGGGAAGATGAATTCATTTGTGATTTGCAATTATTAAACGGTTGGAACAAAAAATGCTATGAAAATAATTATGTTTTCGACGGAACAATGTGGAATTTATTGTTTATATATGATGATGTAAAAGTATTTGCTCAAGGAAGCAATGGCTTTCCTAAAGAATTTTTAGAGTTCCTTCATTTGCTGCATAATAAATACCAACTTCCAAAAGCTGATATTGAGGATGAGAGATACATTCTTGCTGGCATTAAGAGAACAGAGATACGGGAATTGTCGGAATCCGATCTGTCTGCACCCTATTTTTGATATGAAGCAATATTGTCAAACGAAGACGCTGAAAAATACTGCAAATAAAACGGAGGTAACACCATGATAAAAGTTTATTGCTACAACAGATGCACGACCTGCAAAAAGGCGCTGAAATGGTTGGAGGATAACAAGATAAAATATGAGCTGCTCGACATTAAAACCGATCACCCTGACGAGAAAACGCTTAGAAAATATCACAAGATGAGTGGTCTGCCGCTTAAACGATTCTTCAACACAAGCGGCACTCAATACCGCGAACTGGAGTTGTCAAAGAAGCTGGCCGATATGAGCGATGATGAGCAATTCGGACTACTCGCGTCTGACGGTATGCTTGTGAAGCGCCCGCTTGTCGTAGGTGACAAATTCGTGCTGATAGGTTTCAAAGAGGACGAGTGGAAGGATAAGCTGCTGTGATTATTGTAATTGTTACAAAATGTGAATAACAAAGAAATGTCAAGTAAAAATAAAAAATACTTGACATTTTTGCTTTTATAATATATAATGGTTTCAGGGGAGTGATGCTTTATGAAAGGAACATCGGCTATCAAAGCTGAACTTGCAGGTTTCAAGGAAAACGAACTTATATTCGCAAGCAGGCTGTACAGGGAAAAGCTGTCCGGCGCAGTTGGGGAAGCTGCATATTATAAAGCCCTTGAAAGAATGTGTAAGTCTGGGGAACTGGTGCGCGTCGCAAAAGGTATATATCATCTGCCGAAGAAAAGTAAATACGGTATTGTACCGCCGTCTGAAAGTGAAATAATTGCTGCATTTACCCGAAACGGTACTGGTACAGTTGTAGGTAATTCTCTGTATAACATGCTGGGACTTACTACCCAGATCCCGAAAACAGTTCAGGTCATGTCATCGGTACTTGATGAGTTTTCTAAAACTGTACGAAATATTGTTGTGCATAGATCGCTGCTTAACTACGATAAAGATGTTGAGAATATGGTACATGGACTTGATGTTTTTCAGAATTTTGATTCTATACAGGATATTGACTATAAAGCTTTTGTTGATTATTCTCGTAATTTTGCAGAACACTATAATGATGAAATTCTGGAACAAGTCATTTCATCGGAAAAGTATAAGAAGTCCACTTTATCATTTATGCAGGATATTCTTAATTTCTATAAGATAAACAATAATCTTGGCAAACATTTATCATCAATGTCAAAATACAAGCACCCGAAAATGGAGGAAATCTATGAAGCTGCACGAATCGGTTGATGAATTCAGAAGTTTTAGTGCACTTACAGCGCAGTATAAACATATCCCAGAGTCGGCGGTATTAAGAGACTACTATATTGTTATGCTTCTCGACAATCTTGCCAACAGCGATTATGCGGACAGCTGCGTGTTCAAGGGAGGCACGTCTTTGAGCAAATGCTATCCGGGCTCGATCGAAAGGTTTTCGGAAGATATAGACCTGACTTTTCTCGGAATGGATTTGTCTGATAAAGAATGTGACAGGACAATTAAGAAAATCGAGAAAGCAATAACCGAAGGTGCTGAGACTGAAAAGATCGCCGCCGAGCGTTCGGACAGAAGCAAAAGTATGTGGTGCTGGTTTGGTGACAAAGCAAGCAAGATAAAACTTGAAATCGGCAGCAGTGTTCGTCCGGATCCGTTTTCAAAAAGAAAGGTAAAGACATATATTCAGGAATTTCTCGAATGTCACAATGGTGATGATGATATTGAAAAGTATGAATTGCGTGAAGTTGAACTGAACGTTCTAAGTATAGAGCGAACATTTGTTGATAAGTTGATGTCGGTCAAGAGACACGCTCTATGCGGTACTCTCGGAACAAAGGTGAGACATATCTATGACGTCACACGTTTGTTTGCGATGCCGGAGATAAAAACTTTTCTGGAAGATCGGGACAATTTGAAGAAACTTATGACACTTACAAAGAAAACCGACGATTTCTACCTTGCAAAACGTAACCTTGGGGTTGAATACGAACCTAAAGGGGCTTACGATTTTGAATCATGGGAAGATAAGTTTTCCCCGGAGATACGAACGGTTTATGAAAATTTGCACAAGGATCTGCTCTATACTGATGAGAAGCAAAACTTTGATGACGCTATAAGAACATTCACGGAGATAAACAATATTTTAAAATCAATATCTGAATGATAGGAGGAAAGTTTTTGAATATACCGTCATAACTTGTAAATCTATCTGTTTAAAAGGAATATGTTTTTAGGTACATTGTTTTGTTGAGTTGGCAGCAAGTAACCAATTGGCTGATTGTATAAAATATTACATTCCGTTATAAGGCTCTTGATTTCTTGGCGGTATTAGGTGCAACCTAAAGAATGAAGTTCCTGCATTTTCAGATGCAGGAATTTCAACGATTTTAGTGGGGGTTCCCACTAAAATTTGGAAAGTATACGTATACTTTCTGTGCTTGCAAGTAATAGAATTTTTTTGAAGAATACGTACACTATGTTTTTACTGTTTCGGGGTACCCCCGACCTGTATTTTTGCAACTTCTGCAATATGAAATTCGCAGGTCGCTCCTTGCAAGTGATAATTATACAATATGTATAATTGCGTACCCCTGACATTGACTTCCGAAATCTTGACTTTTGACACGAAATATGTTATCATGTGGTAAAGCGTGACAACCGATTTGAGCTAAATAAAAATAGTTCCTTGACAACTGAACAAGAACCAGCGACAATTTGAGATTTCATTTGCTCCGTTGTATCATGACAATGGAGGTTAAAATGAAAAATACAAATTATAACAACAGCATTACTGCTACACACAAGCCGATAGCTTACTGCCTGTACCGTGTCTCGACGGTAGGGCAGGTAGATAAAACGAAAAACGACATTCCTATGCAGAAAGAGGAATGTCGCGAGTTTGCAGCCCAGCAGGGGTGGATCATCGGCAAGGAGTTTCTCGAAAAAGGTGTTTCCGGATTTAAGGTGTCCGCCGAGAACCGCGATGCAATTCAAGATCTGAAAGCTGCCGCGATCAGAGGGGAGTTCCAGATTTTGCTTGTTTTCATGTTCGACAGAATAGGGCGTATCGACGATGAAACGCCGTTTGTGGTCGAATGGTTTGTCAAGCACGGTATCCAAGTCTGGAGTACACAAGAGGGCGAGCAGCGCTTTGAGAATCACGTCGATAAGCTGATGAACTATATTCGGTTCTGGCAAGCCTCCGGCGAAAGCGAGAAAACGTCGATACGAATTAAAACACGTATGCAGCAGCTTTCTGCGGAGGGCGTGTACACAGGCGGACTTGTACCTTTCGGATATTGCACCGTAAGGAATGGCAGGCTCAACAAGAAGGGCAGGGAAGTGCTTGATCTTGCAGTCGAGCCTACGGAAGCCGAGTGGGTCAGGATCCTTTATCAGAAAACGATCGACGAAGGCTGCGGCTCCTACAAATTGGCGATGTATCTTAACGAGCATGGTTTGCGTACCCATAGCGGTTCCGAATTCCAGTCTGCGAATGTTATACGTATACTTCGCAATAAAATGAATTTGGGATATGCCCGGAACTCCAATCAAGATTTGCCGCACATACCGGAGCTGCAAATAATCGATGAGGAGACTTTTGAGCAGGCGCAGTTTATTCTTGATCAAAGATCGAAAGAGTTTGACGGAAAACGTACAATAGCACGTCAGACCAAGAGCAAGAACTTATTATCGGGAATTATGTTCTGTGGGCATTGCGGTGGGAGACTGACGTCGTTAGTTTACCGTGAACACTATACCCGCAAGGACGGCTCTGTTTATGACAGGTCGCAGTTAAAGTATCTGTGCTACCATAAGAGCAGAGGCTTGTGCAAGTGCGACGGACAGAGCACTTATGTTGCGGAGCGTGTCGATGATGCTGTTGTCGGGTATATCCGAAAAATGTTCGAAGATATAAAAGATGCACCGGATACGGACGGACTTATGAAGAACTTTGCTAAGGAATCCGCAAGTTATCGGGCGCAGCAGACAATGCTCAATCTCGAACTTGATAAAAGCTCGAATCAGCTTATGAAATTGCAGGACGAGATTGGTGCGACACTGGGGGGTGAAGGCGTTTACACCACAGAACAGCTTACGACAGCAATAAAGACTGTCGAAAATAAGATAGTCAACATAAAGGAACAGATCGAACAGCTGCAGAATGAGCTGAATTGCAAGAAGATGTCAATAGACCGCATTCGCCCTGTTTATGAGCGTTTCGTGAGATGGGCAAGGTCGTTTGATACCTTAAATCTTGAACAGAAAAAGATGGTCATTTCGCAATTGGTGACAAAAATTGAGATCCATAAAGATTACAAGCTGACGATAATTCTCAATGAAGATTACAAAATGTTCTGTGACAATTGGGCGACGATTACGTCGGGTCGCATCATAATTGCATAAGATACCGCACAAAACAAAAAGCCCGTAAACAGGCTTTACAAAAGGATTTATTTAACGTTACGCGTTCGACCGCTATCGAAAAATCTGCAAAAATTATTGCAAAGTCGTTAGCGTGGTAGAGCGCTTGACTGTTAATCAAGATGTCACTGGTTCAAGTTTGATGAAAATTGAACGAGGTTTTTATTCCATTTCTTGTTCAAGTGAGGTGAAAAGCGGGGAATTGAAGAAGTCAAGGAGAGATATATTATTTTTCCAATATCTATTGTAGCTCTACAGATTATTTCTCAAAACCACTTGAAAATAAAAAAGGTTTGTGTTATAATGTTTGCGGGTTAGCAAGCGCTAACAGCACAGGAAAGATATCTTGTTATATTACTTGCTTTTTTTCAATGTGATATGAATCTTGTGTCTTTTATAAATCTCGCGGTATGGCTTACCGTGGTATAAAGGAGGAAAACAGAATGGGTGCAGTTATTATTGAAGGCATAGGAGCGTGCTTTATACTTCTTATCCTATGTGTTGTCGGGATATCGAACGGCGCAGTCGGTGCGGTACATCTGTATGAAAGGGATGTACAGGAACGCGTGACAGAGCTCGGGCTTACCACTGCCGAAAAAATAAAAAAGAACGCAATAATATTCAAACTCGCCGGTCTGATACCGCTGCTGGTGCTCATCATATTATCCGTCTATTATGTAAACGGTGCGCACGGCTTCTGGGAACCGTTCTGGCAGATAAGCGTTATTTCGCTTATGGAGGGGCTGTTCGACCGCATTTTCATTGATTGGTACTGGGTCGGAAAAACCAAAGCGTGGGATATTCCCGGAACCGAAGATCTCAAACCGTATATCAGCGGAAAACCTATTGTTATCAAATGGGTTTTCACACTTGTCGGTTATCCTGTATTGGCTGCGATAATTTCCGCTGTAATGATGATATTTATAAAGTGAGGCAGATCGTATGAAAATAATGTTGATTATTGCAATGCTCGGTCATATACTCTGCTGTGTCTGCGACAATATCATAACATATACACCGAACGGGCGCTTCGGACTTGCCGATCTGAAAGACAATAATAAGCTGTCCGCGCGGTTTGAAAATATGAATACGAGCAGACAGATAAACTCGATGCTATGGGGAATACCCGCGCTTATGATGCAGGCCTGCGGATATTTTGCGATAGCGGATAATATTCGTACAGCAGCACCTACCTGTGCTATGGTCATGGCTGCAGGTACGGTAATTTATCTTGCTTCCGGAGTCGCACACCATATTATCTGCGGACTGATCGAATGGTTCTACATCAGGTTCGGAAGAACGGAAGAAGCTCGTGTCACGGTACTCGACTTTTTCAAGAAGACATCTGTCACAATGGTTGCCTGCTATGTGGGTCTTATCATGGCTTCCGTAACGCTGTTTGCTGCGGTAGTTACGGGCGGTACGACAGCCCCGGTATGGGTGTGTGTATTCAATACAGTGATCTTCTATATCGTTCTTTCTCCGTTTAGGATAGTCGGCGCCGGAAATATCGCGGGCGCACTGACTTTTCTCGGCCTTGCATTATTTATGTAATACCAGATCCGTTTCTTTTCACAAAGTTCCTCCGCCGAATTTTTGTCGGAGGGATTTTGTTTGTGTAAAAAAACCTTGACTTTTTTTGAAAACAGTAGTATATTATATATGGGTTAGACGCGACTAACAACGCGCAGCGGTTAGCTGGCGCTAATGCCATAATATGCTGAAAGGAAGAATGAAAAATGAGTGCATTAAAGAACATCGCATTGCTTGCGGGAGGTTTTCTTATCGGAACAGCAGGGGTGAAGATCCTCTCGTCAAAAGAGGCGAAGAAGATCTATGCTCACACGACAGCGGCGGTCATTCGCGCGAAGGACTGTGTTATGACTCAGGCGACAAAGGTGCGTGAGGGCTGCGGGGATATTCTTGCGGATGCGCATGATATCAACGAAAAGCGAGACGCGGAAACCGATGATGTCATCGAGGACGAGAGCGAGAGTGCGACTCCCGCTGATGAAGCATGAATTGCCGTATACTGCATGAATCGCGCGGGCGGCTGAGAGTACATATTCTGCAGTCCCGAATGACTTTCAGACAGGCTGATATTCTTGAAATATACCTGCGCTCAAAGCAGTTCGTTACAGCAGTAAAGGTATTCGACAGAACGTGCGACGCTGTGATAAAATACAGCGGAAAGCGTTCCGAGGTTATAGACGCACTCGCGGGATTCTCATACAGCGACGAAGCCGCAAACGCGCTCGTACCGGAACATTCGAGCCGCGAGCTTGACAGGAGATTTGAGGATAAACTGATATTCCTGATATGCGGACGGATCGTGAGCAGGCTGATACTTCCGGCGCCCGTCCGGTTCGCGATCGCAGTGATAAAGTCGCTGAAATATGTTGCTGAAGCGCTTCGCTGCATCGCAAAGCGTAAAATCGAAGTTGCGATACTTGATGCGACTGCAATTGTTGTTTCGCTGATACGGCGCGACACAAAGACCGCTTCATCTGTGATGTTCCTGCTGAAAGTCGGAGAGCTGCTTGAAGAATGGACACACAAGCGATCGGTCGATGATCTTGCGAGAACAATGTCACTCGGTGTTGACAGAGTATGGCTGAAAACCGCGGATTCGGAAGTCCTTGTTCCCATAAACACAGTCTCGGCGGGAGATGAAATAATCGTCCGCACGGGAGGAATGATACCGCTCGACGGCAGAGTGATATCCGGCGAAGCGGAGGTCAATCAGGCTTCAATGACAGGGGAATCCATGCCTGTTCACAAGAAGCCGGGAAGTTATGTCTATGCCGGTACTGTAGTCGAGGACGGCTGCGTCGTTATCAGTGTTGACAAGACTTCCGGAAGCGGAAAATATGACCGCATCGTGAAGATGATAGAGGAGTCGGAAAAGCTGAAATCGGAAGCCGAGAGCAAGGCTGCGCACCTTGCCGACAAGCTGGTGCCGTACAGTCTCGGCGGTACTCTGCTCATATATCTTCTTACGCGAAACACCGCTAAAGCCATGTCGATACTTATGGTGGATTTTTCCTGCGCACTGAAACTTGCAATGCCTGTTTCGGTAATTTCGGCAATGCGCGAAAGCAGCACTCACGGCATCACCGTCAAAGGCGGACGCTTCCTTGAAGCCGTAGCGGAAGCGGATACAATTGTTTTTGACAAGACCGGAACGCTCACTCACGCCGAGCCGCGGGTCGCAAAGATCGTGACATTCGGCGGCTGTGACGAAAGCGAATGTCTCCGCCTTGCGGCGTGCCTTGAAGAACATTATCCCCACTCGATAGCGAATGCTGTTGTGAATGAAGCCGCAAAGCGCGGCCTGCTGCACGAGGAAAAGCATTCGGCTGTGCAGTACGTCGTTGCGCACGGGATCTCAAGCTCGATAGACGGCAGAAAAGCAGTTATAGGCAGCTATCATTTTGTATTCGAGGACGAGGGTGCTGTTGTCCCCGACGGTGAGGAAAACAGGCTGAATGATCAGCCCTCCGAATATTCGCATCTGTATCTTGCGGTCGGCGGGAAACTTGCTGCAGTTATCTGCATAGAAGACCCGCTGAGAAAGGAAGCTCCCGATGTTATATCGGGGCTGAAAAAGCTCGGCATATCCAAAACCGTGATGATGACGGGAGACAGCAAACGTACTGCCGAAGCGGTCGCGGCAAAGGTCGGAGTCGATGAGTTTTATTATGAAGTCCTGCCGGAGGATAAGGCCGGATTTATCAGAAAAGAACACGCAGCGGGCCGCAGGGTCATAATGATCGGTGACGGTGTGAATGACTCTCCGGCACTTTCGGAAGCGGACGCGGGCATAGCTATAAGCACAGGTGCTGCTATAGCGCGGGAGATAGCGGATATCACGATTTCCGCCGATGATCTGTATTGTCTGCTGACACTGCGAAAAATAAGTACGGAACTTATGAAGCGCATACACAGCAATTACTGCACGATAATCGGCTTCAATCTGGGGCTTATCATTCTCGGAGCAGCCGGAATACTGCCCCCCGCGACATCGGCGTTCCTGCACAATTCATCGACGATTGCTATAGGCGCTGCGAGTATGAGAAATTATCTCGGGAAGGAAAATAAAGATGAAGCAACATAAATTCTGGGCATGGGCAATGGTATTCTGCTTGTTTATGGTGATCGTGACCGGATACAGGCACAAATGAAATATTATAGGCAGTACCGCACAAAAGAAATGGCCGGTCATGGGAAATTAATGAAAATGTGTATGTAAAACATTTTGATGAGATCGGTAAGAACGATGTTATAGTGTTCAAACCGCTGTTTGTTACACTTCCTGCGATAGCGGAGAATGGGGCATTTTCGTACTTCAGCCTGTCGCGGACATGAGGAGCTTTTGTTCTTCGAGCCGGAAAAGTGGTTTGCAGAATTTGAAGATTGTGTCAACAGCAAATGAAATTATACGCAGGAAAGACAGTAAAAGCTGATACTAAGGGGTGATGATTTGCTCGGAAGGGAAAAGATCGAAAACTATCTCAAAACGATATACCGGCTCCGGTCGTCCGGAAGCCGCGTTAAAGGTGTGAGTCTCGCCGCGGAGCTGAACGTTTCCCGTCCTACGGTCTGTGTGGCGTTAAGGGAGCTGCGTGACAGCGGATATGTCATATCTTATGACGACGGCAGCGTTTCTCTGACCAAAAAGGGAATTGCCGAAGCTCGTGATATAGAGGACAGATTCAACTTTCTGACCGATATGCTGACATTCCTGAATGTTGATGAGACAGTTGCGGCGAAGGACGCCTGCCGGCTGGAACATAATCTGTCCGACGAAAGCTACAAAGCGCTGCGGCAGTTTTTCGGCGCGGAAATGACACAGAAGGCATGAGCAGAATCAATAATACCGGGACAGATAATGTGAATTGTCATATATCGAATGAGCCGATCTCACCGGATGAGGTCGGCTTTTTGCTTTGAGCTCAGATCAGAACAGCTCCTGTGACGGTTGTTTCCCCGGTTCAATTTATCTGTAGCAATCTGCTTATCCGATAAAACGGAAGAAGATATCTGTACCGATCATATTGCATTCTGCCGACAAACGGTTGACTATTTACCGTTGCTGATGTATAATACTGATATAGAAAACGGAACGGAGCAGAGATATAAATGTTTGACAGGATACTGAAAAAATTACAGTCAAAGCCCGTGCAGCTTGAAGATACGGAAGAATGGCTGTTTGTGACGGTCAATACGATGAAAGCGATCATTGATAATTCCAAAAGAAAAGATACCGGAACAGTGAAGAAGGCTGCTGAATGCACGACTGCTGCGGAATTGCAGAGAATGTATGATATGATACAGGGGAAATACGGCCGTGACGGGTTTTCATACAGAAACAGCACGGCATATTACTACTTAAGCTCACTGGCCGCAAGATTCCCTGACGTGGAACTGACCGATAAGGACAGGGAGAATATCAGAAACTTCTGCGAAACCGAAGAGTATCTGCTGTATAGAATATAAGAACATGATAATAAAGCTGAAATACGGAAACACAAATACCTTTTTTGTGCGGGGAAAAAACAAGAACATTCTGGTGGATACCGATTATGCCGGTACTCTTCCGATGTTTTACAAAAGCCTGAAAGAAAACGGAATAACGGTAAAGGATATAGATTATATCCTTGCGACGCACTATCATCCCGATCATATTGGGCTGGTGAGTCAGCTCATGGAACAGGGTGTCAGACTGCTTCTCGTTGATTCGCAGGCAGAGTCTGTTCATTATTCCGACGCTGTTTTTGCCAGAGAACCGCGGCTTGGATACAAGCCGATAGACGCTTCATCGGCAAGCATTATCACTCCCGAAATCAGCCGGTCATTCCTCAAAGAACTTGGGATAGACGGTGAGATCATCCGCACACCGAGCCACAGCGCGGACAGTATTTCTCTGATACTCGATGAAGGGATATGCGTAGTGGGTGACCTTGAGCCTTTTGAATATCTGGCGGCTTACGAAAGCAACGAACAGCTGAAAGCCGATTGGGACCATATAATGTCATACAGCCCGGAAGTGATATATTATGCCCACGCAAATGAAAAATACCTGTAATCAGAGAGGACTTTGTGAAAGGGTCCCTGTCCGCGATTGCGTGGTTCAGAAAGACGGATTAAAGGAAAAGATGCTGTGAACTGTAAAGAATGTTTCCGGAACGCCGCAGTTTATTTGAGGTATTAGAATATGAATATCAATGAAAACAACAACTTCGTTTTCGACCTTTACGGCACACTGATAGAAATGCGCACCGATGAGGAAGAACTTCCGTTCTGGTCGGAAATGGCAGAGATATATGCCGTATATGGCGCGGATTATACCGCCGCCGGATTGCGCAGGGAATACAAACGGTTATGCAAAGAGGAAGAACGCAGGCTGATCGCGGAGACCGGCTGCCGCATACCGGAGATAAAGCTGGAGAAAGTGTTTGCCCGGCTGCTGTCTGAAGCGAAGCATACCCATAAGACCGCGCATACTTTAGGCAAAGGTACGGAAGAGATAGCATATTACATTTCCAACTCTTTCCGTGTGCTTTCGCGGCACAGAATGAAGCTGTACCCGGCAGTTCCGGAGCTGCTGCAGTATCTGCGTGGCAGCGGCAAGGGAGTGTTCATGCTGTCAAATGCGCAGGCTGTGTTCACGACACCGGAGATAGAGCAGCTTGACCTTGCAAAATATTTCGATGATATCTTCCTGTCGTCCGACATCGGTGTGAAAAAGCCGGAAGCGACATTTTTTGAAAAGCTACTGAAAAAGCACTCGCTTGATCCTGCGAAAACCGTGATGGTGGGCAACGACTTTTATGCCGATATGGGAATTGCGCTTGCCTGCGGAACCCCTGGAGCCCATATAAATTCAGATAAGCTGTCAGCACGCGAGAGGGCAAAGCAGAAGAAAATGCTTGAAGCGGAGTACGGCAGGAGTACAGACAACATCTTTGAATATCAGAGTATCCGTGATATGTATAAAGCGTTGGTACAGACAGAATAAACAGGGAGCGTAAAAGAAATGAAATTGTGTGTATTGTTTCCGGGAATAGGCTATCACTGTGATAAGCCGCTGCTGTACTGCTCGTCAAGACTTGCAAAAAGCAGGGGATATGATGTTGTCGCGCTGAAATTTTCGGATTTCCCGGAAGGCGTAAAGGGCAATGAGGAGAAGATGTATAAAGCGGCGGCGCACGCTCTTTCACAGGCAGAGGAACAGCTTGCGGATATTGATTTTTCCGTTTGCGATAATATAGTTTTTATCGGAAAGAGCATCGGCACAAAAGCGGCGCTTGCATTCCGGGATAACCGCGCCCCGAATGCAAAAGTTGTACTGCTTACACCGCTCGTAATGACCTTTGAGCATGACACAAGCAATTGCATTGCTTTCCATGGAACAGCCGATCAATGGGCAAACACTTCCGAAATTGAGCGTTTGTGCAGAGAGAACGGAGTTCCGCTGTATGAGTACGAATGTGCAAATCATTCGATCGAAACGGACGATGTTTTCCGTAACATCGAATACCTGCGTGATGTTATGCAAAAGACAGAAAATTTTATTTGAACAAGATACGGCGGCTGCGTCTTACCGGTTTCCTGACGGCGCGGAGTTGAGCGGCAATGTCCCTTTTCTCTGATTTCCAGGCTGACCCGCGGCTGCTTATTTAAATTTCAAAAAGTATTGAAAAAAGACAAATCTTATGATACAATGTATATAGGAACTCAACACACTGCGTTGACTGACAGGAGGTACATATGACAATTGATCTATCAAAAATGCCGAAGCTCGGATTCGGGCTTATGCGCCTTCCCGAAAAGGACGGCAAAATAGACTATGACACAGTCTGCGGAATGGCGGATAAATATATGGCTGCCGGACTGAATTACTTCGATACGGCTTATGTATATCACGGCGGTACATCGGAGGTAGCCGCGAGGGAATGCGTAGTAAAGCGCTATCCCCGTGACAGCTTTTACCTTGCGACAAAGCTGCCCGCATGGGAATTGAAGACGGAGGATGACCGCGACAGGATATTCGGTATCCAGTGCGAGCGTGCGGGTGTTGATTACTTCGATTATTATCTGCTCCATTCCCTTGAGGACGGGTACAACTACGATACATACGAGCGCCTGAACTGCTTTGAATGGGGAGTGCAGAAAAAAGCCGAAGGAAAGATAAAGCATTTCGGCTTTTCGTTCCACGGCACACCTGCGCTGCTCGAAAATGTGCTTGACAAGCACCCGGAGGTCGAATTCGTACAGATCCAGCTCAATTACGCCGATTGGGACAACCCCGTCGTGGGGTCGGGAAAGCTGTATGAGATACTGCATGCGAGAAATATCCCCATGATAATAATGGAGCCGGTAAAGGGCGGAACTCTCGCAGATCCGGTGCCGGAGATAAAGGAACTGTTTGAAGCGGTAAGACCCGGTGCATCTCCCGCATCGTGGGCGCTTCGCTATGTAGGTTCTTTGCCGGGAGTTATGACTATACTCTCGGGAATGTCCACCCCCGAACAGATGTCCGACAATGTATCGACATTCACGGATTTCAAGCCGCTTTCGGAAGAAGAGCGGGAGACGATAGAAAAAGCGCGCCGCATATTGCTTGACACCCCGACTATCGGCTGTACATCGTGCAGATATTGCTGCGACGGCTGCCCGCAGGGAATAAAGATACCCGACATATTCACGCTTGTGAACGCTGTAAAAATGTATAAGGAGAGCTGGCGCGCAAAGAACCTCTACAACAGCAGCATCGCCCCGTACGCACGCGCTTCGGACTGCCTCGGCTGCGGTCAGTGTGAGGGAGTCTGTCCACAGCATCTTCCGATAATTGAGCTGCTTAAGGACGCTTCCGCGCAGTTCGACGGGAAGTAGTCTTTCAAAAAGGTACATTCCCGGCGAACGTTCCGCGTTGGTCCGATATATGTAAAAAACAGTGCTCCGCCTTATCTGACGGAGCACATTTTTATATGCTGTTCTTTTTCAGATATTCTGCCGCGCATTTCTGCGCTTCGGCCGGATAGCGGAAGCCACGCTTTACGGCGATAAACGAAGCCAGTCTTGAGAACAGGGTATGTGTGGCATAAAGCGCCTTCCGGCAGTCATCGGTATCGTAATGCGCGAAGCATGAGCCGAGCCCGTCAATGACAGTGCGGTCTGCCCAGCGGTCAAGGAATCGTCCGTCGTGCCACACGTCCGCGCCGGAGGAAATGATCTCATACTGCTCGATCATTTTCAGCAGACGCTCCTTGAGATATGCGTCTATGCATATCTTCGCCGACCACAGTTCCCCGCGCCGCAGCTTCTTGCACGCCCATATATTATGGAAGAAGAAGTCGTTGACGATATTGACGAAATCTGCTTCCGTCATTTCCGGGCGGCTCACGGCGGGTTTTATATACTCCGATATCATAGCGGAGTATCGCCCGGAATCGTAGAGTATCCTGTATCCGCGGTTCATCACCCAGCCCGCGGTACCGTCCTTTATCGCTGTCTCAAACTGTTCGGGAGTGAAGATTATCATATCCGTGTCTTTGTCTTCGTCATAGATGCTTCTTCTCTCCATACCGCCGCCGAGGGTAGGTTCAATGAATGATATGCTTACGTTCCCGAACAGGGAAGGGTATTCTCCCGAAAACCATTTTTCCGGTTCGGCTGTTGCAATGATAAGGTCGAGATCGGAAAATTCATCTGCGGGTATGCTGTCCCTTGTTGACGAGCCGATCGCGACTACCGCCTCGATATCATTGTCACGTTCCGCATATCCGATAATTTTTCTTTTTATTTCCGCGTAACGGTCACTGGCTGTATTCATAGATACTCTCCCTGTCTGTCTTAAAATTGTACGCGCAGTTCCGGATCCGGTCCGCAATGCTGATTCGTCTTGGCAGAGTACATTATGATACGGTCACTGTACTCGTCCATAGAAGAATATAACCGCGGAGTTCGGGGCGGCGCGTTCGCCGCAATGCTGATCCGTCTTGGCAGAGTACATTATAATACGACCACTGTACTCGTCCATAGAAGAATATAACCGCGGAGTTCGGGGCGGCGCGTTCGCCGCATTATCTGTTGTCCACTTTCTCCGGGTACATATCGTGGTGTGTGAGCCTGTCCCATGCGACCTGCTCCCACTTGGTGCCGGGTCTGCCGTAGTTGCAGTAGGGGTCTATCGAAAGACCGCCGCGCGGCAGGAATTTCCCCCATACCTCGATGTACGACGGCTCCATGAGCTTTATTAGATCGTTCATTATGATATTCACGCAGTCCTCATGGAAATCGCCGTGATTGCGGAAGCTGAAAAGGTACAGTTTCAGCGACTTGCTCTCAACCATTCTCACTCTCGGAACGTATGAAATATATATCGTCGCGAAGTCCGGCTGACCCGTTATCGGGCAGAGGGAAGTGAATTCCGGGCAGTTGAACTTGACGAAATAATCTCTGTCCTGATGCTTGTTCTCGAATGTTTCGAGAACCGACGGGTCATAGTCTGTCGGATATTGGGTGCCGTTGCTGCCGAGAAGTGTCATTCCTTCGGCCTTCTTGTCTCTATCGCTCATTTGTTTTCCTCCAGTAAAGGGTCTTTAATTCCGTTTGCGGCGAACGCGGCGGCACGGTCGCGGCAGGTACCGCACAGTCCGCACGGCTTCTCTCCGCCCTCATAACAGCTCCATGTACGCTCAAACGGCACATTCAGCCGTAACCCCTCTGCCACAACATCGGCTTTCGTTTTTGTTACGAACGGTGCTTCCACGCGGAGCTGCTTACCGCTGCCTATGAATATGGCGGAATTTATCGCGTCGTTGAATTCGGTACTGCAGTCGGGATACGCGTTTCCTGCCGCGTCGTCGGAGTGCGCACCGTAGTATATCACACCGCAGCCGAGGGATATCGCGATGCTTGCCGCGGAGGACAGAAAAAGTCCGTTTCTGAACGGAACATAGGTCGATACCGGCTTGCCGTCGGTGCGGGAAAGCTGCTCGGCATAGGTCTCCTTCGGTATATCTCCGCTGCTGCCTTTGAGAAGAGTGCAGTCGGAGTCCGCAAATATAAGAGCAAGGTCAAGCGTCCGCAGCTGTACGCCGTAGTGTGCCGCGACAGCCTTTGCGGAATCGGTCTCCTTTGTGTGCTTCTGACCGTAGTATATCGACAGCGCAGTAACGTTCTCCGCGCCGTATTTTTCAATCGCGAGAGCAAGACAGACCGTGCTGTCGAGACCGCCGCTGAAAAGAACAAGAGCTTTCATCTTACACCCTCCGTCAGCATATTCCGCAGATCGGCATCATGCGTGAATTTTCCGAGGAACGTCTGTGTTATCGTTCTTGCGGGAACATTCCTTATCCCGCGCGCGGTCATGCAGCTGTGAGAGCCGGCAATTACAACTCCCACATCGGGAGTGCCGGCCGCCTCGGACAGTATTTCCGCGATATCCGAGCCGAGACGCTCCTGCAATTGCAGCCGCTTTGCTGCCATATCACAGATGCGTGCCGTCTTGCTCAGCCCGAGAACACGGCCGTTCGGGATATAAGCTACGTTCACCTTCATATCGTACATCAGCGCCATGTGATGCTCGCAGAACGAGAACACTTCTATATCGCGGATAATAACGGGTCCCGGATTTGCGGGGGCTTCAAACGACTTTGAGAACATCTGCGCTATCTCATGGTTCGTATAATTAATTCCCTCGAATACTTCCGTGTACATTCTCGCGACGCGTCCGGGAGTCCCGACAAGTCCCTCGCGGTCCGGATCCTCACCCAGCGCGGCAAGTATTCCGCGGACGTGCTCTTCTATTGCTTTGGTGTCGATCATTTTTTCAAACTCCTCTTTTTTCCGGATCCCAGATCATCTTGTGCAGCTGCAATTGCAGGCGCACACAGCCGAGCTTCCGTTCCTTCATGAATTCAACTATCTCCGCGGGTTCTATATTCCCGAACACCGGACTGAAAAACAGCGTGCAGGGCTTTTCGTCCAGCCTGTATATTTCTATGATCTCCGCGGCGCGTTCAAGATCTGTGCGTGAGCCGATGACGAATTTCACCGAATCGTTCCCGTTGAGCACATCGAAGTTCTCCGTCAGCATAAACCGTTCCATTCCGCTTGACGGGAGCTTGTAATCCACTGTGAACACGGGTCTGTGCTCACCGGCGAAAGGCTGTAAAGCGACAGCGCCGTTTGTCTCGATCTCAACGCGTATGCCGGGAGTATCGAGTGCGGCTATAAGTTCCGCTATGTCTTTCTGTAAAAGCGGTTCGCCGCCGGTAAGCGTTATATTGTGTACTCCCGCCTTGGCGGCATTTTCCGCGATATCCGTGAGGTCTTTCGTCGTGACCGCGGTGAACGGCGCGTCATTTTCGTTCGCCCACATTGTATCGCACCACGCGCATCTTAAATTGCAGCCCGTGAACCGCAGGAAAAGCGCGAGTTCCCCGGCAGTGCGGCCCTCGCCGTTTATGCTTATGAAATGTTCCGCAAGTCTGAATGTTCCCATATCATACCTCGTAAGAAGCGCAGTTGTCGGGCGTTTCGTACACGGTCACACGGAAAACCGGTAGCCCCTCCGCCGTAAGCTCGTCGAAGAACGCTTTTGCGAAATTTTCGGCGGTAGGTCTGTATGGCACCGCGATAAGCCGGAATCCCTCATCGTTCAGTGCGGAGACAGTGCTTTCTTTAAGACTGCCCTGCTCGTATATGAATGCGTGGTCGAGCCTGTCCGCAAGCGCACGCACTGCTTTTTTGATATCTCCGAAATCAATGACCATACCGCGTTTTTCTCCGCTTTCGATCAGACTTTCGCTTTTAAGCCCGGCTTCTATCGTCCAGCGGTGTCCGTGCAGATTAGAGCATTTCCCGCTGTACCCCGCAAGGAAATGTGCGCTGTCGAAAGAAGCGGAGGTCTTGAGAATGTACATATTTCCTCCAAAAATAAAGCGTCCGCATAAAGCAGACGCAATCTTTGATCTCTCCGAAAAAAGAGCCGCAGAGACTCCTTAATACAACAAAAAAAGACTGCCCTGGTATTTTTTTAGCGACAGGATGGCGCAAACGAACTGTCGGATATGCTTTGCGTATCGTATGGTATTATAGCAGAATATGTGTGAAAAGTCAAGCATTTGCGCGGATAAATCCCGGATTTTTTGCGGCCTGAAAAAACAGACTGTTTTCTGTTGCGAAATCTGCGGAATTATGCTATACTGTTAATCGGATATCAAAGATAATAAACGGATAATGCCGATGATCGCCGCATCACAAAATCCGCAGCGTGATCACGGAAGAAGGAGAGGCAGGATATGAAAAACGGAGAAGTTATCGTAAAAGGCACAAAAATGCCCTATGCCATGTTCGGGCGCGGAGCGGGGACACTTATACTTATACCGGGACTGTCCGATGGACTTGCCACCGTAAGGGGAAAGGCTCTGCTGCTCTCGAAGCCGTACAAGCTCTTTTTTGAGAAATACACCGTGTTTATGTTCAGCAGGCGTGACGATATGCCGGAGGGATATTCGATAAAAGAAATGGCGGAAGATCACGCGGCGGCGCTGAACGAACTTGGCATAGAAAAGACCTGCGTGGTGGGAGTGTCACAGGGCGGCATGATATCGCAGTATCTCGCTGCGGATTACCCGAAGCTCGTCGAAAAGCTGGTGCTGGCAGTGACCGCACCCTATGCGAACGGGACAGTGAAAGAAGTTGTGAGCTCGTGGATAAAAATGGCGGAAGCGGACGACTACAAGCTGCTTATGGCGGACACCGCGGAAAAAAGCTACTCGGACGAACGTCTCCGCAAAAACAGAAAGCTCCTGCCGCTCCTCGGCATGGTAGGCAAACCGAAAAGCTACCGGAGATTTCTGGTAAACGCGAACGCGATCCTCGATTGCGACGCAAGAGGCATACTCGGCTGCATCAACTGTCCGACGCTCATAATCGGCGGCGGCAAAGACAAGACCGTCGGCACGGAGGCTGCGTATGAACTGCACGAAGGGATAACAGGAAGCGAGCTGCACATTTATCCGGATCTCGGTCACGCGGCGTATGAAGAAGCGCCTGATTTCAACAGACGTATATTTGATTTTATTGAAAAATAACGGCATCAGATGGAGGAACTATGACTGTAGTATTTGATATAGGCGCGGTGCTTATTGATTTCGACTGGGACGCTTTCGTCGGCTCGATGTTCGATGCGGAAACGGCAGCGGCAGTCACCCGCGCAATGTGGCGCAATCCCGACTGGACAGAGCTTGACAAAGGCATACTCCGTGACGAGGAAATACTGAGGCTCTTTATCGCAAAGGAGCCGCGTTATGAAAAAGAGATACGGCATACTTTCTCGCGCCTTGCCGACTGTCCGAGGAAAAAGGAAGGGACTGTTCGGCTGATAGACAGGCTTCGGGCAGCGGGACACAAGGTGTATTTCCTGTCGAACTTTTTCGAGTATCTGATGCACGTTGCTCCGGATGTGCTTGACTTTACCGCGCACATGGACGGCGGCATCTTCTCCTGCTTTGTTCATGAGATAAAACCCCGCCCCGCGATCTTCAATATGCTCTGCGAAAAATACGGCTTCAGACCGTCCGATGCCGTGTTCATCGACGACAGCGAAAGGAATGTCGAAGGTGCGGAAGCCTGCGGGTTCCGGACGATACACTATACCGGGCAGGATTTCGACAGGCTGTATGACGAGATCAACGCACTTTCTGTTCAGAGATAACAATATCCCCCGTCAGACGGTTCATTCCGTCGGACGGGGGCATTTTTATTTTATACTGTCAAGAAAATCTTTTCCGTGGATCTTTATCTGCGCGATCATTTCCTCGTCGCTGATGACGGTGACACGACCCGCTTCGTACTGTGCGTCTATCCATTCCTTTATCTCCGCGATGAACGGTTCCTTCTTGCTTACCGCTTTCTCGGGCGGCAGGCGGTAGTAGTTGTTTATCCAGAGCGCGATCCCCGCAAGTCCGCAGACATTGCTGACAGCGACGAGCGGCGGTCTGCCGAGTATGGTATCGGTATCGAAGATGTTGTAGATCTCCGGGTCCTTCAGCAGCCCGTCCGCGTGTATTCCCGCGCGGGTGAGATTGAAATTCCTGCCTACGAACGGAGTCATGGGCGGTAGATCGTAATTTGTCTCCTTGACGATGTAATCCGCTATCTCGGTTATAACGCGGGGCTCCATACCGTCGAATGTACCGCGAAGCTGCGCATATTCAAATACCATTGCTTCAAGCGGAACATTTCCCGTTCTTTCGCCTATGCCGAGCAGTGAGCAGTTCACCGCCTGCGCACCGTACAGCCAAGCGGTGGAAGCATTCACCACACCCTTGTAGAAATCGTTATGACCGTGCCATTCGAGCATCTCACAGGGAACACCCGCATAATGCTGCAGACCGTAGATTATGCCGGAAACGCTTCTCGGCAGCGCGACACCGGGGTAGGGAACACCGTAGCCCATTGTGTCGCAGGCACGGATCTTGATCGGTATGCCGCTCTGCTTTGACAGCTTCATCAGCTCGGCGGCGAAAGGAACTACAAATCCGTAGAAGTCGGCGCGGGTGATGTCCTCAAAGTGGCATCTCGGACGCAGTCCCGCTTCGATAGCGTCTGATACTATACCGATATATTTGTCGAGAGCCTGCTTTCGTGTAAGCCCCATTTTGTTGAAGATATGGTAGTCCGAGCAGCTTACAAGTATTCCGGTCTCTTTGATGCCGATATCGCGGACGAGCGCAAAATCCGACTTTGTGGCGCGTATCCACGTTGTTATCTCCGGGAAATCATAACCCAGTTCCATGCACTTTTCAAGCGCTTTCCTGTCCTTTTCGGAATACACAAAGAACTCTGTCTGCCGGATTATGCCGTTTTTTCCGCCGAGCTTATGCAGCAGCTCGTATATATGCACCATCTGGTCGGTGGTGTAGGGTGCGCGGGACTGCTGACCGTCGCGGAATGTGGTGTCGGTAATGTATATCTTCTCCGGCATATTCATCGGAACACGGCGGTAGTTGTACGCTATTTTCGGCACCTCTGTATACGGGAACATCTCGCGGAAAAGCTCGGGCTCCGGTACGTCCTGAAGATCGTACATATACGGATCCTGTTCAAGCAGATTGCTCTTGTCGCTGAGCGCTATTTCGGACATGGCTGTTATCTCCGTTTCATAGTTAACTTATGTATGTCCATTATATTCCCACAAACCGCTTTTGTCAACAAAAAAGCGGGAAAATCAGCATTTTAAAGCCTTTTTCCCGCTTTTGCAAGACCAATCTGTCAAAACTGCATAATATATTTTCATTCGCAGCCGGACGCAATATGCTGCAGTTCGCTGTTCTCCGTTATCCACAGATACGCCGCTGCGCACTCCGCCGACATTCCCCCGCCGGGCAGGGCTCCCGCGGCAAGCGCACGTCTGCCGACCTCGTAACGTTCGAGATCGGTGCCGCCGAGACACGGTGTCGTGATAATGATCAGCATCTTTTTTGCAAGTTCCGTGACAGCTTCCGTTATTTCTCCGGTGGGAAGACCTCCCGCACCGTAAGTCTCTATCACCATTCCGGAGTGACCCTCCGCGGCACGCATTATATCCGTTCCCGCAGTGAACGGCGTGAGCTTCACCACGGCAGGGAGCCTGCCGCCGTTTTCCGGAAAGCGCACCGTGCGCTCCGGTCTGAAGCCGGAATATCTTCGGAAAGCGTCTTTATCCGTGCTGTTCACCTTTGCAATATCTGCGCCGCCTATCACCCGGTTCGCAAATACAAGATGCACGCCCGTATATTTACCGTATTTTGCTATCAGAGCCGCAAACTGAATGTTGCCCGGAGCGTCGCTGTCCGGCACACCGAAAGGCAGCATCGAACCGGTAAGTATCACGGGTTTGTCGGTGTTTACCGTGAACGCCAGCACAGCGCCCGTATAAGCCATGGTGTCGGTGCCGTGCAGGATAACAATGCCGTCGTAATCCGGCAGTTTCTCCGTTACCGCATTGTAAAGCAGCCGCCAGTGCTCCGAAGTGACGTCCGTGCTGTCGATCGCGTACAGGTCAAGCACATCGAAGCTCACGTCCTCAAGCACCGGCAGCATATCCGCGCCGTTCTTTTCCGGCGCAAGACCGCCGCTGTGAGAATGTCCGCTTGCTATCGTTCCGCCGGTAGTTATCAGAAGCAGCTTCTTCATTTCCTGAACAGCTCCCCGTCGAAGTATTTCTCCTGAAAAGCGGTCTTTTCGGCTATCTCCTCGTCGGAATAGTTTCTGCCGTCCGCGGAGACTATCCACTTGTCCTCAACATCGTTGTATCTGTGCAGTACGGCTATCACTTTTCCGGTGAAGCTTTGCACCGGTTTGTCCTCACCGAGCAGATATATGTCCTGTTCGGCTCCGTCTCCGGCAAAAACGCCGTCAACATAGCCGTAATTCACGGTGTATATCATATCCGGTACACGCGGGTGCGCAGAGCCGAGCGGACGGTCTATCTTTCCGCTGACCGTTTTCCCGATAATACCGGAAAAGTCCGGTTCAGTGTATTCTTTTTCGGCGTCCGCTTCCGCGAACCAGTGTGAGCCAGTAGCGTTGTACAGCGGCGTGGCAAGGGTATCGACGTGCCGCAGCACGTTTACCTTAAATCCTCCGAGCAGTCCGCGCATGAGTTCCTCGTCCGCGAAGAAATGGGGTATGCCGTCTTCGGGACCTCCTACAAAGCGTATCGAATTCTCATCTATGCGGTCACCTATGCACTGCCGGTAATGCCATGCGTTTTTGGAGCAGAGGTCAAAATATATCTCCCCGCCGGGTCTTAGAACACGGCGGACTTCGCTCATAATCTGCTTTATTCCCTCGGTATCGGTGTGCGACATGACGTGGTACGAGTAAATGCAGTCAAAAGCGTTGTCCGCAAACGGCAGCTTGTTCATATCTCCGACCACGGTACGGAAATCGACACCGTTCTTTTTCTGCCATTCGCGCAGGTGATTCACGCCGTATTCCGACAGGTCTATCGCGGTGACCCTGAATCCCTTCGCGTCAAAAAATATCGAGTGCCTTCCGAGACCGCAGCCGAGATCGAGCAGCCTTTTCCTGCCCTCCGAGCGCCACTTCTCCGCGTAGTAGAAGCTATCCTCCGACGGCTTCAGCCATGTCTCGCTTTTTATATTTTCCCAATCCCAGCCCTTTGAACCGATCATATCATTCACCTGCTTTCACGGCTGCGAGAGCCGCAGTATATTCGTTTTCCGTGCAGAGTGTGTTAAGCGCTTCGAGCAGCGCCTTTGATGTCATACGCTCCGGCAGCCCGAGCTTCGCGCAAAGCTCCCTGCGCAGCTCCGAACTGTTGTCCGAGCCGGAAAGCCCGTCCTCCGCGAACCGCTGTCTGTCTATCCACGCGGTACGGGGTTCGGTACAGCCGGAAACTCCCGCCTTTGCGAAGGCTTCCCGCAGAACGTCCGGGTCTATGCCTTCAACGCCGAGTTTGCCTTCTTTGGACGGCTTGTCTTTCCGGCGTTCCTTGCCGAAGATATCGGGGATATAGACATTAACGGCTCTGCCGCTGCCGATGCAGCCCTTGAGGGAATTCCGTATCTGAAATCCTGCGCCGTCGCTGTCGGTAAGTATTATTATTCCCGTCGTTTCGGCATATTTTCTTATGAGCGCCTGTTTCGCCCTGTTTTTGTAGATCCCGAAGCCGTCGGTCGTGATGATTATTCCGTCTATCACGCTCTGTAATTTTATCTTGTCATATCTGCCCTCTACTATCACAGGCATAGTGAGCTTTATCTTTTCGCTCATTGCGGTCTTTGCTCCCGGAAGATAAACAGCTTCGTGACCGCTTCTTCGATCAGTATTCGTTTATCCACAGCCGAGGATTTGAGCTTTATATCCGTTTCCGACATAAGGCTGACAGTCTCGCGCAGATATCCTATCCCGAGCCGTGCGGCGGCGGGGTACACCTTATTTGCGAAGCCCCACTGTCTGCCGCCGTAGAAGCCGAACATCTGCGCGGCGTTCTGCGGGCTTATGCCGTTCACTTTCGCGAGCTTTGCGCAGTACATATCGAGGTATGCGCCCGAAAGCGCGGAAAGTATGTTCACCGGGGATATCTGCTGACTGAAAAGCTCGTCGATTATACGGAAAGCGTCCGTGCGTCTGCCGGAGTTTATAGCCGCTGCAAGGTCGAAGACTTCCGCTTCAAGGCGTTTCGGCACAAGCGCATTGATATTTTCACGGGTAATGGTGCCGCCGCTGCCCGCGTAGCTCATCAGCTTTGCGGTCTCGTCGCTTGCGGAAGCCATACTGCCGCCTACCCGCTCCGTCAGTTCGAGTGCGTCGTCGTAAGACAGGACGACACCGCCTTTTGCCGCTTTTTTTACGCACAGCTCCGCGATCTTCGGCGCTTTCATAAGTTCCGTTGCGCAGACAGTGCCGTTTTTTTCAACAGCAGAGATGAATTTCTTTGTCTTTGCTTTTTTCTCGTCGATCGCGATACCGGTGCAGTAAAAGATGAGTATTGTCGTATCGGGAATATCGCTTATCATATCGAGTATGCGTTTGTCGGTATCGGCATCGTTCTTTTCGGGGTCATAGTCCTTGACGGTTATGACCTTGCGCTCCGCGAAAACGGGCAGTGATTCGATATAATCCGACAGTACATCCGGTTCGGGATTTCCGTCAAGGCGCTGAAGATTGAAGTCAAGCGCGTCCTCACCGACTGTCTTTTTTATGATCCTGTCCGTGTGCATATTTATGAGGAACGGCTCCTTGCCGTACAGAAAGTAAAGTTTATCTATATTTCCCGCTCTTATTGCGGAAGAAAGTTTGTCTTCTGTCAGTTTCAATCACTTCACCAGCCAAAACTCAAAATATCATCCGGGTGCAGCGTCACGCTGCCGCGGTGCAGGGTGCGCAGGACGCAGCCGGAGGCAGCGGATATAGCAGAGACTACAGCAGCTTGCCGCCGAGCTTTTCGATCATCAGATAACCTACCTTGTACACATCTCCGCAGCCGAGAGTTATCACCAGATCACCGCTTTCCGCATTCTTCACGACATAGTCGGCGACTTCATCAAATGTCGGGAACCATACCGCGCCGTCTATCTTCTCCGCAAGATCTTTGGAATAGATGTTGTATGTGTTTTTCTCGCGGCTGCCCATTATCTCGGTGAGCACCACCCTGTCTGCTATCGAAAGAGCGTCCGCAAACTCGTTCAGCAGTGTTGCCGTGCGGGAATAGGTGAAAGGCTGATGGACCGCCCATACTCGCCTGAAATTCATAGCCTTTGCGGTTTCAAGCAGAGACCTCACTTCCGTCGGGTGATGCGCGTAGTCGTCCACGAACGTGATGCCGTTTACCTCCGCGAGCTTCTCAAATCTGCGCACCGCACCGTGGAACTCCGCAAGACCCTTTACCGCGCTCTCAAACCTGCAGCCGTTTTCGAGCGCCGCCGCTATTGCCGCGACAGCATTCATCACATTGTGTTCGCCGGGAACGTGTATAGCTGCCCTACCGACAAGCGAGCCGGAATGATACAGGTCGAACTCCGTGTTGAAATCGGAGATATGCTCTATATTGGCAGGATAGTAGTCATTCCCGTCCGAGCTTCCGAACGTTATAAGACGAGCCTTTGTCTCCTTTGCGGCTGAAACGGCTTCGACAGTGTTCGCATCGTCCCCGTTATAAACGATCAGCTTTGTTGTCATATTGCAGAACTTAGTGAAGGAGCGCTTCATATTCTCCATTGTCCTGAAATAGTCAAGGTGATCGCAGTCGATATTCAGCACTACCGCCGTATCGGGGTAGAGCTTTAAGAACGTATCCACAAACTCACAGGCTTCACAGACCATAGTATCGCTCGTACCGCAGATGCCGCTGCCGCCTATCGCTTTCAGCTTGCCGCCTATGACAGCGGTGAGGTCGTTGCCGTCCGCGAGAAAAATGTGTGTGAGCATTGATGTTGTCGTGGTCTTTCCGTGAGTGCCGCACACACACACCGCGTTGTCATACATACTCGTCACAAGTCCGAGCAGTACCGAGCGCTCTATTACCTGCGCGCTGCTCGCTTTAGCCGCGATAAGCTCCGGATTGTCTGCCATTATCGCCGCAGTATGCACGATAAGGTCGGCACCCTCGATATTTTCTGCGCGCTGTCCCATATAAACCGGTATTCCCATGGCGCGAACGGCTTTAAGCGTCTCCGTCTCGTTGTTGTCCGAACCGGTCAGATAGTACCCCTGCTTGTGGAGTATCTGCGCGAGCGGGTACATACCGCTGCCGCCGATGCCTATGAAATGTATGTGCTTCTTGCCTTTAAGAAAATTTTCCATTGTACAGTTTGCTCCTTCCGGAAGTTTATCCGATGAAAAGACGGTCATATAAAGATTATTCACCGCGCCGGAAATGTTATGCTTTATTCCGTATATTTGCGGCATATCAGATTAAAATATCATTGAAGATCAGATGTGTCCGACTGACACGATATGTGATCGTAGTGCGTATTATGAAAGGAAGGTCGCTCTTATGAACATAAGCGATATAAGAATAAGAAAAGTCATGCAGGACGGACGGCTGAAAGCGGTCGTGTCGATGACCGTCGATAACGCAATCGCCGTGCATGACATAAAGATAGTGCAGGGTGAGGAGCGGGTATTTGTCGCAATGCCGAGCAGACGTGACGAATCGGGAATGTTCCGTGATATAATCCACCCGATAAGCCCGGAAGCAAGAGGCGAGATCGAATCCCGCATAATGAACGCGTACGAGAAGTATGTGTCAGTTCAGCAGGCGGGCAGCCTTTAACAGTGCAAGCTGTGTTTTCGCGTCCTCTATCTCGTTGTTCATCACCATTTCCACCGCCTTGTCGAGCGGTATCGTATATACCTCAAGGAACTCATCATCGTCGAGCTTCTGCTTATCCTTATGCAGACCCTTGGCGAGATACATATGTATTATCTCACTGTCGTAAGCCGGTGTCGGGTACAGGCATCCGAGATATGTGAACTCGTCGGCGGTGCAGCCCGTTTCCTCGTGCAGCTCGCGCTTGCCGCATTCGAGGTGGCTCTCACCCCATTCGAGCTTGCCTGCGGGTATTTCGAGCAGCACCTTTGCGTGAGGATATCTGAACTGCTTCACAAAGTAAACATCTTTGTTTTCGGTGAGCGCGACAATGCACACTCCGCCCGGGTGGCGCACCACATCGCGCTTGGCTTCTTTTCCGTTTTCAAGCAGTGCGGTGTCGCTGTAAACGTCAATGACTCTGCCCTTGTATTTAAGTTCGCTGTCTATTGTTTTTTCGGTAAGTTCCATATCTTTTCTCCTGTATTTTCTGATATGCTAATTCTGTATTATGTAGCAGATATTGCTGTATATCCTTTTCTGCGGGATAAGCGCCATAAAATCGTCGAGCGTCAGCACTCCGCAGATATCGTTCTGTTCGTTGCCGTCGAGTCTTGGCAGGAATATGAGCATTTTCGTCGGCGACATATTCCGCAGCTGTTTCATCACGAGCCGGAAATCCGAAAAAAGCTCCTCCGAACGGAACAGCAGGCTGTAATGTCCGACTGCGGAAGCCCCTGTCCTCCACGAAAGCTCGTGTTCTTCTCCGCCGAAATCGAAATCGCAGACATCGAACGAGCCGGTATTTTTCGGTGAGCCTTCTTTGATAAGCCCGAACCACTCTCCGCCGATTTTAGATACGAACGGATAGCTTCCGGAAAACTCCTTTCCGGGTATGACGGCTCTTTCCGCGATGATGCTGCCGCAGCTCATATTCAGTTTGCATACCGCTCCCACGGAAAGCACCTTTATATCGTATGACAAATTATCCTCCGATCAGTAAATGACCGCGCCGTACTTGCCGGCGGTGTTTTTGAGTTCCTCCGGGTCGATAAGACTGGTACCGTCTATGAGCGCACGCCCCTGATAAAGCATGACTGCGAGCTTCATAGCGATCTCGTCGTCGCCGCTGAACATTATCGGCAGTGTCGCCATGTGTGCGTTGTCCGCAAAATCGAGCGCGTCATCCGGTGAGTTTATCTGTATTTTCAGTACGTCGAACCCGCCCTGTTCGCAGGCAGCGATGAGGTCCTCACCCATGCCCGCGTTGCATTCTATCGGGTAGGATATCTCGGTGGTGTCGTGTTCAAGAAAGAATGCAGAGCGTTCACCGGCAAGCATTACCGAGTCTATGTATTCTATCTCCGGCGGGGCATAGCCCTCCTTTGAGATAATATTCTGAAATCTCGCGGCACACTCGTCGGTAAGACCGATGAAAACATCCGTCCCTGCCTGAAGCAGCTCCCTCAGCTCGTCGTCGGTGACGGTTCCGGTTTCGGGACGCACAGCTATCGGTATCTGCGAGCACGGCTTTATGCGGTGTACGCCGTCAATGAGCGTCCGGGTATCGTCCGATGATATGCCGAAACAGATAGCTCCGAGACTCTGTGCGACTATGAGAGCCGCGTCGGCGGGCATTTCATTCTCCGTAAGCAGTTCGCCGTCAACATTCAGCATAACATATATCGGGCTTCCGATCTTCCGGCATTCAAGTATCGCGGCGCGGAGGTCGGACATCAGTGAGATGCCGTCAAGCATTATCGCAGCCGCGTTTACCGCGCCGGTTTCCTTTATTCTGGTTTTGTATATCTCCTTCAGCACGGTGAACGACGTTTCCCCGTAGGGTATCGTCATTTCGCCGCTTGCTCCTATCACTGTAAATACGTCGTTTTTTATCGCTATCGGTCGTAAACAGTCGTCTGTCATTTCTTTTCCTTTCGTGATTTAAAGATATTGGCACCGTACCGGTTCATAGAATAATGAAGCTGCCGCATTCCGGAGCGGCATCACATCTTCTCCGGCGCTTCTACCTTGAGCATATCGAGGAGGTTCCTGATAACCGTTCTTACGGCGGAGCAAAGCGCAAGTCTCGACATAACGATATCGTCCGCTTCTCCCTTTATCTTGCAGGAATCATAGAATTTGTGGAAGAGCTGCGCGAGCTCGTAAACATAGCGGGTTATGCGTGACGGATTGTATGAAGCCGCCGCCTCGTTTATCGTGTCGGGCAGTGCCGCGATCTGTCTGATAACGGCAAGTTCCGCTTCTTCGGTGTATCTGAGAGCGGAGGGCTGTACTTTTTCGACTGTTACGCCTTCCTCCGCAAACTTCTCAAGCAGTCTGCATATTCTCGCGTGTGCGTACTGTACATAGAATACGGGGTTCTTTGAGCTTTCCTCGATAGCAAGATCGAGGTCGAATTCAAGGTGAGTGTCCGGGTCGCGGAGATTGAAGAAGAATCTTGCCGCGTCCATAGGTATCTCGTCAAGCAGCGTCGCAAGGGTTATCGCCTTTCCGGAGCGTTTCGACAGCTTTACGGTCTCACCGCCGCGCACCAGACGTACCATCTGCATTATTACGATATCCAGCTTGCCCGCATCCACTCCGAGAGCGGTGAGCGCTGCCTTCATACGCGCGATATAGCCGTGATGATCGGCACCGAGAATATCTATCGCCTTGTCAAATCCGCGCGTTACGAGCTTGTTGTAATGATATGCGATATCGGGAACGAAATATGTCGGAACTCCGTTTGCGCGGACAAGCACTCTGTCCTGATCGTCGCCGAAATCGGACGCTTTGAACCATACCGCGCCCTCTTTTTCGTAGGTTACACCCTTTTCCTTGAGCATCTCTACGATCTCTTTCACCTTGCCGCTTTCGTGCAGTGAGCTTTCTCTGAACCATGTGTCGTACTTTATGCGGTATTTGAGCAGATCGTCTTCAAGACCCTTTATATTTATCGGCAGAGCGTACTCCACAAGCGCCTTTCTGCGTTCTTCTTCGGACACGCCCATATACTTGTCGCCGTACTTGTCGGCAAATGCTTTCGCATGGTCGATGATGTCCTGTCCGTGGTAGCTGTCCTCGGGCATTTCCTCGGTGCTGCCGAATATCTGCTTATAGCGTATGTCAAGGCTGAGCCCGAACTTGTTTACCTGATTGCCCGCGTCGTTGATGTAGAACTCGCGCTCAACGTAATAGCCCGCGTATTCGAGCAGGGAAGAAAGGCAGTCGCCTATCGCGCCGCCGCGTGCGTTTCCGATGTGCATGGGTCCTGTCGGGTTGGCGGAAACGAATTCCACAAGCACGCGCTTTCCTCCGCCGAGCTCTGTTCTGCCGTAATTTCCGCCTTCTTCTATTGCGGCGGAAACTGTCTCGCCGAACCACAGCGGGTTGAGGAAGAAATTGATGAATCCGGGGCCTGCTACCTCCACACGGTCAAACATAGTGCCGTCAAGCACAGCGGCTTCGGCTATCAGTCCGGCGGTCTCGCGGGGATTTTTCCTGTATGTCTTGGCGGAAACAAGCGCCGCGTTGCAGGAGAAGTCACCGTGTGAGCTGTCTGCGGGCTGCTCGACCGTAAACGGCGGCAGCGGCTCTCCGGGGAGCTTTCCGTCTGCAACGAGCTGTCCCAGCGCCTTCATTACGATCTCTTTTACTTCGTTCTTTGCTTTTTCATTCATGTTGACATTCATATCATTATTTCCTTTTTTATTCTTTCTTTCCGGTTTCATCAACTTTTAAAATCCCGTCCGCAGGACGGCACCATAATTATTCACTCTTCATTTCTTCCTCTCCCGAGGGTGTGACGAGTATTTCCATTTCGTTCTCGGAGACAAAGTCGGAATTGATGTCGATGCTGTACTTGAACCACAGCCTGCCTCCGGCTTCTCCGAGCGTATTCTGTATGTCGTAGGTGTTTATTCCCATAGTGAAATCACCGAACGGTGTGCCGTAGATGCTGTGATGTTTCACATTCTTCTCTATGCAGAGAGTGGAAGCGGCGGGACCTGTCCGCTCGACAGTTATGCTGCTTCCGCAGACCTTTACACTGACTTCGCAGTCCTCATAGCCTATCCCTTCCGTTTCCTCGTATGTGATCACGGCTCCCTCCGGGGTCATGGCGTATTGCCCGACGGTGAAAAACTCGATCTTTTCCTCGTCATCATCACTTTTCACCGTGCTTGTTATATTCAGATCAACAGGTATCATATAAAGGGGTTCCTTTCGGGTATCAGGCATCTGTATCTATCGCGAGGCTGATGAGCTTGTTTATCGCCTCCGGATAGTCATACCCGCTCTCGCGCATAAGCATGAGCAGAGAGCTTTCCGGGGTAAATCCGGGTATCGGCGTTATACGGCGCAGCAGAACGCGTCCCTCGTCCGCGAGCCTGAATGACATTTTCGCACAGCCCTTGAAGCTCAGGCACTGGAATACCTTCTTTGCCGTGGTTATTATCTCATTTCGCTGCTCGGCCGTGAGCTCCGGGTCGGCCTTGAATTCCGCGACATACGCGGCAGCTGAATTGATGCCGTGCTTCTTGGCTATCTCGCCGAGAACCGTGGTCTCGACCTCGTAGGAGTTCCCCATTACCGCGATCTCTATCGTTCTTCCGCTCAGGTCTTCCTCGACGATAGCGGTGTGGTGATGCGAGAACGCTATCTTTGCCGCCGTTTTCATTTCCTCGGAGTTGTGTACCTGATTTGCACCGATAGAGGAGGAGCAGCTCGAAGCGGAAACGTACAGCGGATATGACAGCTTTTTTTCTATCTCAGCGATACGCTTGTCTATGATATTCATATCGCTTCGTTCAAGTATGGCGTAATTCGGGACACCGATGCCGAAGGACTGGAGAATGAGGTGGGTCATTATCTTGTCCATGCAGAAAACTGCGGTCTCGGGGCTGCAATCCACATAGGGTATCTTTGACAGCTTCAGCAAAGCCTGTATTCTTCCGCCCTCGCCGTATTTGCCGTGAAGCACGGACATTACCACGTCAATGCGCTTGAAAGCTGTCGAGCCGTCGGACATTATTGTGATTATGCCGCCGTGCAGAGGGTCGGGGCTGATTATCGCGGAGCAGCAGTCTCCGGACTGTTCCCATGTACCGTCCTTTACTTCCTCGTAGCTTCCGGGAAAATAGAGCCATCTGCCCGCTTTTGTGATGCCGATGGGAGTCACATCGTATTTTTCGGGCGAAAGACCGTTCAGCAGCGAATACGCGGAGATGAGCGATACCTTGTGATCCTTTGTTGCACCGCCGAATAAAACGGCTATCCTGATTTTTGCCATGTTGCCTGTCCTTTCAGAAATACATTATTATATTATTATAACACATTCCGCACTGTTTTTCAATACCAAAACCTTATTTTTTATTTGTATCCGCTCCACCGGAACCCGCTGCAGCCGTTCACGGATATCAGGCAGTAAAAAACAGTACAGGCGTAAAAGCCTGTACTGTCAGAGTGAATTTATGAAGCGGAGCCCGAAGCATATCGCGGTCGCTGCCGCGATCATTATCAAAGCCGCTATTGCCGCCTTGTCCACGCCCTTCATGACAAAGCCGTACCAGTCGTACTTCATATCGACCTTGCCGTTATCCGCGTGAGCAAACACATTTACGGTATAGTAAACACCGTAAAGCGCGAACGGTATCAGCCCGAGGAAAGTCTGCGGAATGCTTATCTCCGCTTCCTTTTCAAAGAAACAGAACGAGATCACCCCGAGCAGCGGGACCAGCAGGTGGAAATACAGATTGGCGCCCTTGAAAAGCGGCGGATAGGATTTTACCACTACCGGAGCAAGATACAGCAGAACTGTCAGCATCGTGAGCGTGACTCCCACCGTAAAAATATATTTCAGTATATAGAACACATCGGGAACGGCATCTGCTGAGCCGTATATCAGCCCGATGACCGCGAATACTGCCGCGTAAGCGCCGTACAGCAGGTTTGACTGTACGGTGAAGTATTTTATCGAGTGCCAGCCGTCAGCAGCGAGATGCTCGTCCGCATCAATGCCCTTTATCATTACAAAGGTGCCGACTGCGGTCAGGATAAAGGCAATGAAGTTTAGTGCGACAGATACAATAAATCCGATATCCATATCCGTCACTCATTTATCCTTGCGCGGATTATTTTTCTCGAAGCGGTCTTGACGAACTCGTGGTCGCGGAATACGATATTTACTATGCGCATCTCGGAGCGGAGCGTGTCGTTGACCTCTTCCACCTTTTTGCGTATCTCTGCCTGGATATCCTTTGATTTGTAGTCGGGGTCGGGATAGATCATCGCGGTTATGACCTTGTTATCCTCATATACCACCATTTCTTTTATGGGGCGGAAAACTGCGAATTTGCCCTCTATCGCCTCAGGCGATACGTTCTCGCCGTTTGAGAGTATGATAAGGTTCTTCTTTCTTCCTGTGATATAAAGATAGCCGTCGTCGCCGGTGTGCCCGAGGTCTCCGGTTTTGAGCCAGCCGTCGGGGGTGAGCGTGTTTGCGGTCTCCTCCGGGTTCTTGTAGTAGCCCTTCATTACCGACTTGCTCCTTGCCCAGATCTCGCCGTCAACGATCTTCACCTCGCAGCCTCTTACTATCTTTCCGACGGAATCGGGGTGCGGGCAGTTTATTATCGCGGTGCATATTCTCGGAGAGCACTCGGTCATGCCGTAGCCCTGCGCGATATCTATGCCGAATTCCTTATATCCTTCAATAACAGCCGGGTCAAGATACGCGCCGCCGCAGATAATGCCTTTGAGCTTCTTGCCGAAGGTCTCATGCGCGATCATCTTTTTGAGCGGTATCTTCTTTGCCGCCGCCTGCATTTTTCCGAGTATCGTGGACGCGATCATCGGCACGAATGTGCAGTATTCCGGCTCGAACAGCTTGAGGTTCTTGGCTATATGGAACAGCGAGTCGTTCACGCAGACAGTAACGCCGTTCCAGAGACTGTGCAGAATGTCTATAGTGAAGCAGAAAACGTGGTGTATCGGAAGCACTGTGAGCAGCTTCATTCCGTGATAGTCGTCATCAGGTGTGCAGGTGGTGTTGTCGATCAGGTTTGCGTGGGTGAGCATAACTCCCTTGCTCACGCCGGTTGTACCGGAGGTGAACAGTATAGCGGCAAGGTCGTCCTCATCGGGGCTGCCCCCGGGCTTCTGTCCCGCATACTCGGCAGCCATATCGCCGAGGAACAGCATACCTTCCTCGGGCTTGTGCAGATGCACATAGTATTCTATCTGCGGGCAGCGTTCCCTGAACAGCGGTACATCTTTGACGTGCTTCTCGTCGAGGAATACCATTTTGCTGTCCGAGCGCGCAAGCTCGTCCGCAATATTTTCGGGCGTGTTGTTTGTATCGAGAGGAACGGACACATTGCAGCTGCACTGTACGCCGAACCACGCGCTCAGATATTCGAGCGATGTCGCGCCTACCAGCGCTATATGCGTCTTTTCCGTGAAGTGCTTCTGTATCCAGACCGCGATATCGTCGCAGGATTTGCGGAATTCACGGAAGCTCGTATCACGGAACTTCTTGTCGATGTATTCACGCAGGAATATCTCGTCTCCGTACAGCTCCTCTGCATTATAGACGAGCTGTTTCAGTGTTTTAAGCTCAAGCTCAGCCATTCTTCTGACCTCCGAAGTAATCGAGCAGGTCGCCCACCGTCTTGCACTTCATGATCTCTTCTTCGTTTATCTCGACATCGAATTCGCTCTCCGCGTCACCGAGCATACACATGATGTCGTAGGAGTTGAAGCCGAGATCCTCGATAAAGCGGGATCCCGTTGTTATGGTGTCGGGGTCTATTTCGACGTACTGTGTGATGATGTCTTTCATTTTTTCAAGCATGGTAAAGTGCTCCTTTCATCAGGTCATATCAATGATCTCTTTTATGGTTTTATCGGGATTTTCAATGCTGCGGAACAGCACTCTTCCCGTGAAATAATACAGGAACTCTATCTCCTCGGGTGTCGCGCACTCTGTCTGATATCCGAAGAAGAAGTTGAGACCGCCGTCGCTGGGTCTGTGCATCGCGGTGATGTACATCGGTTTCGGCTGTTTGCCGCTGCTGTACCACCTGCTCTTGAAGCCTATGCCTTTCAGCGATTCGCCTATTGCCGCAAGGGTACCGGGCTGATAGGTGAAGTCAACGCTTGCGTAGGTGGAGCCGGGGGCTCCGCCGTATTTCTCCGCGAGTCCTCCGAATACCTTCAGCGGGTCGTAATCAGCGTGAATGAACAGCTCGTCCTGTGTTTTCTTTATCATGCGGATAGATTCAAGAACGGTTGTGTCGAGCGGCATTATTGTACGCAGCGGGAACGCGTGCATTCTTACGCCTCCGCATTTCTTGTTGTCCAGTGTCGAACGTCTGCTGACAAGATCGGTGATAGTAACGTCGGTGCTGTCGTTGTTGAACTTTGCGAGGACTGTTCTTATTGCGTGGAGGATTATCGCGCTGACGGGCAGATCGTACTGCTTCGCGAATTCCATTATCTTCATGGTGGACTCGACATTAAGCTCATAGGTGATGGTCTTTCCTTTGCCGTCGGAGCTTGCCAGCAGTCCCCAGCGCTGTTTCTTGTTATTGTTGTCCTTACGCAGCTGCAGCAGTCTGCCGGGACCGGTATAGTCGGTGTACAGGGGCTCCGGGAGATCTATCTGCTTCTGCCAGTATTCCTCGTCGCGCTTCTGCTTCTTGCTGCCCTCATAGGTCATATCCTTCTTTACGGACTCTATATACGATGCCATAGGTTTCGGATAGGGCATATCATATATCAGCGAGCAGTATATCTCGATAACGTCTTTTGTGAAGGCTATAACGGAGCTTGAATCCATGCAGGCGTGATGCACGTTGTAGTAGAAGCCGTTGTATCCGTCGGGAAGAGTGAGTATGACTATTCTTGACAGTTTTCCGCCGAAGGTGTCGAAGGGCTGCGAAGTCCACTTGTCAAGTACCTCATGCACCTTTTCTTCCTTCCACTCGGAAAAGTCGTAATACTCAAAGTATTCGTTCTGATACGGAACGACGTACTGCCATGTCTCGCCCGTTTCGGGGTCCTTCCACAGACGCAGTCTCATGGACTCGCATCTTTCCACCGCGCGGTTGAGAGCCTCACGCATCGCGGCAAGATTTACGTTTATCTGCAGGAACTGACCCGCGCCGATGTTTTCTACCTCATCGGTGGAACCCTCCTTGATATTGGTAAGGTTCAGCAGCTGTGCAGATGTGAGGGGATAGCATTCGTAACTTATCCCACCGATGTTTTTCAGCATTGATGTCACCGCCTTTTCAGTATTTCGCACTGCGGACAGATATATTACCGCAGCAGGTAATTGATTCGTAATAATTATATACTAAAGTGCTTATAAAATCAATAGACATTTATAACAAAATTGATAATATCGGGGAACTATCGGTTTACTTTCTGACATTCATACTATCTATACCATCCGGCCGGGATAGAGGCAGGGTCGGCGTATTGATGATCCGATTATACGGAAAGCTCACAAAAAAGAGAACAAATCGTCGGGATACGGATATCCTGCAAATGTGCGCAGTAATTGTGCATTGAAAAAAGTGAATTGTGAATTGAAAAAATTTTTCTCTTTACAAAACCGCCTTATAATGCTATAATCGGTAAAGACGGAGGTGAGCCGGTATGTGGCTTTTCGGCGGAAAGCATGAAGATGACGGACCCGATATTTACGACGCGGACGAGCTCGACGAGCTTTTCATCGACAGTGCGCTGTATTTCGACGCGCCCGGACTCGGGAATGTCAGCTTCACGGTATATCCGAGGGATATATTCCGCCTTGACACGGACGCTCTGCTTGAAAGCATCGGACAGCTTCCTTATGAGTTCCGGTGCTATCTTGACACAAGACGTGCTTTCGCAAATGCGCTGAAAAGCTGCCGTGATGAGATATCCGGCTTTGCAAGCTATGAGGGCGGCAGAAGTGCGGAGTTCATGGCTTCCTTCGAGTATGACGATATCCTTGTGAGCATAGAGTTCACGCTGAGCCGGGAGAGCGACGGTGCTCCGTTTGCGTTCACGGTCGATATCCGGACAGACGAATAACAGAAAGGAACAGTATCATGATAAAAATATCACCCATGTTTAGCGATCACATGGTATTGCAGAGAAGAAAGAATATAAGCGTTTTCGGCACCGGTGACGACGGCTGCCGTGTTACGGTGACTCTCGGAGACGACACCGCGGTCACGACCGTCACAGACGGCAGATGGACGGCGGTTCTGCCCGCCAGAGAAGCTGCGGACGGGCTTGAAATGGCCGTGAGCGCGGAAGGATTTTCCCGCACTTTCACCGATGTCGCCGTGGGCGAGGTCTGGCTCGCGGGCGGTCAGTCGAATATGGAATACGAGCTTCAGAACTGCACGACCGGAAAGGAACACCTTGAAAACGACGCCGGAGTAAACGTGCGTTTCTACTATACGCAGAAGATAGTATGCGGCGAGCCGGACTATGAGAAAGTCGTTGCCGACAATTGCTGGAAGACCTTTGACAGCGAGTCCGCTAAGATCTGGTCGGCAGTAGGATATCTTTTTGCGAAGCGGCTGTCCGAGAAGCTGGGCTGTACGGTGGGAGTCATAGGCTGCAACTGGGGCGGCACAAAAGCGTCGTACTGGATGAGTGCTGAAAGCCTTGAAAAAGATACGGATATGCGCTTTGACTATGACAAGTATCTCGCCGCCATGGAGGGGAAGACCGTGGAGCAGATGACCCGCGAGTTCCGTGAATATCAGGCATACCATGATGAATGGAATCGCAAGAGTGCCGAATATTACACCAATACGCCCGACCCGACATGGGACGGCTGCCTCAAGTACTGCGGTGAGTGCAGATATCCGGGACCTCCGCTGCCGCTTAATCCGTGCAGTGCCACAACTTTGTACAAGAGCATGATAAAAGTCGTATGCCCGTACACTCTTGCGGGATTCCTTTGGTATCAGGGTGAGAGCGACGACGACAATCCGCAGAACTACTACAAGCTGCTCCGGGGGCTTATCGACCTGTGGCGCACCGACTGGGACGATCTTTCGCTGCCGTTCCTTATTGTGCAGCTTCCCATGCACCGCTACAAGGACGATTCCGACCGGAAGAACTGGTGCCTTATCCGCGAGGCGCAGGAAAAGGTGTACCGCACGGTGAGGAACACGGGACTTGCGGTGGCGATAGACTGCGGCGAGTTCAACGAGATACACCCGCATGACAAGGAGACCGTTGCGAAGCGCCTTTATGAACAGGCTTTGTCCGTTGCGTACGGTGAAAGCGGACATGAACCGCTGCTCTGCACATCTGTGCTTCGCAGGAACGGCAGGATAGAAGTCAGCACGAACGCCCGGAGTGAGCTGGAGATCCGCGGCAGCGGCAGCGGATTTGAGCTTGCCGGTACCGACGGAGTTTACAAGCCCGCCGATATCACCGTGAGCGGCAGCGTTATAACGGTGACCTGTGCCGGAATAGCCGAGCCGGTCTCCGTGCGCTACCTCTGGACGAACTACACCGACGAGATACCTGTGTACGACAGCGAAGGGAACCCTCTTGCGCCGTTCAGAAAAAATGAATAATGAATAATGAATAATGCCGGTATGTGCTTCGCACAAGATTCCTGATGTTGCTGTAATCCGACAGAAGGCTTTGCAGAAACTTTCAACCGGCAGACAAAAATACATTTTTTTCATATAATAAACCGTTCGATGCTGAAAAGAATAATAATGTC
>CACZGM010000009.1 GCA_902780695.1 uncultured Ruminococcus sp. | reverse complement strand
GAAAGGCAGAAGATAAAGGCAAGACAAGCCGAGGGGATCAAGCTTGCGCTTGCAAAAGGAATCCACTTCGGGAGAAAGAAGACTGAAATACCGGAGAACTTCTACGCCGAGTGCAACAAGTGGCTTGAGGGAGAGCAGACAGCTGTTGAGGCTATGAGAAATACGGGTTTGAAGAAAACAACATTCTACAAGATTGTAAATGAACAAATGCCAGAGATTGTAAGAAGGTGCTGAAGGCTGTGTGATTTCAGAAATAGATAACCTGATATAACGGGCGGCTTGTGCTACCTGTTATTTTTTTGTCAAAATAAAAATCACAGCATACAGTTTCGTATGCTGTGATTTTGAATAATCTTATTCTTTTACCCCAACAGACTCAATATCCCGTTCGGCTGTTGATTAGCCTGCGCGAGCATGGACTGAGAAGCCTGCTGGATAATATTGTTTTTTTGGTATTCGATCATCTCGGCAGCCATATCTGTATCGCGGATACGGCTTTCGGCATCGGTAAGGTTCTCGTTTGAAGTAGTGAGGCTGTTTACTGATTTCTCCATTCTGTTCTGGAGAGCGCCCATTTCCGCTCTGTATGTGGACACAGTCTTTATCGCTTCATCGATCTTCTCGATAGCCTTGTTGGCATCATACTGATTGGAAATGTCGATATCAGCGACACCGATCGCACTTGCGCTTGCATCTATTATATCCATTCCGACTTTCTGATCTTCAACGCCGTTCGCGCCGATCTGGAATTCGAGTTCTTCCTTCATGTCTGCGATATCCTCAAGACCTACTCCCTGTCCTGCTACGCTTTCGTGTACACGGACACTGCCGGTGTTGTTGAAATAAATCTCGCCATCCTTGTCGCCGTCCGGGGAATGGCTGTCAGTGAGCTCGACGGTATAGTCGAGGCCTGCGTCTTTCAGCAGTTTCTCAATGGATTCATTGGTGTACTTCGTGCCGGTGGCAAGGTGGATATACGCTGATCCGCTCGATGTATCCACATATTCCTTGCCGGCAGGCAGATCCTGTTCGGTAGTTATCGTGAACTCGGGAACGAGCAAGTCATAATTCGCTGCTTTGCCGTAGGTGTTCGCAGTGAACTTTATACGGTCGGACGAACCAATAGTGCCGCTACCCGGCTGTATCATCAGAGATGTGAGGTCAGCTTCGGCAGTCTGTCTTACACCAGCTATCGTACCGACACGGCGCACCGAGCGGTGTCCGGGAGTGGTTAAATTAGAATATCCGGTCAGATCTCTCACTCCGAATGTGCCGTCATATCTTCCGCTTTCTCTGATTTCGACAGTTGAACTAATCGCTCTGTAGGCTCCATATATTGAATAGGTACCAAGTGTTTCCTTCATATCGACAGAATATTTAAATCCGCCTTCGTCGAGTGCCTGCTGCATTTTGACCTGTATGTCTGCGCCTTTTATGGCAGCGCCCTGTTTTAATGAAACATACATTGTATTATGTCCTGAACCAGCACCGGTATCAATGTTGACTGAAACATCTTCATCAGCATTTCTGACAGGTACAAACTGTACTTCTTTTAATGCATTCATATTATACTCATCAATAGCATCGGGATACTTGTACTTTTCTTCGTCACGGACATAATCAGCATATGAGCCATACTGACTTGCGCTAAAAGTATATGAGAATGATGAATTGCTGTATATGTATGCGACCGACTGTGTTCTTCCGACATTTACTGTAAGAGCTTGCGGGTCAAGAGTATAGTATTCGCGTTCAACAATCTTATTACCTTCTTCATCGGTAACTTCATTTCCATTCTCATCGGTCTGATAAACTGTATTTTTGGAAACATTATTAGAATTAAACCCGATTATGTTGATGTCTGCTTTGTGATTTGCCTTGACTGGGTTTCCGTTGGCATCTACATATTCTACGCCGTCCGGTTCACCATTTACAGTGTTAGCATAATAATCGGTTCCTTTGTTCAATTCTCCGGAAATGGCATAACCAATGCCGCTCAATGCAGCTTTTGCCTCCTGTTCCGTCGCATATTCCGCAGCCGCACCGACAGTGATAGTACCGCTTCCCTTGTCTATAGATACAGAATATTCATCAGCCGTTGTATCAAAATTTAAATTAAACACGTGAGAAATCGCATCAACATTTTTCGTCGTTGAAGAAGCTACTCTCTCGGGGGTAATTGTAGCGGCACTGCCGATTAACTTGAGATCGGCTGATAATACCTGTTTCTGATCACCGGTGAGAAGTCCGTAAGTCTCCGCTTCTGCTGCGCGTATTTGCCCGACCTCGCTCTTGAACATTACCCGTCCCGGAGCTGTTTCGAACCCCTTCGGCCAGTTGGCATTGTCGATCAACTTCTGTATGTCGTCATCAGTGTAGGTCTGACCCTCAGCAAGATTGATAGTGATGTGCTGTGTGAGCTCGCCCTGAGTGCGTACAGTGTCGTACTCGTAATAGGCATTCTCGCCGCCCTTTCCGGATGCTCCGGTGGTAAATTTCAGCCACATTCCCTGTATGCTGCTCGCCACGCTTATCTTGCCGCCGCCGATATCCAAATCATAGTTTATCGAGCCGTAGCGTGCTCCGTAGTCGCTTGTAGGAACCTTATCGACCTTCGATACCGTTATCTCGCCGGACAGCAACTTCATCTCGTTGAATTCGGTGGACTCCGAAATTCGGTTTATCTCGCCTTTGAGTGCATCTGCTTCATGCTGTAACTGTGCTCTGTCCTCATCTGTATATGTACCGTTTGCGGACTGAACCGCAAGCTCTCTCATTCTCTGGAGAATGATTTCGGTCTCCTGTAATCCGCCCTCTGCTGTCTGTATCAGTGAAATTGAATCGTTCGCATTGTTGGTAGCCTGGGAAAGACCGCGTATCTGTGACCGCATTTTTTCGGACACAGCAAGACCGGAGGCGTTATCCGCCGCCCTGTTTATACTATAACCTGTCGAGAGCTTTTCTGTGCGCTTCTTAATGCCCGCGACATTCCTGCTATTCGCGTTTGCCGCCGCCATAGCGGGAAGATTATGCTGTATTACCATAGTGATTTCCCTCGCATTAAACGTATCCTTACATATTAATTATCGGCAGAAATCTGAAAAACTTTAGCTTTTTGCGAATTATTTCTATTGAGAATGTGCATACTTGACAAAGGTACGATCAAAGTATATAATAATAGTAGGAAACAATATGCCGCAAATTCAGAGAGATGGGGACTATATATGCTTATCAATGAAATGAAAAGAAAATACACGTCCGATGAGTTTCTTGCAATGACTGATATTGAAGGCAGGTATGAGCTTGTAAGCGGTGAGATCTATGCTATGTCTCCTGCGCCAAATATAAAACATCAGATCTTATCAAAAAAACTGCTTAAAAAGATCGATGACTATATTGAGGATAACAGCGGAAAGTGTATTGTATTATCTGCTCCGACATATGTAAAGCTCAATGATGACGATATCGTACAGCCGGACATATTTGTGGTATGCGACCCCGACAAGCTTGATGAGCAAAAGTGCAACGGCGCTCCCGATTGGGTGATCGAGATACTCTCACCCCATAATTCCGATCATGACACCGTGGAAAAGCTTGCACTCTACCAGAAATCCGGAGTCCGCGAATACTGGATCGTTGACCCTATGAATGAGAAAGTGCTTGTATATCCCTTTGAGCAGGCAAAGGCTGTGGGAATTTTTACCTTTACAGATAAGATAACAGCCGGTATATATAAGGATAACCCCGAGCAGCTTGTTATCAGCATAAATGAGCTTTAATATCATAAATACAAATAACTCCGGTATTCAGGTGTACAGCCTGAATACCGGAGTTTTTGGTATATTTTATTTCAATAATCCTTCATCAAGCAGGAATTGCTCTATTCCGATGTATTGAATGCCGTGCTCATCTGTCCAGGGCTTCATGTAGTCTTTTACGACGATCATTTTCCTGAAAGAGTCAGGTATGCGAAGCAGCGATGAGGTTTCCTGCGCACGCTTTTCAGGATCGGCAACACTTAGAGCCGATTGAATATAATATCGTTCAAAGCCTCTGTTTACAACAAAATCTACTTCGAGCTGTTTCCTTATATTCTTTCCGTTATTGTCTTTTGTGTTATATTCAACAACTCCTACATCAACATCAAGATTTCTTCTGATAAGGTCATTATACAAAACATTTTCCATAAGATGAGGCTCTTCAAGCTGACGGAATCCAAGCCTTGCGTTTCTTAGTCCCGGATCAGAGTAATAGTATTTTGACGTACTCTTTATATACTTTCTGCCCTTGACATCATATCTCTCCGCTTTTCGCAATAAAAAGGCATCTGAAAAATATTTCAGATAGGTATCTATTGTATCCGATGCAACTTTTATCTGCCTCTCACTTGCGAATGTGTTTGAAAGTCTGGTCGGATTTGTAAGCGAACCTATACCCGAGGCTATTACGTCGAGCAGTACATCAAGTACTTCCGTATTGTTTCGTATCTTATGACGTTCTAAAATATCCTTGATATATGTTCTTTCAAAGAGTTCCCGAAGATATCTGCTTTTATCTTCGTGCGAATCCATTGTCAGTGTTAAAGGCATACCGCCATAGGTGCAGTAATCCTGCCATGCTCCGCGTTTGTCACCTGTATAAGAATCGTAAAATTCAGCAAAAGAAAGCGGATACACCCTGATTTCATCTGCGCGGTCACGAAATTGAGTAAGAATATCCGATGAAAGCATTTTTGAGTTGCTTCCGGTGACATATACATCAACATTATCCTTCTGCATAAGTCCCAGAACTACATCAACAAATGTTATTTTAGCCTCCGGATCATCAACATAAGGATTTTGTATTTCAGAAACGAACTGTATCTCGTCAATGAATACATAGTATCGTTTTTTATCATGCACTATACGTTCACGGATATATTTATCAAGTTCCATAGGATTTCTGTATTTCGCGTTTTCCAGAATATCCAATGCGAGCGAAATGATCTGTTCTTCCGGTACCCCGTCTTGTTCCAGATATGATTTATAAAGCTGAAAAAGCAGTACAGATTTCCCGCAGCGGCGAAGCCCTGTTATAACTTTGACACGGCCGTTATCGCGTTTTTTTATAAGCATATCCACATATTGTTTCCTTGGCAGCATGATATCACCTCGCAATATTTTTGCGTCTATCCGCATTTTTGCAGTACTTGATTATAACTTATTTTATCACATATTTTATCTATTGTCAATAATATGCGCGATATTTTTGCGGATATACGCATTTTTTACGTAAATAAGCAGCGGTATGATTATTATCTGCCTCGCAGACGTAAAGCTCAATGATGACGATATCTCACGCAATATTGCCGATACAGTGCGTTTATCATCAAGAAAATTGTTACAAAATGACAATTGAAATTATTGTATAAATGTGATAGAATACAAATTGTAGTTAGCAAGAACTAACTTACAGCATATAATAAAGGAGAATGGAAATGAGCGAAGAAGAGAGAAAATTCCTTGAAGTAAAGGAGCTTAAAAAGAGCTTCGGCAGCGGAGATACAAAGCAGGATGTCCTGCGAGGACTCGATTTTACGGTCGCAAAGGGAGAGTTCTGTGTGCTGCTCGGACCTTCGGGTTCGGGTAAATCCACCCTGCTTAATATTCTCGGCGGCATCGACAATGCAGATGCCGGAGAAATATATATCAACGGCGACAGGCTCAGCAGAATGGACGAGAAAGGTCTGACACAGTACAGGAGAAAACACCTCGGTTATGTGTTTCAATCCTACAACCTGATACCTAATCTCAATGTCAAGGAAAACATCGAGACCGGTGCATACCTTTCCGACAAGCCGCTCGACATTGACGAACTTCTGAAAATACTTGGTCTTTATGAGCACCGTCATAAGCTGCCCAATCAGCTTTCCGGAGGACAGCAGCAGAGAGTTTCCATAGGCAGAGCGATAGTCAAGAACCCGGATATACTGCTCTGCGATGAGCCTACAGGTGCGCTCGACTACACGACATCAAAGGAGATACTCCGCCTTATTGAGGAAGTAAACACGAAGTACGGCAACACGATAATCATGGTTACTCACAATGAGGCGATAAAACTTATGGCAGATCACGTCATAAAGCTGCGTGACGGAAAGATACGCCACGACGATATAAACACACAGAAGATAACAGCCGACGAGCTTGAATGGTAAGGGGGCGGTGATATGAGTGAAACTGCCGTACATTTCGGAAAAAGACCCGGAAATCCTCTTAACAGGCGGGTATGGAAAGACCTGCTGAGCGACTGGAAACGCTATCTGATGATATTCCTGATGCTTGTAGTCACAATTGGCTTCGTGTCGGGAATGTATGTTGCCAATAACAGTATGATGACAGCGATTGCGGAAAATGTCGGAAAGCTGCATCAGGAGGACGGACATTTCGAGCTCTCAAAAAAGGCGGACAGCGATATTCTCGCGGCGCTTGAAAGCGGCGAGAAAGCCGATGTTGTAAGAATATTCCGCGAACGAGCCTACAATGAAGCAGAAGAAAAGGTCGTTGAAGCGGTAAACGAAGCGGTAGAAGAAAAAGTGCGCGAACAGGTCAAGGCTGCAATAACGGAGCAGGTCACTGCCGCAGTGAATGAACAGCTCGCGGGATATGCGGCAATGGGCATGGAAGTTTCCGACGAACAGCGGCAGAGTGCAACAGAAGATGCATTTGATACCGCAATGTCCGAAAACTATGACAAGGCTGTCGAAGAAGCGCTTAGAACCGCGTATGAGTCGGACGATTACAAGACTGCTCTTTCCGACGCAATGAAGGAAGCCAAGGACGAGATCGACAAGGAGATAAACGAAAAGTATGACGATCTTGCCGAACGCTACGAGCTTAACAAGGATTTCACTCCGGTTCCAGTGAAGATATATGAGCTGTTTTACAAGGAGCAGTCCGAGCTGATACCCGCGGACGGTTCGTACAGCGGAAATATACGCGTTTTCAATGAGCGCACGGATATAGATATGTATGACATTCTCGAAGGACGCAAGCCCGAAGCCGAGAACGAGATCATTATTGACCGTATGCACGCTGACAATGTGAAACTGAAGGTCGGAGACAAGATCAAAGCCGGAAACACGGAATTCACGATAACCGGACTCGCGGCATTCGTCGATTACTCAACACTGTACGAAAAAAATACCGACACGATGTTCGACGCGCTGACCTTTGATGTCGCAATGGTAACTCCCGCGGGATTTGACAGGCTTTCAGCGCCCCTTCACGCAGGCTACGCGTTTGAGTATGTGAACAAGCCTGCCGATGTCATTGAAGAAAAAGTTCTTTCGGACAATTTTCTGAAAGTGCTGATAACGCAGACCGCCGTTGCCGAAGATGAAACAGAAATAAAAGATTATGTCCCTGCCTATGCGAACCACGCGATGACCTTTGCAGTCAATGATATGGGCAGCGATGAGGCTATGGGCGGTGTGCTGCTGTATATACTTGTCGCTGTGCTGGCGTTCATATTTGCAGTGACCGCTTCGGCAAAGCTCGAAAAGGAATCGTCCGTCATCGGTACACTGCGCGCTTCGGGCTATACAAAGGGCGAACTGGTGCGCTATTATATGAGCGGTCCGCTGCTTGTGGTGATATTCGCATCGATAGTCGGAAATATCCTCGGCTACACGGTATTCAAAAACGTTGTCACCGCTATGTATTATAACAGCTACAGTCTGCCGACCTACGAAACACTGTGGACGCCCGAAGCGTTTATCAGAACAACAGTCGTCCCGCTGATTCTGATGCTCGTTATAAATTTCATTGTGATAATCAGAATGTTAAGACTGTCTCCACTTAAATTCCTGCGTCACGATCTGAAAAAGGCAAAGCGCAAAAAAGCGGTAAGACTGCCGAAGTGGAAGTTTTTCGCACGTTTCCGTATGCGCGTGTTCCTACAGAATATCCCGAACTATATCATGGTATTCGTCGGTGTGTGTTTTGTGATGCTGCTGCTCTCAATGGCTGTGGGAATGCCCGAAACGCTGAAATACTACCAGAACAGCATGACGGATATGATGTTTGCGGAAGAACAGGTCATACTTCTTACAACAGATGACGAGGACGGAAACACAATAGAAACGGAGACGGCGGGTGCCGAACGGTTTTCTATGGAATCTCTGATAAGAAAGTCGGATACCCTTGATGAGGAGATCACGATCTACGGAATCACTGACGGCAGCAATTACGTAAAGCTCGACAGCAGTGCCGACGGAGTATATATCTCCGACGCGTTCGCCAACAAGTACAAGGTCGCGAAGGGTGACACCATTACTCTTTCCGCAAAGTACGAGAATAAGGAGTACAAGTGGAAGGTCTATGACATTTACGACTATTCCGCGTCATTGGCTGTGTTCATGCCAAACGATATGTTCAATACCGAGTTCGGCCGCAAAGCGGGTGCGTTCAGCGGATATATGTCGGACGCACATATATCCGATATTGATGAGAAGTACATCGCCAAGACCATAACGGACGAGGATATGCTGAAGATCGCCGCACAGCTCGACCACTCAATGGGTTCATATATGGTATATTTCCAGTATGTGTGCGTGATCGCAGCGGCAATAATACTGTACCTGCTCACAAAGATAATCATTGAGAAGAATGAGCGTTCGATCTCCATGGTGAAGATACTCGGCTACAGTAGCGGAGAAATAGCGTCGCTGTATCTTGTGACAACGGCGCTCGTCGTATTCGTGACCGAGTTTGCCGCAATATTCATAGGCTATGAAGCCATGAATGCGATCTGGGGCGTTCTGCTGATGAAACTCGGCGGGTACTTCGCATTCGTTATCCCGTTCAGCGGATTTGTCAAGGAATTTGTGCTTGTTTTCGCGGCGTACATGATAATAACCGTGATAGACTTCATACGGATAAGGCGCATACCGAAGGTTCTTGCGCTGAAAAATGTGGAATAAATGATACAGCCGGAATGCGTTTTACGCGGAAGATTTTAACAAAACGGAGGTCATTATGGAACTTAAATTCGGAGACATTCAGGAAACAGCGCTTATTCCGCTTGCAATAAAGGCGAGCGAGACTTCCCGTCCGAATGCGAGAATAAAGGATCTGAAAGCAAAAGAGATCATCGACACTCTCGGCGTCGATGTTAGTAAGTATGATCCGTTCATGTCCCACGAGGGCGTTGTGGCAAGAACTATCATGTTCCGGCGCGAACTGCAGGATCTGCTGAAAAAGTATCCCGACGCGCTTTGTGTAAATCTCGGCTGTGGATTTGATGATAAATTTTCACAGGTCGATAACGGGAAGCTCGTCTGGTATGATGTCGATCTTCCCGATCAGATCGCGGTAAGACGTAAAGTCTATCAGGACAGAGAACGCTGCACAATGCTCGACGGAAGCGCTCTGGACAGCGAATGGACAAAAGCGCTCCCGAAAGCCGGAATGAACATAATAGTCATGGAGGGCGTACTCGAATATTTCTCAAAGGAGCAGGTCAAGACCTGTCTCAATATGCTGTGCGACAGCTTTGAGCACGGCTATCTGCTTGCTGAACTCCACTGCCCGATTCTGGAGAAAAACAGCAAGCACCATGACGCGGTGAAGCACACCAACGCGAAATTCGGGTGAGGTACCAAGTCCGCGGAAGAGTATATCCCACTGGAGCCGCGCATGTCGGTCGTTTCCGAAACGAGCTATAATTAGGAAATGAAGAAATATACTGTAAGAGGAAAGCTCTTTGCTGTAATCGGAAAGAACATGAATAACAGACTTGCTGTGTTCAAGTGGTGAATGTGTATTCCTTCCCGATATAATGATTTCTGGTGCTGTTTTCCGTGAGCGGTTCCACGGAAACATCACGATCCAAGCTGCAAAAGACCTTCGCATTATGATTTATATTCTCTCAAAAAATACCGTTCTGCAATTACTTGCAAAGCGGTATTTTGCTGTTATCCGGTAGCATTAAGTGAACGGATCCGTCTGTCGGATACAAATTGAATAATAAACAAAACCTGCAAACCTTACGAAACGCTCTTCCACGGATATTAAGCCGAACCGACAGCAGTCGGCATCGGCAAGCATTATCCCTGTCTATACGGCTCAATATCAGAAAAAACACTTTACAAACCGCCTGCGATGTGATATAATATACTGTGTACCGCATCTGTAATTTACAGATAGCCATTGATATTATGCTTCCTGTCAGACTCGCTCAAAACGCAAAACACAGTAAGAAAACAGAGGCAGCTCTGCCTTTTTATAAATCTGAATCGAATCAGGATCATGATACCCGTGACTGCTGTATAATACATACAAGCTGTCACGTTTTTTGATTAAACTTTATGAAAGGATAAGACGATGATAAAACTGAAACACAGAATTGCAAGCATATTCCTGTCGGTAACAATGCTCGTTACGAGCGCGGCGGGACTTTCGGCACCGGCTTCGGCGATAGACCCCGGCAAGGTGGTGTGGGACACAGGCGTAGCCGCTGTCGGAGAATTTGTGCCGCACGGCAGGGCACTCGCTCCGGTGCTTACCGCGTTGGGCAGTCTGCTCGGTATAGGCGGAACATCTGCGGAAATGGAGAAGCTCAAAGAGGTATGCAAAAAGATAGACGGTCTGAGCAATGATATCAAGAATTTCCGCGCGGATATGAATACGCGCCTTGACGAGCTTGACCGCAGGATAAGTGATATCGACGCCAAACTCAACAAGATACAGAACGAGATATTTATCAGCGGCGTCGGCTCCGAGCTTGACACTCTCCATACGCAGATCGCGGGCGGTATGGGAAAGCTCGGTATAGCCGCACAGGTAGATCAGATCTACAGCGATCCAACCATGGACGCAAATGTCAAGGCTATCGAGACAGCTTATCTGATAGGCGGAAACAAGGAGTGGAACGAAACGCAGAATGCGCTCTTCCGCTTAAAGAATATCTCCGATCTCGTAGGCGGAAAGACATACCGTGACACAAACGGCAGAAACCTGTATCAGGTGCTTTATGATGATATCGTACCCGACTGTATGTTCACCGGAGAAGTATATGATACAATGGAGCCCTACATAGACCGTGTAATGTCCGAGTACTTTTACACATTGACCGTGCTCACTCAATGTCTGTCTGCTTCTCTTGCCGTATCACAGATGAGCGACGAGCAGGTTCACGCTTACGGTGACGCAGTATATCAGAGGTATTTATCCTGCAAGTCGCCCACAAGCCTTGTAAAACAGCAGATCGACGGGCTGAGCTCACAGCTTCTCGATGCCACATCTCCCAACAGCATAATAAGCCTTTATGCCATATTCAAATACAAAAAGGAAAATGACAGGCTTGTATATATCAACAGAGGTACAACAGAAATACAGCTTGAAAAAGACCTTGCCGAACATAAGTCCGACGAATCGATCTGGTGGTATACAGGAAAAGAGAAAGGAATCGATTATCTGGACAACGACAGTATTATATATTTTTATCAATTTAATAAAGATTTTCCGATGACTGAGCCTAAATTGAATAAGTACTATAAAGAACATAAGGAATTTATAGAAAGCAGTGACAAACTTGCTCCTTCGGATATAAAAAACATTTACGATTATTTTCTTCCAAAGAATATTTCATTTATGGATTATCTTGGTCAGTTAGGATTTTCCACGGACGATTACAAAAGCGACGGCTCGTATTTTCCTGTAAGCACAGCAAAAGGATCAAGTGCGTATGTAAATAAAAAAATGAAACCGGACGGAGCCTTATATATCTCTTATCTGGATATTTATTACGATTCATTTGATCCAAGGAAATCCGGCGATAATCCCCTGAACAGGAATATTATCAGCTACAAACAAACCTATTCTTATACACTTAACTTTTTAAGTTGGAAGACCTATTGGACAAAGAAATGGTACGCCGATATCATTCTCGGTCTGAAAAAATCTACAAGCGGCAGAAACTGGATGCCTGCTACCGCAGCTGAGATCTATCCTCCTACAGTGAGGATAGCGCCCTGCACGCCTTATTCGGTGTATATTCATTACGGTTTCAAATTATCTACGTATTTTGACGTATATATAACAGAAAACGGTTCCCCCGAAAGGATAATTGATGTTAATAATGATAACGAATATTATAAATTCGGGTTTGAGGTTATGGAAGCAAGTACCGGTAAAGTATCAATAAAATACGATAAACAAATCTTTTTCTCAGCTGACGCAGAAAACGGTACATATCATATCCGTGCATGGTATAAAGACAAACATGGTCGTGTTAGCTATTCCGATTGGATCGAGCTTGAATTCATGAGAAATGGGCATGACTATAAAGCCTATTTAGACAACATCAATGCTTTTTATCATATAAAATACTATATAGAACCGGCTACAAGCACGGAGTTCAATTTTACAGTCAAAGAAACAATTCTTTCAAACAATGAACTGACTGAAAAAACAAGGGATAAAAATTGGGTTTATCAGAACTATAAGGTTGAATGGCAGTACTATTTACCACAGGACGGTATAGAAACTATGATTACCGTCGCCAGAGGAATTAACTTCAGCAAAGAGGGTATCTACAAAGTCAGAGTAAAAATTACTGCATCGGACGGTACTGTTGCATTTTCCAATTGGATAGATGTAAAAACCTCGAACTACAAAAAAGCCCTATCTTATACCGTAACCGGCAGCTTCACCGGAATCGTCGGTGCAGACCCCGAGCTTGTCGAGAATGCCGGCGAGGGTGATAACGGATTTAATGTGTCTGTCCCCGATGAAGTAGGTTATTACCTCTGGGAAGCCCTTGAGACTGACGGCATAATAATAACCGAGTTAGGTCTTGTTTCCTTCACAAAGCCCGGAACATACCACGTCCGCATAGTTTCGGGATTGGGCGATTACGTCTCCGACTGGTACGAGATAACTGCAAGATATCCCTATACTCCACAGCAGCCTTCATTCGTGCCGCCATCGACATCATCAACCACCACATCTGTTTCTTCCGATACATCGGCACAAGCCGAAACCGCGGCTGCAAAGCCGGTACTCCGTGTTTCCGCCGCCGATGACCACAGCATAACGGTAAGCTGGGACAAGATAAACGGCGCCGAAAAGTACACGCTGTATGTGAAGAAGGGTGACAGCTATACGAAAGTTGTTGAAACACAGAAAACCAAAGTACGCATCGTAAAAACAACAAATAACAGGACTTACGAGTATATGCTGCGCTGGACAAAAGGCGGTGTCGAATCATCGGAGAATGACGCGCCGACAGCGTCGGTGAAGATCTATTGGAAACCGGCAGTAAAGGCTTCGTCAGCCGACGGGAAAGTTATACTGAAATGGGCGAAAGTCCCGGACGCGACAAAGTACAGGGTTTACAGGTACACAAACGGCAAGCTTGCAAAGATAGCAGACACAGAAGCGAATGCAGTACGCCTCAAGAACGTTACGTCAGGAAAAACATACAAGTACGCTGTAAAGGCTTATGTTGACGGCAAGTGGACAAAGGTTACAAGCAGCGATATCGTAAGCGTTAAGGTAAAATAAGATCAGAAACCTTGTTCCCGCTGCCCTTATTGAACAAAACAGTAATAAACAACAACTCCTGTGGTACACAGATACCACAGGAGTTATTCTGTTAAATGATGCTTTTTGAGTAATACCGTCACGATTCAGATATTGCGTTTATATAGTCCGGTCGTTTTATCATTTTCATCACCTGTTATCATTATACCGAAAATATCAAGAAAAGTCAATAGTTTTATCGGTATACAAGTAAATAATATATATATAACACCAAATTTTCGACAAACACATAAATAAACAGCGAACAGCGCATACTCAAAGCTTAAAGCTGACGGGTATGCGCTATTTTTGTTTTATAAGGCTTTATATCAGCTGTAAGGTACATACGCCGACCGCTCCTTATCTGTCCGTCCGAGCTTTCATACTAATATAATTATATACAGATATAGACATTATAGCTCAGATCAACAGAGATATTCTTCCTGAGCTTTCTCGTCACATCGAGGGAGAAGCCGCAAAGCCTTATATCAAGCGAATGTGAGCAGGGTATGTAGTAGTGATTTCCCATGCGCTGTTTCGGAATCATCTTCTTGACCATCTGGCCGCCTACAGAACCTGCCTGTCTGGAAGTGAGGTCGCCGTTATAGCCGTTATCCTTAAGCGGAACACCTACTTCGTTAGCCGCCTGCATCTTGATATTGTTTAAAGAGTTGTTGTTATTTCTTTTGCTTGCCATTTTATTTTCCTCCAAGACCGGGCTTTTCTGCCGGACGAATACTGCGGCATCTGCCCGAGATTAAATACCGGTAAAAACCGGAAGTCGTTATTATGCAAGGCTTTTTGTCCCTGCAACAGTATTATGTCACACCGCGCCGATGATATTACAGGTAATTTTTGTTTGCGAAGAATTCATTGTTTCATAAAACGGCAAACCGCCTGTGAGTTATGCAGACAGATATTATAATGTCCCGGCAGAATTCAGTCTGCCGGGACGTTTACTATGCGGTCAGAGGGCCGTGCTATTGCATTATTTTAAGCGCGAACATCGTCAGATCATCAAACTGATCCGCGCTGCCGACAAAGCTGTCAACTTCGGCCTGCACGGCATTGAGAAGCTCGGCGGGACCGCGTCCTTTGTTCCGGTTCAGCACATCAAGCACACGTTCCGTGCCGAAAAGCTCCTCGTCACTGTCCGCAGCTTCCGGAAGTCCGTCCGTATAGAGAAACAGCGTGTCGCCTTTCCGGAGCTGTATCTCGTACTCCTTATACGTCATTCCGTCCATTATACCGATGACAAATCCGTGCTTGTCGTTCAGATACTCAAAGTCACCGTCTGCTCTTCCGATCACCGGGAATTCGTGACCCGCATTCGCGGCTGTTATCTTTCCGGTAGATATCTCAAGCACGCCGAGCCATACTGTTACGAACATTTCCTCCTTGTTCTTCCTGCATATCACGTTATTCATCTTTTCGAGTATCTTTGCGGGAGAATAGATATGCTCCGCATAGTTGTTTATAAGCATCTTTGAAATCATCATGAACAGCGCTGCCGGGATACCCTTTCCGGAAACGTCGGCGATGACCAGCGCGAGATGATCGTCGTTGATGAGGAAGAAATCATAGAAATCGCCGCCTACCGCCTTTGCGGGAGTCATTGTCGCGTAAATGTCGAACTCCGGTCTGTCCGGGAAAGCGGGGAAGGAATTCGGCAGCATATCCGCCTGTATCTTGCGGGCAAGATCAAGCTCTGCAATGATGTGCTCCTTTTCGGCGGTAATCCTTGTGATCTCGTTTTCGTGTTCGATAAGGTCGCGTTCCATTTCGGACATCACATCGGTCAGCTCGTCTATCTCATTGCCGGTATTGGTTTTGAGCGCACTGAAATGGTCGGTGACATTTGCGCCGGATTTTTTGTCGCGGACATAGTTTCCGGCAGCCTGTGATATATTCTTCACCGGCTTTACCACCGTTTTTTTCATATAGTGGAGCTGGAAGCATACTATAAGTATTGTGATAAGTATAGTTCCCGCGAATGTGCTGACCGCGAATCTCATGATGTTTCCCATAAAGTTTGACGGAGAAATATCGGTAAGCACAAAGGCGCATATATTGCCGTCCTCGTCTCTGATAGGCTGTCCGGCAGTGCAGATCCAGCCGTACTTCTTCGTATTGTCGATATCGTAAAGGACTCCGTTTCCGTCCCATTCGAGGAACTTCATCATTCCTTCTCTGGTGGCCGGCTCCCATTCACCGGGGTATAACTGTCCCTCGCTGTCCGGATCGGCTATATAGACCATAGTGCAGGTATCTATATCGTACATTGCGAGATAAACGTCATATACGTTGTCGGAATGTATATACGTCTGAAACATTTTTATCAGTGTGCTGTATTCATGGCTTTCTTCGATCTCCGCAAATTTTGCACGGTATTCCGGGGTCCCGGTCATAGCGCGTTCCTCCTCGGAAAGACCGCGGTATATCTCCATGACCCTGTTTGCGAGTCCGATGCTGTTTACTCCGTGTTTGGCTGAGGTCGCGGCGTGTCTTGACGTATCAAACGCGTTATCGACATATTTGTTGATGAGCGCCTCCGCATAAAGATTAAGTCCGATAATAAGAGTTAGAATGCTTAATGTGATACAGCCTGCAATAGTTGAAAAAACCGTCCGTGAGGCAATGGATCGTCTGGGTCTTTTATGCTTGGTAGTCTGTTCAGCCATAATCTGTCCTGCAACTTCCGTATTTTTTATACTGATATGTTCTCCGCCTTTGATAACGGACAGGAAAACAAGATAACCCTGATAAACCGATTATATTAATATTATAACATATAATAAATCGGTTGTAAAGAGATACGGAAAGAAATGTCACGGCTGGAGTGCGGAAGAAACACCCGGCGCTGTGAATAGAATACCGCATAAACAGGAGCACAGATATCGTGCCGGTCTGCTTATGCGGTATTTTTTCATACTTTATCTGTCGTAAGACAATCCGTATCCGAGCGGGTAGAGTATCTTGTCAGTGAATCCGGTATTTTCGTCGAGCTCCGGGATATCTGCCGGCAGCTTTCCGGTCGGCGCATTTCCGCCGAATACCGTTATCAGCGCGGCGGGATAGTTAACGCCGTATGTCAGTGTCTCACCGTTGTATTCCGTCGGTATCACCGGCATTTCCATTGCGCAGTAGGCGCAGAGCAGAGCGTCCGCGTCGGTGTATCTTGCCGCGTCATAGGGGAGCTGCATACTTAATACGACAACCTTCTTGCCGAGACTGTGCGCCGTTTCGATAAGCTCGTCGGCGAATACTGCCTGCCAGCCGTTAGACGCAGATACATCCATATTCCCGCGCTTATATGTCTCGACCGCAAGGATAACGGCTGCGGAACTGCTTATCACGTCTTTGAATCCCGCTGCGTTCTTCTCGTCTATGCAATGGCATTCGGCTGTAACGTTCTCCGGTATCGTGCCTCGGTTTTTGAGCCTGTCGAGCGCGAAAGCCATGGCGTTTTCCTCACCTTCATAAGGATAGAAGAACGCGACTGTCTCGTTGTCGTTCAGTTTCAGCGGGAGCGTGTCATCATTGTTCTTTATCAGCGTTATCGCCTTTTCCGCGATCTCAAGTTCTCTTTCGTGCAGCATCCGCGAGCCGACAAGTTCCTTCGCGTTTATTACGTCATTCTCGGTGTCGATCCTCTTGTTGTACAGTCCGTTTTCTATTTTCATAGTGATTATACGGACAACCGAATCGTCTATCTGTTCTTCGGGAATTCGTCCGTCACTTACCGCCGTTGCAATTTCCGATATATATTTTCCTATCGCTTCGATGCTCTCGTCGTCAACGATGCATACAGGTTCGAGAAGCATATCGACATCGGCGTTTATCGCAAGTACAGCGGCGTCTATAGGGTCAAAATTCACCTTTATCGCGTCCATGAGCATAGCGTCTGTGACAACTACCCCGTCAAATTCGAGTTCGCCGCGCAGGATATCTGTTATTACAGTCTTTGAAAGCGTAGCGGGAAGATATATTTCCTTTCCGCTTTCTTTCGACGTGTATGTCTGCGTTTCTATCTGCGGGTACTGGATATGTGCGGTCATGACCATATCAGCGGTCTTCAGAGCCTCTTCAAAAGGTATGAGTTCCAGCGACTTCAGCTCGTCGAGAGATTTGTCCACAAGAGGCAGACCGGTGTGGCTGTCGGTGTCGGTGTCTCCGTGACCGGGGAAATGCTTCAGCGTGGATATTATCCCGTTGTCATGCAACCCTTCGATATACGCCGGTCCGAGCCTGCTTACAAGCTGCGGGTCGGACGAGAACGAGCGCACGCCTATTACGGGATTTGCCGGATTGTTGTTTACGTCAAGAACGGGCGCGAAATCATTGTTAAAACCGAGTGCTGACAGTTCGGATCCGATTATGTAAGCATTTTCGCGTACTGCCAGTTCATCGCCGGTCGCTCCGAGCGCCATATTTCCGCAGGTCTTTGTTCCCGTGGCGAGACGAGTGATATGCCCGCCCTCCTGATCGACGCTTATCAGCATGGGTATGCCGTTTTTGCTCGCAAGCGCGGCTTCCTGTATCCCGGTGTTCAGGCGGAGCGTCTGCTCGGTGCCGAGCGTGTTGGTTCCGAACAGCGTGATACCGCCGAAATCGTACTGCGTGAGCAGAGCCTTTTGCTTGTCGTTGAGTGCGATCGTGTTGATCTGTTCGGCAGCTTTCCCGTCTGTGACGGGCGTGTCGCTCCAGTAACGCAGCGATATCGAGATCATCTGTGCTATCTTCTGTTCGAGGGTCATTCCGGATACGATATCCTCCGCCTGTTCGCGAGGAGTTTTTTCTCCGGGAGCCGGTTCCGTTGCGACGGTTTCCGCGGTGATTTCGGTTTCTGTCGTCTGTATCGCTGTCCGTTCCGGTTCTGTTTCCGTCACTGTTCCGCTCGTTTCCGTCACGGGCTTCTCCCTTACCGTACCGGCGGGTGGATTGTTTCCGAAACAGCCCGACAAAAACATTGCCGAGACCGCGAGTAATGTCAGTGCTGTTTTTCCTGTCTTTTTCATAACTTACCTCCGAGGCTTGTATTTTTATGGATCGTATCAATGTCTGCTCATCAAGGAATGTGTCCGCCTTGAAAATACGCTGAAAGTGTATTTTTAAGGCTTTCCTGAATCCGCATTAATTATAACATAAAATCCGCTGTAAATCAACCGTTTACACTTCAAAAAGAGCATATCATTCCGGAAATGATCCCGTTTCCGGCAGCTCACGCAGTCATTCCGGCAACTTGCGCACAGGGTACTTGAAATTGTTTCCGGGTTGTGATAGTATAGCATACAGAGGGGTGATAGAGTGAAGATTACTATAAATATAGACCCGTCGCTGAAAGACACAGAGATAGTCGTGAACTGCGCGGCGCTTACTCCCGAAACGGAGACGATAATCTCGGCTCTGCGCATCATGGACAGTCAGATGCCGGTCACAAAGGGCGACGAGTCGTTCATACTCGATATAGCGAAGATAGTTTATATCGAAGCCGTTGACCGCAAAACTTTCGTTTATACCGAAAACGAATGCTACGAAACGAAGCTGAAGCTGTATGAAACGGAAGAGCGGCTATGCGGCAGCGGGTTCCTGCGGATAAGCAAATCCTGTCTTGTACAGCTGCGGTACATACGCTCGATCAGGGCGGAGCTTGACCGCAGGCTGCGGCTCACGCTGGAGAACGGCGAGCAGATGATCGTTTCGCGGCAGTACGCGGACGAGCTGAAAAAACGACTGGGGGTAAAATAAAATGGATAAGAGATTTACGGTCTTTGGATTTTTTTCACAGGTATTTATGATATACGGTATAACGACTTTGCTGCTAAATATTTTCTGTGTACTTTTCGGCAGTACGGCAGCAGGTTATTCGTCCATATTCTCACTTGCGGGAACGGGAGTGGGCGTCGCGACAAGTCTGCAGTTTCTTCTCGCGGTTACGATAGTGATAGTACTGCGCGCAGTGTTCATGACGGATATGCTGATAAAGAATATGCCGCTTGCGGCAAGAATAACGCTGATGTTTGCAAGCGTGTTCGCAGTCATAGTAGCGTTTGTGTTCGTGTTCGGCTGGTTTCCGTGGGACGACCCGCTCGCATGGGTGATGTTCATTGTATGCTTTGCGGTAAGCTGCGCGGCAAGCGTGACAGTATCGTCGATAGCGGAGCGGCAGGAAAACCGCCGTCTGGAAGACGCGCTGAAAAGGGTAAAGGAGGAGAGTGCAAGATGAGCAGTTCGATCACAGCAAGGGGGATAAGCATATCCTTCGGCGGCAGGACAGTTCTGAACGGGATAGACCTCGACATACAGAGCGGGGAGATATTCGGACTTCTCGGACCGTCGGGCGCAGGCAAGACAACGCTGATAAAGATACTTACCGGTCAGCTTGAGCAGGACAGCGGCACTGCCGTTATAAACGGCACCGACAGCCGCAGGCTTTCCGGAGAGGAACGCAGGCGTTTCGGCATTACAATGGATAATTTCGGCATATATGAGAGATTGAGCTGTTACGAAAATCTGAAAGTGATAGCCGGAATCTACGGCGTCGGCAAAGCGGAAATATACGCCGCGCTTGAGAAAGTGGGGCTTGCGGACGCGGCGAAAACTCCCGCAGGCAGGCTGTCAAAGGGAATGACCGTGCGTCTGAAACTTGCGAGAGCCTTTATGTCCGACCCGGATATACTGTTTCTCGACGAACCTACGAGCGGACTTGATCCGGTATCAGCCGGCGAGATACGGGGAATGATACTTGCGGAGAAGGAGCGCGGCAAAACAGTCTTTCTCACGACCCACACCATGACGGAGGCGGAGAAGCTCTGCGGCAGCATAGCCCTGCTGAACGAAGGAAAGATAGTGGAATACGGCGCACCGGAAGAGATATGCCGCAGATACGATCATCAGCGTATGCTTAAAATACACCTTACCGACGGTAATGAGATTGCACTCCCGCATAACAGAAACTCCGCAGATAAAATAGCGGAGCTTATCGGAAGCGGCAGAGCGGAGACGATACACACCACGGAACCCGATCTTGAGACGGTATTTATGGAGATCACGGGAAAGGAGCTTTCGGCATGAAAAACATAGCGGTGATTTTCGGAAAGCAGCTGAGCGATACGATCAGGAACAAGACTATACTTATACAGTTCCTTATGTTCCCGGTGCTGGTCATAATTATGGAGAACGCGGTGAAGATCGAAGATATGCCGGAGCATTTCTTCGCAAAGCTGTTCGCGGTGATGTTTGTCGGAATGGCTCCGCTGACGTGTATGTCCGCGATAATCTCGGAGGAAAAGGAAAAGAACACACTGCGTGTTCTTTTGATGAGCAACGTGAAGCCTGGCGAATACCTTATCGGCACAGGTGCGTATGTGTTCGTAATGTGCGCGGTAGGAATGGCGGTATTCGCCGCGGTCGGCGGTTACGGCGGCATGGAGCTTGTCCGTTTTATTGCTGTGATGTCGGCGGGGATAATCCTTTCGGAGCTTACCGGCGCGGTGATCGGTCTGTTCAGCAGAAATCAGATGACAGCGACGTCGATATCCGTTCCGATAATGATGGTGATCGCGTTCCTGCCTATGCTTTCGATGTTCAACGACACGATAAAGTCGGTGGCGAGGGTGACATATTCCCAGCAGATAAGCGAGCTTATAAGCGATATCAGGAATTCTCCGGCATCTGCGGAAAGCATTGCCGTGATCGCGGTCAATTTCGCGCTTGCGGTCATACTGTTCATAACTGCGTACAGGAAAAAAGGTCTCGAATAAATTCTCTGTTATTTCTCCTGCCTTCGGCTGATGGGGCACCAAGTCTGTCGGTCAGCCCCTTTTGCCGTTTTTGCTTGCTGAAACACCGCCTCCCGGGTGCGCTGGCGATGACTCCGTTCAGATATTGCAGGGTGCAGCCCACGGATCCAGAGCCGCACACATTTTGTATATCCTATTGTCAAAATCCACCATATTCTGTAATTATTTGACAAATTGATATAAAATGTTCCGCGCTTTTTGGTAAAAAAGTGAATTGATAATCGTTTAACTATCTGTTATAATGACAATAATATATATAGTATAATGAGATAATACCCATACAAAATGCAGTGTGAAAACGATTAACGGAACATTCGTCAGCAGCAGGCAGTATTCAGGACAGCAGACGTGTGCGTAAAGGAGAATTTATGGATCATTCCGAAATGCTTATAAATGTAGGCACAGCCTATGACAAGAGTACATCATACGGCAGCCGTAAGGATAATAACACCGGAGCAGGCTCGGTCAGCTTTGACAGCGTTTTCCGCGATCTTGCCGCCGACAAGGCCGTAAACACACAGAACGCGGGCTCGGCCGCAAACGCCGGTGCGGTGTTCTCCGCCGGCGGAGCTGCGGAGAGAATGGGACAGATGTCCCGTGTAAGAGAGCTTGATCTTGCCGACGAGTTCGGATTGTCCGGCGATATGGACGAGCTCGACGATATGATAGACCTGGACGAGCTTCAGGAGCTTGACAGGCTGGCAGACGAAGCTGCCTCAGTCATGCGCGACAGCGCTCATGTGAATTCCTCGGCAGCAGAGCTTTCGGAGCTTTTCTTCTCCGACGACGATCTGCTTGACGGATTTGACGGAATAATGTAATTCAATACTAAAGAAGCACCCGCGCGGTGCTTTTTTTGTATGCTTTCGTTTCTCAAAAATCGCTTTACATTTATAATTCTTTGTGGTATAATAAATAAAAGTGTGTCTCCCGGCGGGAACGGGGGGAGATATACGGATAATTTTTTTCTGAGGGGTTGTTTGAATGTACGCAATGAAGCTGATCGCACCGTGCAAGGATTATATCTGGGGAGGAACAAGGCTCCGTGATGAGTACGGCAAGAAGTCGGACGCGGACAAGGTTGCCGAAAGCTGGGAGCTCTCCTGCCACAAGGACGGCAAAAGTGTTATCGCGAACGGCGAGTATGCCGGAAAGACACTTGACGAATACATCGAAAAAGAGGGAAAACAGGTGCTCGGAACGAACTGTGAGCGCTTCGAGTATTTCCCGATACTCATAAAACTGATAGACGCAAAGGATAACCTCTCGGTCCAGGTCCACCCTGACAACGAGTACGCTCTGCGTGTCGAGGGTGAGTACGGCAAGACCGAGATGTGGTACATCGTTGACTGCGAGGAGGGCGCGGAGCTTCTCTACGGCTTTAAGCATGAGATCACCCGTGAGGAATTCGCGGACCGCATAAAGAACAACACACTTCTCGAAGTCACCAATAACGTTCCCGTGCATAAGGGCGACGTGTTCTTTATTGAAAGCGGCACTCTCCACGCTATCGGCAAGGGCATACTTATTGCCGAGATACAGCAGAATTCCAACACCACCTACCGTATTTACGACTACGGCAGAGTCGGCAAGGACGGAAAGCCCCGCGAACTGCACATAGAAAAGGCGTGCGAGGTAACGAAGCTGATACCGCCGACCCGTCCTACGAAACCGCAGGGAGAAAAGCGGGATATGGGCGGTTATTCCGAGACTCTGCTCGCGACGAGTGAGTATTTCAACGTGAACAAGCTCGATGTGCAGTCCGAAGCCGCGCTTGAAGCAACGGATGCATCGTTCAATTCGGTGCTCGTGCTTTCCGGCAGCTTCACTCTCGGCGGACTTGAGCTCGACAAGGGCGACAGCTGCTTTATCCCGGCGGGATACGGAAGCTATACGCTGAAAGGAACCGGAGAGGTCATTCTGACCGACATTTTGTGAGAAACAGCACGGAAGATGCTGTGCAGGAGGTGCTCGTATGAAGTATTACATAGGAATAGATATCGGCGGCACGAACCTTTCCACGGGTGTGGTTGACGAGAATTGCAATATCATAGGCAGAAGCAGGATAAAGACGGACAAAACAAGACCCTATGAGGAAGTAATAAAAGATATAATCGCAAGCGTTGGGCTTGCGGTTGAGGACGCCAGGATCGAAATGGACGATGTGCGCTGGATAGGCGCCGGATGCCCCGGGACCTGCAACGCCGAGACCGGCATTGTGGAATATGCGAACAACCTCGGCTGGAACAACGTTCCGCTGCTCTCGGATATCGAGAACGCCTGCGGAAAAAAGACGTACATCGACAATGACGCAAACGCCGCAGCGTTCGGCGAGTATCTCGCAGGTGCGGCAAAGGGCGCGAAGAATGCCGTGATCATCACTCTCGGAACGGGAGTAGGTGCCGGTATCATCATAAATGGCAGGATATTCTCCGGCACGAACTTTGCCGGCGGAGAGATCGGACACACTGTCATCGTACTTGACGGCTATCCGTGTACCTGCGGAAGAAAGGGCTGCTTTGAGGTCTATGCCTCCGCGACGGGACTTATCAGAATGACCCGCGAGGCGATAGAGCAGCACCCCGGCGGAAAGCTGCACCAGCTTGTCGAAGCGGACGGGCGTGTAAGTGCGAGGACGGCGTTCAATGCCGCGAAAATGATGGACGATATCGGACAGGCGGTAGTTGACCGCTATATCAGAGCGCTTGCCTGCGGTATCACGAACACGATAAACATATTCCAGCCGGATATCCTCTGCATAGGCGGCGGAGTGTGCAACGAGGGCGACAATCTGCTGAATCCGCTGAAAAAGCTGGTCGCGGAGCAGGTGTATTCCAAAAACAGCACGAAGAACACCGAAATATGCATCTGCAGTCTCGGCAACGACGCGGGAATAATCGGCGCGTCGATGCTTGGAAAGTCAGCGGAGGGCGGCATCATAAAGTCTGTGCTTGATAAGATAACCCCGTGACATGGCATTTGACCGCCGCTCATAATGATCGGCAAAGCATAGATAGTCAGAGAGAACCGGCGTTTCTCTCTTCCGCGGCAGCGGAGAAGGAGAACATCAGATGAGAAGCGATCTTTTAAAGGACGGAGTTACCCGTCTGCCGCACCGTTCGCTGCTGAAAGCGCTCGGACTTACCGACAGTGAGATGAAAAAGCCGTTTATCGCGGTAGTAAGCGCGGCAAGCGACTATGTACCGGGACATATGCATCTGCAGGGCCTCGCGCAGGCTGTCAAGGACGGCATTCGCAACGCGGGCGGCATTCCGTTTGAATTCTGCACTATCGGCGTGTGCGACGGCCTCGCCATGAACCACAAGGGTATGAGATATTCGCTTTCTTCAAGAGAGCTGATAACCGACAGCATCGAGGTCATGCTTACGGCACACCCGCTTGACGGCGCGGTATTTATCCCGAACTGTGACAAGATCGTCCCCGCGATGATACTTGCGGCTGCGAGAATGAACATACCCTCGATCTTTGTCAGCGGCGGTCCCATGAGCCCCGGCAAGGTCTGCGGAAAGCGTGTCGGCTTGTCCGAGACATTCGAGGTCGTCGGTCGGTACGCCGACGGAAAGGTCACCGACGAGGAGCTCATGGAATGGGAGAACAGGTCCTGTCCTACCTGCGGTTCCTGCTCCGGTATGTACACCGCGAACTCCATGAACTGTCTCACCGAGGCAGTGGGTCTCGCGCTCCCGTTCAACGGCACCGAACCCGCTGTTTCGTCTGCACGCCGCCGTCTTGCAAAGGAGACCGGTGAGCGCATAGTTGAGCTTGTAAAGGAAAATATCCTGCCGCTTGACATACTCACAAGACGCAACATTCTCAACGCGCTTGCCGTTGATATGGCGATAGGCGCGTCCTCTAATACCGTTCTGCACCTTCTTGCCATAGCGCACGAAGCGAAAGCGGATATCTCGATAGACGATATCGAAACGATGAGCCATAAGATACCGCAGATATCCAGGCTCAACCCCGCAGGCAGCATCTTCATTGAGGATATGAACGAGGTTGGCGGAATACAGGCTGTAATGAACGAGCTTTCAAAGAAAGACCTTATAGACCTTGATGCGCTTACCGTAAGCGGAACACAGCGCGAACGCCTCGCAAAGGCGAAGTCCGCCGACGGTACGGTTATACACCCGATAGATGCTCCTATCCGTGCGGACGGCGGTATCGCGATATTAAAGGGCAATCTCGCACCGGAGGGCGCTGTCGTAAAGCAGGGCGCGGTAAAGCCCGAGATGATGGATTTCACCGGTACAGCGAAGGTATTTGACGGTGAGCAGGAAGCATACGACGCTATCCTGAACGGCGGCATACAGGCGGGCGACGTTGTAGTTATACGCTACGAGGGACCGAAGGGCGGCCCGGGAATGCCTGAAATGCTGTCACCCACGGCTGCTATCGCGGGCAAGGGTCTCGACGGAAGCGTTGCCCTCATCACCGACGGACGTTTCAGCGGTGCGAGCCGCGGTGCGTCGGTAGGACATATCTCCCCGGAGGCCGCAGAGGGCGGACTTATCGCGTTTATCGAGAACGGTGACAGGATACACATTGATATACCGAACCGCAGCATCGAGCTTCTTGTTCCGGATGACGAGATAGCGAAGCGCAGGGAAAAGGGTATACTCCCGCCGAAGCCGCTCACAGGCTATCTCAAGCGCTATGCCAAGCAGGTGCGCAACGCGAGCGTGGGCGCGGTGTTTGAGGATTGAGCGGTGCCTTCTCGCTGTCCTGCAACCTTAATAATAACTATTGACAAATCCGACATAATATGATATTATAAACACGAACGTCGAGTTCGTGTTTATTTCGTCAGTTCATAAAGAAGTATAAATTGAAAAGAACAAATGCCTGAATGACTGGTTTCGGAGCAAAAAACTCGGAGGTATCGTGGACAAATTCGTTTTAAAATCACCATACAAGCCTACCGGCGACCAGCCGGAAGCGATAGACAAGCTCGTTGAGAGCATAGAAAGCGGGAACCGTGAGCAGGTGCTCCTCGGCGTTACCGGCTCCGGCAAGACCTTCACAATGGCGAACATCATCGAGCGCGTCAACCGCCCGACTCTTGTTCTTGCGCACAACAAGATCCTTGCCGCGCAGCTGTGTACCGAGTTCCGGGAATTTTTCCCCGACAACGCGGTAGAATATTTCGTGTCGTACTACGACTACTACCAGCCCGAAGCGTATATACCCTCGACCGACAGCTACATCGAAAAGGACAGCGCTATCAATGACGAGATCGACCGTCTGCGCCACTCCGCCACATTCTCGCTCGCTGAAAGACGCGACGTTATCATAGTTTCGTCCGTTTCCTGCATATACAGCTTAGGAAGCCCCGAAGAATACCGCTCGAATACCGTCTCCCTGCGCAAGGGAATGGAGATAGGGCGCGACGAGCTTGTGAAAAAGCTGATACAGATGCAGTACGAGCGCAACGACGTGAATTTCGTGAGAAACAAGTTCCGTGTGCGCGGCGATACGGTCGAGATATTCCCGGCGGGCGTAACACAGGAAAACGCGGTAAGAGTCGAGTTCTTTGGAGATGAGATAGACCGCATATCCGAGTTCGAGGTGGTGACCGGCATAGCCAAGCGTGAGCTGCTGCACGCCGCGATATTCCCCGCATCGCACTATATCGTCGGCAGGGACAAGCTGGAGGAAGCGCTGAAAGATATCGAGGAGGAAATGGAGCAGCAGGTGGAGAAATTCACTGCCGAGCACCGTCTTATCGAAGCGCAGAGAATAGCCGAGCGTACAAAGTACGATATGGAGATGCTGCGTGAGATAGGAATGTGCAAGGGCATCGAGAACTACTCCCGCGTACTCGCGAGACGCGCCCCTGGCAGTACTCCGGTAACGCTTATCGACCACTTCCCGAAGGATTTTCTGCTGCTTGTGGACGAGAGCCACGTCACGCTCCCGCAGGTAAGGGGAATGTACGGCGGCGACAGCGCAAGAAAGAAGAACCTGATAGAATACGGGTTCAGACTGCCGAGCGCCTACGACAACCGCCCGCTGAATTTCGACGAGTTCTATTCCAAGATAAATCAGGCGGTGTATGTCTCCGCGACACCCGGACCGTTTGAACGCGAGCACGCCTCCGTTGTTGCGGAGCAGATAATCCGTCCGACGGGACTTGTTGACCCGGAGGTGATCGTAAAGCCGACCGACGGGCAGATAGAAGATCTCGTTTCCGAAATAAACGTCCGCATAGGACGTAACGAGCGCGTCCTTGTCACCACGCTGACCAAGAAAATGGCGGAGGACCTTACAAAGTACCTTGAAAGGCTGGAGCTTAAGGTGCGCTATATGCACCACGATATCGAGACCATAGAACGTATGGAGATAGTGCGCGATCTGCGTCTCGGAGAGTTCGACGTGCTTGTGGGAATAAACCTGCTGCGAGAGGGCCTGGATATACCGGAGGTCTCGCTTGTGGCGATACTTGACGCGGATAAGGAGGGTTTCCTGCGCAGCGAGTCGTCGCTGATACAGACCATAGGACGTGCCGCGAGAAACGCCAACGGACAGGTCATAATGTACGCCGATATCGTGACGGGAAGCATGGAGAACGCTATAAACGAGACTAACCGCCGCCGCGAGATACAGATGAAGTACAACGAGGATCACGGTATAGTTCCCAAAACGATAATCAAGGAAGTGCGCGATATCATAGATATATCCGCAAAGGACGACAAGACCGGAAAGAAGCCGAAGGCGAAGCTCACCGCTAAGGAGCGCGAGAAGCTGACAGTGCAGTACACTGCGATGATGAAGGAAGCCGCGAGAGTGCTTGATTTCGAGCAGGCGGCATACTTCCGCGACAAGATAAAGGAGCTGAAGGGAGAATAAGGAACTCCATGGATAAGATATGGATACAGATGTATGAATCCGCAAAGGCTGTACAGAACGGCAGGAAAATATCCGCTTATGTGGAAGCCGGCGGAGTGGCCGCAGCTGTGCTGTCATCGTCCGGAAAGATATACACGGGCGTGTGCGTCGATACCTGCAGCACCCTCGGCATCTGCGCCGAGCGCAGCGCGATATTCAGTATGCTGACGAACGGCGAACAGGAGATAAACAAAGTTCTGGCGATAATGCCGGACGGCAGGACAGGCGCACCCTGCGGAGCCTGCCGCGAGCTTATGGTGCAGCTTATGCCGGAAAGATACAGGGATATAGAGATAATGCTCGATTATAGCGCGGAGCGTGTGATAACGCTGGGCGAGCTTACCCCGGAATGGTGGATATGACGCTGCCGCAATGAAAGGAACAAAAGAATGGCAAATGACAAGATAGTGATAAGAGGAGCAAAAGAGCACAACCTCAAAAATATAGACGTTACGATACCGCGCGACAAGCTCGTTGTGTTCACGGGACTGTCCGGTTCCGGCAAGTCCTCGCTGGCTTTCGATACGATATACGCGGACGGCCAGCGCCGTTATATGGAGAGCCTGTCGTCCTATGCACGGCAGTTCCTCGGACAGATGGAAAAGCCCAATGTCGAGAGTATAGAGGGACTGTCTCCGGCGATATCCATAGATCAGAAAACAACGTCAAACAATCCGCGTTCCACGGTCGGAACGGTCACGGAGATATACGACTACCTGCGTCTGCTGTATGCCCGTATAGGCGTGCCGCACTGTCCTGTCTGCGGCAGGGAGATAAGCCGGCAGACGGTGGATCAGATAGTTGACCGTGTTAAAGAACTCGGAGAAGGAACGAAGATACAGGTGCTCGCACCTATCGCGAGAGGGCGCAAGGGCGAGTACGCCAAGGATCTCGATTCTCTGCGCAAGCAGGGATTTGTCCGTGTCCGCATCGACGGAGATATGTACGATCTGAACGAGAAGATAAAGCTCGCGAAGAATATAAAGCACAACATAGAAGTAGTCATCGACCGCCTTGTTGTGAAGCCGGAGATCGACACCCGCCTTTCGGACAGCATAGAGACTGCCGGAAAGCTGACGGACGGGCTGATATATATTGACGTTATCGGCGGCGAGGAGCTCCACTTCTCCATGAATTACGCCTGCCCGGAGCACAATATCAGCGTAGACGAGCTTGTACCGAGAATGTTCTCGTTCAACAACCCGTTCGGCGCTTGTCCGCACTGCACCGGACTCGGCAAGTTTCACCGTGTCGATCCCGACCTTATTCTCCCGGATAAGAACAAGACTATCCGGGAGGGCGCTATCCGTGCCTGCGGCTGGAACTCACTTGACGAGAACTCGATAGCTATGATGTACTACCGGGCGATATCCAATCATTACGGAGTATCGCTCGATGTTCCCGTAAAAGACCTCACGCCGGAGCAGCTCGGACTGTTCCTCTACGGAACCGGCGGCGAGCGCATAAGGGTAGATGTCATAGATTCGTTCGGCGGCGGCTACCGCAACGCTGATTTCGAGGGCGTTGTGAACAACCTCGAACGCCGCTACAAGGACGGTACCGAGTCCGCGCGGACCGAGATAGAGTCGTATATGCACGACTGCGAATGTCCGGTCTGCGGCGGAGAAAGACTGAAAAAGGAATCACTCGCCGTGACGGTCTGCGGCATAAACATAAGCGATCTGTGCAAGAAGAGCATAACCGACGCTTACGACTTTATCAATAATATGGAGCTGTCGGAGCGCGATGCCATGATCGGCGGAATGATACTGAAAGAGATAAAAGCCCGCCTGAATTTTCTGAAAAGCGTCGGACTCGAGTATCTGACCTTGTCCCGCGCTGCGGGTTCGCTGTCCGGCGGTGAGAGCCAACGCATACGTCTTGCGACGCAGATAGGCAGCTCACTCATGGGAGTGCTGTATATTCTCGACGAGCCGAGCATAGGTCTGCACCAGCGCGACAATGACAAGCTGATAGGCACGCTTAAGAAGCTGCGCGACCTCGGCAATACTGTTATAGTCGTGGAGCACGACGAGGACACCATGCGGGCGGCGGATTATATCGTGGATATAGGTCCCGGAGCCGGAGTGCACGGAGGGGAAGTGGTCTGCTGCGGCACCGCCGACGATATTATGAATTGCGAGGAATCGGTGACGGGGCAGTATCTTTCCGGTAAGAAGGTCATACCTGTTCCTAAAGAGCGCCGCAAGCCGGACGGAAGATATCTAAAGATAATCGGAGCCGCGGAAAACAATCTGAAAGGCATAGACGCGGAGATACCGCTCGGGCTGTTCACCTGCGTTACGGGAGTTTCCGGCAGCGGCAAGAGCTCGCTGATAAACGAGATACTGTACAATTACCTTGCCGGAGAACTCAACCGCGCACGCACCCATGTCGGGAAATGCAAAAAAGTGCTCGGAGCGGAGCAGCTCGACAAGGTGATAGCGATAGATCAGGCACCGATAGGAAGGACCCCGCGCTCGAACCCGGCGACATACACTGGCGTGTTCACGGATATACGCGACCTGTTCGCGTCAACGAACGACGCGAAGATGAGGGGCTACGGTACTGCGCGATTCTCGTTCAACGTTAAGGGCGGACGCTGCGAAGCCTGCGAGGGCGACGGCATACTCAAGATCGAGATGCACTTCCTGCCGGACGTTTATGTTCCGTGTGATGTGTGCAAGGGCAAGCGCTACAACCGTGAGACCCTCGAAGTGAATTACAAGGGAAAGAACATCTACGATGTGCTTGAAATGACGATAGAAGAGGGCTGCAAGTTCTTTGAGAACGTGCCGAAGATATACCGCAAGCTGAAAACGCTTTGCGATGTGGGTCTCGGCTATGTGAAGATAGGACAGCCCGCTACAACGCTCTCCGGAGGCGAAGCGCAGAGAGTGAAGCTCGCGACGGAGCTTGCACGCCGTGCAACGGGCAGGACGGTGTATATCCTCGACGAACCGACAACGGGACTGCACACTGCGGACGTGCATAAGCTGATAGAAGTATTGCAGCTGCTTGTGGAGGGCGGAAACACGGTCATAGTCATAGAGCACAATCTCGATGTCATCAAGACTGCCGATCATATCATAGACCTCGGACCCGAGGGCGGCGATAAGGGCGGAACCGTGGTAGCCTGCGGCACACCGGAGGAAGTGGCGAAGGTAAAGGGTTCATATACGGGTCAGTATTTAAAGAAAGTCCTTAAAAACAGATGATCTCTGTGGGCTTCGTTACCGGCAGAATGTCGGCAGCGGAGCCTTTTTCGCGTTTTGGGATAAAAATTTACAGAAAATACTTGTTTTATTGGTGGATTTATGATATAATATTACAGATTAAGTTTTCTTACAGAAAGGACAGGAAGTATGAAAAAGATCGCAGTGCTCGGTTTCGGTGTTGTAGGCTCGGGAACCGTAGAGGTCTTCTACAAAAACAAGGAGGCACTCGAAAAGAAAGCGGGCGAGGAGCTCGACATAAAGTATATCCTTGAGATAAGGGACTGCCCGGACGAACGCTACAAGGATAAATTCGTGAAGGATTTCAACGTTATACTGAACGACCCCGAAGTCGCGGTGGTCGCGGAAGTCATAGGCGGCGTGAAATTCTCCTACGGCTATGTGAAATCCGCGCTCGAAGCAGGCAAGAGCGTTGTCACATCGAACAAGGAGCTTGTTGCTAAAAACGGCGCGGAGCTGCTCAGGATAGCAAGAGAGCATAACGTAAACTTCTTCTTTGAGGCGAGCGTCGGAGGCGGCATACCGATAATCCGTCCGCTGAACCAGTGCTTATCCGCGAATGAGATCGACGAGATAGCGGGAATACTTAACGGTACGACCAATTTCATACTTACAAAGATGATAAAAGAGGGCATGGGCTTTGACGAAGCACTGAAGATAGCGCAGGAGCTCGGATATGCCGAACGCGATCCATCCGCGGACGTTGAAGGTCACGATACCTGCCGCAAGATATGCATACTCGCGTCTCTTGCTTTCGGCAGACACGTTTATCCCGACAATATACACACCGAGGGAATCACGAAGATCACCCTCGAAGATGTCCGCTACTGCGAGAGCATGAACAGCGTTATAAAGCTGATAGGCTTTGCTTCCAAGCGCGGCGACGATGTGGCAGTAATGACCTGCCCCGCCGTGATAAGCGAGGAAAGCCAGCTCTCCGGAGTAAATGACGTATTCAATGCGATACTTGTGCGCGGTGACGCGGTAGGCGATGTTGTGTTCTACGGCAAGGGCGCGGGCAAGCTGCCTACGGCAAGCGCTGTGGTATCCGATATAATCATCGCCGCAAAGTCTCACGGCACTTCAAAGACCATGAGATGGGAGGACAGCGAGCAGGATTTCATTATCCCGTACAGGAAGCTCGAAAACCGCTTCTATGTCCGCGCAAATACCGACCGCAGAACGGCGGAGGAAATATTCGGCGAGGTAAGGTTCCTGTCGAGGGACGGCGCTCCCGACAACGAGACTGCGTTCGTTACACCGGTCATCAATGAAGCGGAATTTGAGGAAAAATGCGGTAAGATCAATGTCCTCGGCTCGATAAGAGTCCTCGACTATTGATGAAAGACTGAAAGGACGGAGATCAGAATGGCACAGCTCAAATATAAAAGAATACTTCTTAAGCTCAGCGGCGAGGCGCTTGCCGGCGAGAAGAAGACGGGACTCGATATCCCGACGATCAATAATATCTGCCAGAGCGTGAAACGCTGCTACGACGCAGGAGCGGAGATCGGCATAGTTGTCGGAGGCGGAAACTTCTGGCGCGGAAGAACGAGCGAGAACATGGACAGAGTCACGGCAGACCATATCGGTATGCTTGCTACAACTATGAACGCGCTTGCGGTAGGCGATGCGCTCAAGGAGCTCGGCTGCGATGTACGCGTGCAGTCCGCGATAGCAATGAACGCTATCTGTGAGCCGTATATCCGCGAAAAAGCGCTCCGCCATTTCAGCAAGGGCAGGATAGTGATATTCGGCTGCGGCACCGGCAACCCGTTCTTCTCGACGGACAGCGCGGCTGCGCTCCGTGCCGCGGAGATAAATGCCGAGATCGTGCTGAAAGCCACAATGGTGGACGGCGTTTACGACAAGGATCCGCTCAAATTCGACGACGCTGTCAAGTATGAGACTCTGCGTCACAAGGATATCCTCGTAAACGGTCTGCGCGTACTTGACGGAACAGCGGCGGCAATGTGCATAGAGAACAATATCCCGCTGATCGTATTCGATCTGCACCGCCCGGACAACATATACGACGCTGTAATGGGTGAGAAGGTCGGAACCCTCGTAAGCAACCAGACATGATAAGAAAGAATGAATAATTGTGGTGTCGGCTGCGCCGGCATATCAGAATCGTGACGAGATTCAGCGCCGGTTTTAAATCGGCGGACAATAAATTACCCGGAGCCGATAAACGCGCCCGGTACAGAAAGGAACGGTCATTATGAAAGAAGTAATCAATGCCACAGAGCAGAAAATGGAAAAGTGTGTAAACGCACTTGAAAAGGAGTTCTCGACAATAAGAGCGGGACGTGCCAACCCGGGTGTGCTGGATAAGATCACCGTTGACTACTACGGAGTTCCCACACAGATCAACGCTATGGCTGCCGTATCCGTAGCCGAGGCGAGAATACTCGTTATACAGCCGTGGGACGCTTCCTCGCTCAAGGCTATCGAAAAGGCGATAATGGCAAGCGATATCGGCATCACACCCACAAACGACGGCAAGGCTATCCGTATCGTATTCCCGCAGCTTACCGAGGAGCGCAGAAAAGAGCTCTGCAAGCAGGTAAAGAAGTACGGCGAGGACGCAAAGGTAGCTGTAAGAAACTGCCGCAGAGACGCTATGGATAAGTTCAAGGCGATGAAGAAGAACAGCGAGATCACCGAGGACGATGTCAAGGACGGCGAGAAGAAGGTGCAGACCATTACCGACAAGTATATTGAAAAGGTAGATAAAGTCTGCGCAGAAAAAGAGAAAGAGATAATGACAGTCTGATATGGACGAAAAAATAATGCCCCGGCATATCGGGATAATTATGGACGGAAACGGGCGCTGGGCGAAAAAGCGCCTGCTTCCGCGTTCGGCAGGGCATATACAGGGCGCGAAGGCGTTCCGCAGATGCCTGCGATACTGCTCCTCTGCCGGCATAGAGTGCGTCACGTTCTATGCCTTTTCCACCGAGAACTGGAAGCGTCCGCAGGAGGAAGTCAACGCGCTGATGAAGCTGTTTTCCGACTACCTTGATGAAGGACTTGAAATGGACGACGACGATGTTGTCATGCGCTTCATAGGAGATATGACACCGTTTGACAGCAGCTTAAGGCAGAAAATGGAGCGAATGGCGGCGGACACCGCCGGCAATCACGGCACCGTGTGCAATATCGCGGTGAATTACGGCGGCAGGGACGATATACTGCACGCGGTGAAGCGGCTTATGAAAGACGGAGCCGATGCAGATTCCCTCACCGAGGACAGCATTGGCGCAAATCTTTATACGGCGGGACTTCCCGATGTTGACCTGATAATACGTCCGAGCGGCGAGCAGCGCATATCGAACTTTATGATCTGGCAGGCGGCGTATGCAGAGTATGTCTTTATGGATGTGCTGTGGCCGGATTTCACGGAAAAAGACCTCGATGCCGCTTTGGAGGAGTATTCGCGCAGAAACCGCAGATTCGGCGGAGTATAAGAATCGGAAAGAGATGATCGAATGGGAAAGCGGCTACTGACCGCGGCGATAGGAGTTCCTTTCGCTTTATTGATACTGTATCTCGGCAGTCTGTCACCGCACGTTATGTCGGCGGCGACAGATATCCTGTCCATAATGGCAGTGTTTGAGGTGCTTTCGGCAGCTAAATATACGAGATACCGCAGTATAACGGTGCTCAGTCTGCTTTTTTCGGGACTGCTGCCCATGTTCTTCTGCTACGATGTACTGAGGAGCTATGCGATACCGGTAGCTTTCCTGTTCCTTATCCTGCTGTTCGGCATGACACTCATGCGGCACAAGGAGATCAAATTCGAGGAGCTCGGACTGATCGCGTTCATATCTATATGCATACCCTTTGCGATATCGACCCTTGCGTTCTTCTGCTTCGCATGGCCGGATCACGGCATTTTCCTTGTTATCGTGACGCTCATAATGGCATGGATAGCGGACGGCGGGGCTTATTTCGCCGGGACGTTCCTCGGCAGACACAAGCTCTGCCCGGAGATCAGCCCCAAAAAGACTTGGGAGGGCTTTTTCGGCGGACTTATAGCGGCGGTCATCTTTACGGTCATGCTCGGCTTCGGTTATGAGCTCTGGGACGCTCTGTTCACCGGAACCCACCATTTTACGGTAAATATACCCGTTCTGATTGCGGCGGCGGTCATCTCGACATTCCTCGGACTGCTCGGAGACCTTATCGCGTCGCTGCTCAAACGTCAGTGCGGAGTCAAGGATTTCAGCGAGATACTTCCGGGACACGGCGGAGTAATGGACAGATTCGACAGCGTGCTCTTCGTAGCGCCGTTCTTCTACCTGCTCTGCAAGTTCGCGTTCCCGATAACGGAAATAATAGCATAAACAATTCCCCTGTCAGCCGGCAGGGGAATTGCAGATAAAGGAGAAATATGGAAAACAGATCCGAAGATCTTGCCGGAAGAGAGAGGGGCGGGAGGAGCGAGATGCCGTTTTCTTCACCCGCACTTACCGTTCTCGGCTCTACCGGTTCGATAGGCACGCAGACCCTTGATGTGGCGAGAATGCACGGATACCGCATAAAGGCGATGTCCGCCCACAGCAATTTCCGGCTTGCCGAGGAGCAGGCAAGGGAGTTCCTGCCGGAGACCGTCTGTATGACGGACGAAAAGGCGTACAGGGAGCTGAAAGCGCGGCTCGCGGATACGGACATAAAGGTGACAGCGGGAAAGGAAGCTCTCTGCGAGACGGCGGCGCTTTCCTGCGATATGGTGATAAACGCGGTAGTCGGCATGGTGGGACTTGAACCGACGCTTGCAGCTCTGAATGCGAAGAACCGCGTGGGACTTGCGAACAAGGAAACGCTCGTTACGGGCGGTGAGCTTGTAGAAGCGGCGGAAAAGGCGAACAATGTCGATATCGTACCGATAGACAGCGAGCATTCCGCAATATTCCAGTCATTAATGGGCAACCGCGGAAATAAGATAGAAAAAATAATACTTACCGCGTCGGGCGGTCCGTTTTTCGGGTATAATAAAGAACAGCTGAAAACAGTTACCATGGAGCAGGCACTTCATCACCCGAACTGGAGCATGGGACGAAAGATAACCACGGACAGCGCGACGCTGATGAACAAAGGACTTGAGCTTATCGAAGCCGTCCGTCTGTTTGATGTCACGCCGGAGCAGGTCGAGGTCGTGGTACACCGTCAGAGCATACTGCATTCGGCGGTGGAGTACGAGGACGGAGCGGTGATAGGGCAGCTCGGAGTGCCTGATATGAAGATACCGATACAGTTCGCGGTGACATATCCGAAACGCCTGCCGTCGTGCTCAAGGAAGCTGTCGCTGTTCGATGTCGGTACGATGACGTTTGAGCGCGCGGACGAGGAAACATTCGTATGCCTCGCGGAAGCGAGAAAGGCGATAGCGAAAGGCGGTACGGCTCCCACGGTGCTCAACGGCGCGAACGAAGCGGCAGTGGCGCTGTTTCTTGACGGGAAGATACCGTTTTACCGCATAGGCGAACTTGTCTGCGAATGCTGCGGTTCGGTTCCGTGGAACGGCGATGTGACTCTCGCGTCGATAGCGCAGTCCGACGCGGCAGCGAGAGAATATGTGATGAGCAGAGTATGAAAGGAAACAAATGGCAGATATACTAAGCAATATTCTTAATATCGTAATAACGGTACTCGTTTTCTTTGCGATAATTCTCATTCACGAAATGGGGCATTTCCTTACTGCGAAAGCATTCGGAATGAAGATATACGAGTTCTCGATAGGTATGGGACCGCGGCTTTTCAGCAAGAGGACAAAAACCACACTCTGGTCGTTCAAGCTGCTTCCGATAGGCGGAGCGGTTCAGCTCGGCGAGGACTTCGAGAGCGACGATCCGGACGACTTCCGCAACAAGCCGGTGTGGCAGAGAATGATAGTCATAGTCGCAGGTGCGGTTATGAATCTTATACTCGGATTTGCGGTCTGCGCGGTGAGCATAGGTGTCGGCGGCGATATTGCAACGACGAAGATATCGTATTTCTACGATACCGCGGTCTCGTCGCGGGAGATGAAAATAGGCGACGAGATAGTCGAGATGTCGGGTATGCCGGTATGGACGACAATGGATATATCCTACTGTCTCCAGAACAAGTCTGCGCGTTTTGACGAGCAGACCTCGACCGCGTACTTTGATATGACGGTCATACGCGACGGGCAGAGAACGGCGATAACCGTTCCGTTTACGGCTTATGCGGGAGAAAAGCCCGGCTCATACAGCGTAGTTGTTGATTTCAAGGTATATCCGCAGGAGAAGAATCCGCTTACGGTGACAGCCGCGGCGGGGAAGATGTTCATGACCGAATCCCGGCTGATATGGATATCGCTGGGCGATCTGATCACCGGCACATACGGACTGAACGACCTTTCGGGGCCTATCGGTGTGGTAACGACAATGGCGACCGCGCTCGACCAGTCGATAAAGATCATGAGCTTTGATTCGTTCCTGCTGCTGGTGGCGCTGATAACGATAAACCTCGGCATTTTCAACCTGCTGCCCGTACCGGCTCTTGACGGAGCGAGATTTCTGTTCCTGCTGATAGAAGCGATACGCGGCAAGCCTGTCTCTGCGGAGAAGGAAGGCATGGTGCATTTCATAGGTTTTGCGGCGCTGATGCTGCTGATGCTGATAGTTTCATTCAACGACATTGTTAAGCTTTTCACGCAGTAAGGCTTTTCCGATAGTAAATATAAATGAAAAAATCAAAAAAATGCGCAGTTCATTGTCAAAAGCTACAAAACGAATGCGCATTTTTTGTTTTATACGTCAAAAAGAGTTGACGAAAACGTTTTTTCGTGTATAATATATTTGTATTTGAATTGGAAATTGCGTGACGCTGTTTATATCGTGAAATTAATGACAGGCAGTATCGCGCGAAATGTTTCACACAATTTTGGAGGTAAAGTTATGAAGAGAAAGATCATGGCGGCACTTATCATGGCTGCACTTGTAGTATCCGCAGCTTCCTGCGGTGGTAACAACCAGCCTGCCGCAACCACAACAACAGCTGCAACAGAAGCGGCAACAACGACCACAGCTGCCGAGACAACAGCAGAAACAACAACTACGACAGAGGCTGCAACAGAGGCTCCCGAGACAGAAGCGTCCGAAGAGGAGACCGAAGCTGCTGAGGAAGGTGATCTCACCCCCATGTCGTTTGAGGAATTCAACGCTGCGGAGCTCGATTCTTTTGTAGTAGTCGAGACATACGTTCAGGCAAAGCAGGGCTGGTGGGAAGACAACGGCGTAGGTCAGGCTTCCTTCTACACCCAGACCGACGATCACGGCGCATACTTCCTTTACAATATGCCCTGCTCGCAGGAAGAATACGAGTCTCTTGTTCCCGGAACAAAGATCAAGGTAGCAGGCTACAAGGCTGAATGGTCCGGCGAAACAGAGATCACGGAAGCAACCTTCGAGATCGAGGAAGGCAGCTTCATCGCAGAGGCTGAGGACGTTACCGCTCTTCTCGGCACAGACGAGCTTGAAGCTCACAAGAACGAATTCGTTGCGTTCAAGGGCATGACAATAGCTCCTATCGCAAACGCAGACGGTGCTGAATCCGCTTTCCTCTACAACTGGGACGGTTCCGGCGAGGACGGCAGCGACCTTTACTTCAAGGTAACAAAGGACGATCAGGAATTCACATTCACAGTTGAATCCTACCTCTGCGGCCCCGGAACAGACGTTTATGAAGCAGTAAAGGCTCTCAATGTCGGTGATGTTGTTGACCTCGAAGGCTTCCTCTACTGGTACAACGGCGCTAACCCGCACATCACAAGCGTTTCCGCTGCAGAATAATCTGCGCTTACGCGCTTTGTCCTGCGCGGACGCCGCCAGCCCCCTTTAAAAAAGGGGGCTGGACACCCTAAACAGACTGCTGTATTTCAGAGATGCATCATTGGGTCGCTCTGCAAGAAACGCAGAGGGGCTGGTGTAGACTCAAATATTTAAGACCGCTGAGATCGTTTATCCCGGCGGTTCTTTTTTGTTTTTATGACTTGACTTTTTGTAATAAAAATGATATATTATATGTTGTGATACCGATTACATGACAGTTATGTCTGAAAGGAAAGCAATATGAAGAAGAGAATATTATCCGTACTTACAATATGCGCGCTGATCGTTTCCGCTGCGTCCTGCGGCGGAAATAACGCACCTGCTGCAACTACCGCAGCACCCGCGCAGACAGAAGCAGCAGCGGCCGAATCCGCAGATACTGCGGCAGCGCCTGCTGAAACGAAAGATACAGAGGCTCCCGCAGCCGAGACCGAAGCTGCTCCCGCAGCGGAGGAAAAGGTTATTCCGGAAGATACTCCCTATGTCATCGAGAACGGCATAACCGACAGAATGAAGGCTCTCGCCGATTACATCGACGGCAACAGAGCGCGTCTTGCAAAGGTGTTCAAAAAGGCGCAGGCGGGCGAGCCGATAACAGTCGCTTATCTCGGCGGCTCGATAACACAGGGCTCCTCCGCAGGACCCACTACCTGCTATGCTTTTCTCACCACGAAATGGCTTGAAGAAAAGTTCCCGGAGTCGAAGATAACTTATGTCAACGCTGGAATCGGCGCTACCGGCTCATATATTGGTGTGTTCAGAACAGACCGTGACGTGCTTTCGCAGAACCCCGACCTTGTGTTCATAGACTTCTCCGTTAATGATACCGTTGAGCATACAGATAGAAACATAGCGTCCTATGACGGCGTTATCAGAAAGCTCTGGGCAGCGGACTGCGCACCGGCTGTAGTTACCGTGGCAATGACAATGGAAGACGGAACGAGCTTCCAGCAGTACCACAGCGAGGTCTGCAAAGCGTATGACATACCCATGATCTCGTACCATGATGCAATACTCGATGCTATCGACCACGGACATATCAAGTGGACGGACATATCGGACGACAATATTCACCCGAACACCGTCGGACACTCCGTTCTCACCGAGATAATCACATCGTATCTGCAAAAGGCGCTTGACGAGCTTGACACGATAGATACCGAAAAGGAAAGCGACCTTTCCGAAGTATATAAGAGTGACAAGTTCTCGACCGCGTACATAGTTGTTCCCGGTGATCCGCAGAACGTGGGTGAAGCCGGCTGGGAAGACAAGCAGGACGATCTGTTTGGCAACTTCGGCGGCTACTGGAGAGCGCTGTCCAAGGACGGTACGTTTGAGGGACTCGAACCGCTGAAATTCGAGGTAGAGGCAAAGTCGATAGGTCTGTTCTATGGCAAGATGGTATCGAACGGCGGTACATTCGACGTTCTGGTTGACGGCGAGCTCGTAAAGACCATAAACAGCGATTTCAAGGGCGGCTGGGGCAGCTACGTCGAAGCCGAGGAGATCATAGATTTTGACGAGTGCGGCACGCATACCGTTGAGATCGTGGT
>CACZGM010000008.1 GCA_902780695.1 uncultured Ruminococcus sp. | reverse complement strand
CCGGCGCGGACGAGATAAAGCTCGTCGTTACCGAAACCGTTCCCAAAGCAGCCGTAATGGAAAAGATAAACGAAAATCTCGGAAATATGACCGCCGGAATATACCTCGATATCAACCTGATTAAGGTCGCGGACGGTGTTGAAACTCCGATAACAGAAACAAGCAAGCCCATCGAAATCAAGATAGAGCTCCCCGATAATCTGAAACGCGACGCGGCAGACGGAAAGATCCGAGCATTCAATATCATAAGGATACATGACGGCATTGCTGATATCATCAACGCCGATTTCGACGGCACCTATCTTATTTTCAAAACCGACAGGTTCTCCGATTACGCAATAGCTTACATCGACCTCGGTTACGGTGATGTCAACGGCGACGGCAAGATAAACGCAAAGGACGTTCTCGCTATAAGAAAACACATCGTGAGAGCAGATCCCGGCACATATCACAACGCCGCTGCCGATGTAAACGCTGACGGCAAGGTAAACGCAAAGGACGTTCTTAAGATAAGAAAGTACATCGTTGACAAGACCAGCGGAGTTCTCGGTCAGGCATAAGCACATCGACAAACATCAAACGACCCGGCAGACGAAAGTCTGCCGGGTTTGTGCGTTTTATGCATAATATCGAAAACAAAAATGCTATTGAAAAAATCACCTCTGCGTGGTATAATATGATTATATAAAATGCTCGGACAAGACTGTAAAGGAAAATGTAATGGACATTCTGATAATTGAGGACAACACGGAGCTGCAGCAGCTTCTCACAGATTTTCTCCGTGCGGAGGGATATACCGTGAGCTCCGCGGATAACGGCGAAAAAGCCCTGGCGCTGTACGAAAAATACGGTGCAAGACTGGTTCTTCTTGACATAAATCTGCCGGGCATGGACGGCTTCGCAGTATGCGACAGAATACGAAAGAACGGCAATACGCCGATAATAATGCTCACGGCGAGAGTAAGCAAGGAGGACAAGCTGAACGGGCTGCTGCTCGGCGCTGACGACTATATCGAAAAGCCTTATGATATAGATATCCTTATTGCAAAGATCAAGGGTATCTTCAAACGCCGTTTTGCGGAGGACAAGCTGACCGAGGGACAGATCACCCTCGATCTCACAGCCGGGAAGGCGATAAAAGACGGCAGAGTGCTCGATATGACGGCAAAGGAATTTGAACTGTTAAAACTGCTTATCGAGAACAAGGGACAGACTCTTACCAAAGAGCGGCTGTTCAACGCTGTATGGGGCATAGACAGCGACTCGGAACAGCAGACCCTTACCGTACATATAAAATGGCTGCGTGAAAAGATTGAAGAAGACCCGAAAAATCCTGCGCATATAATAACCGTATGGGGAAAAGGTTATAGGTATAACACCTGATATGAAGAATTTTGACAAACTGATCGCTGCCGCTGCCGCGCTGATAACCTTCGCTTTCGTTATCATAAATGTTATTCCCGCGAACAGAACGAACACCGCTGAGATGCACAACGTCGAAATAAGCCGTGCAGTGCGCGTGATAAACGAAACGGGAATCGTCCCGGACACGAGCGCATACGAAACTATTATTGGGATATACCCTCAGGAGGACGGAAAAGACCTCTACTCTTCCCCGAACGAATATGTTATCCGGGAAGCAGGCGGGCAGCTGTACAGGATAGAATACGCTGAAAAGCATAACGACAGCGACAGACTTTATGTGAACTGTTCTGCCGCACTGATCGCGGCGATACTGCTCGGCATGCTTTTATACCTGCGGCAGACCGTGATCAGGCCGTTCAGCGAAATACGGGAAATGCCGCTTGAACTTGCCAAAGGCGATCTTACAGTACCGCTGAAAGAACGCAAATCACGCTATTTCGGGAAATTCCTCTGGGGTCTCGATATGCTGCGGGAAAAGCTCGAAAAAACCAGACTTGCAGAGCTGGAACTGCAAAAAGAGAAAAAGACGATGCTTATGTCCCTGTCTCACGACATAAAGACACCGCTTTCCGCGATAAAGCTGTCATCACAGGCACTGGAGCACGGACTTTATACCGACCCGGAAAAGCAGCGCAGTACTGCCCGGAACATTACCGCAAATGCTGCCGAGATAGAAAAGCTCGTGAACGAGATCATGCGTGCGAACAGCGAGGAGCTTATCCGGTTCGATGTGAAAAAAGGCGAATTCTATCTTTCCGAGGTCATAGATCGGATAAAGAACTATTACAGCGACAAGCTGACAGGAACGGAATTTGAAATCGCGGAATATGAAAACTGCCTTATCGGCGGCGACCCGGACAGGCTCACCGAAGTACTCCAGAATATTATAGGCAACGCGGTCAAATACGGTGACGGTCGGTATATACGCGTGACCTTTTCCGATGAGGAGGACTGCCGGCTTGTCACCGTCGCGAACAGCGGGTGTTCCCTTCCGGAAAACGAACTTTCCCACATTTTCGACAGCTTCTGGCGCGGCTCGAACTCCGGTTCGCGTGAAGGCAGCGGCCTCGGACTGTATATCTGCCGCAGTCTTATGTCCGCCATGAACGGGGATATCTTCGCGGATATACAGGACGGCGAAATGCGCGTTACCGCCGTTTGCAGGAAGGGATAATATCATCGTATGTCCGGGATATCACGCGGAAAAGCTGACGAACGGTATTATTTGTTGTTTTTGTCTTGACATACCGGTAATTTTATTGTACAATATAATTAATTATAATGTAATTTTCCCGCGTTCTGCGGGATACCAAAACGACACTTCCGGGTTTTTCCTGTCTTTCATTGCGGGGAGCATGATGATATGTACGAAAAAAGAATAGATCTTATAAAGCAGTATCTTGAAAAGGTCAAGAAGACCGATAACCGCGCAAAGCTCAAAGAAATAAACGAAGAATACTCGCTGCTGTTTACCGAAAAAAGCGGCAGCAATGATGTGGACTATATTATCGACAGAATTTATGCCATGATATCGGAGCTTGTCATACTTCGTGAAGAACGCAGAAATAAGACCACATCAAACAGCACCGACCTCACCGAAGCGGAGCACGCCGAGATCTTCAAGGTCCAGAAGCTGATAGACTACAACCTTTTCACCTATCACTTCCAGCCGATAGTGCGTGTGGACAACGGGGAGATATATTCCTACGAAGCTCTTATGCGCGCAAAGAATATGCAGGGCATAACCCCGTTCCATATCCTTAAATATGCCGAAATAACCGGACGTCTGGACGAAGTCGAGCAGTACACTTTCCTGAATGTGCTGAATTATATCAAAGCAAACAAGGAGCTGTTCGACGGCAAACTCGTCTTCATCAACAGTATGCCGAGCGTGCATATAGACCCGCTGAAAGAGACCGAGATATCCGGACTTCTTGAAATGCTCTCGGACAAGGTGGTCGTGGAAATGACGGAGGATTCGGAATTCAACGACGATGAACTGAACTCCATAAAAGAGAAGTACAAAGGACTCAATATCCGGATAGCCATTGACGACTTCGGCACCGGATATTCCAATCTCAGCAACCTGCTGCGCTACACGCCGAACTATGTGAAGATCGACCGTTCCCTGCTGAGCGGGATTGAAAACAATCCGAACAAAAAGCATTTTGTCCGTGAGATAATTGATTTCTGCCACAGAAACGGTATACTCGCACTTGCGGAAGGTGTTGAGAGCAGCGAGGAACTGCGCACGGTGATACTGCTCGGAGCCGATCTGATCCAGGGATTTTACCTTGCACGTCCCGGCGCGGAGATCATACAGTCGATACCCTACGAGCTGCGTGATGAAATGCGTTCTCACAGACAGGAACGTGAGGACGGCAAGCGGCTGAAATTATATACTGCCGGAGATAACGAGCATATCGCACTTGACAGACTTTGCCGGGAAGGATACAATGTCGTCCGCATACCCGGTAACCGTGATGTTGAAAACGTCACGCTGTCGGGCTCGGCTTACCTTGAAACGGATATACACATTGAGACGGCGGAAAACTTCCGCGGGAAGATTGTTCTTGACTCGGCACGGCTTTCAAACACACCGGGGCGTCCGTGCATCAGCTTAGGAGATAACAGCGACGCAAAGATACTTCTCATCGGAAACAACAGATTCGACGGCTGCGGAATAAAGGTACCGCAATCTTCACGTCTCACGCTGGAAGGTATCGGAAACATCGAGATAGTCCTGAGCGGCACAGACTACTATGGCATAGGAAATGATCTCAAATCCTTACACGGTGAGCTTATCTTCGATCAGGACGGCACAATATCCGTCACCGCCGACAGTCACACGGGCGTATGCATCGGCTCTGGGCTCGGCGGAACGATAAACGCCAGAAGAGGAAGGTATGTGCTCAGATCACTCGGTGCCATGGGAGTATGCATGGGTGCGTTTGACGGCAATGCAGATATTCAGATCTCCGGCTGCGATATCGACACTAAAGCATCGGGAGCGCACTGCACCGCGATAGGCTCGCTTAACGGCAACGCCGTTGTAAGCGCTATGTTTTCAAGCATAAAGTGCAAGGTCGGTGCCATAAAATCCTCGGCTATCGGTACGGCTCTCGGCGAACACGCAGACGTAAAGATAGAAAGTGCGAGCGCGACGATAGAGATGAACGCGGATTCCGCCTGTGCGCTTGGTTCTTATGACCACCATTCTGATATAAGCATAAGCCGGTCTTCCCTTGCAGTAAGAGGTGACGGTATGAATGTGCTTGCTTTCGGCGGCACAGACGGCATCACCCGTTTCGCTCTCAAGGACATAGATATGGCTGTTGAGCTTTCTACCACAGTCAACAAATGCTTCTTTGCCTCGGAGGACAACATACACATTGACGGCGGCAGATTCCGCATAAAACTGAACAACATTGAATATAACTCACTATAAGAGCAGCTGTAAACGACGGCACAGACACCGTCCGGGGAGATAATGATATGATGCCGTTTAGGAATGTTTATAACGAGATGTACAGTCAGGATCTGCGGAAACGTGTGCTAAACAACAATAAATGTATCTGATCCTGCCTTGACAAACCACCCGGATGCGGTATGATAAGAACAGCAGGAAACTACGCAAATGCGCGGTTTCCTGCTGTTTGTTTTCACTCACCCGATATGATAATGCTATGTATTTACAATTTAACTGTACGCGCCAGAATTATTTATAACATCTGAAAATATCTGCGTTTACTTGACACCGCACCCGACTTTTGCTATAATATTCTTATATAATTTATGTAAACCGAATCATTCTGCTTGTTCAGATGCCGGAGATATATTGTTTCAGAGCATTATATGATTGTAAGCAGGATTTTATTTTCAAAACGCACCGCACATATCGTGCTCAAAGCCGTCAGGCGGTCTTTATAAGGTGTATTCTTATTTTTGGGAGGAATTATATATGTCGTCAATCAAGCAGGAAGCGGAAAGGTGTTTGAAATGCAAAAAAGCCATGTGCTCAGCAAACTGCCCTGTTGCAACGGATGTTCCGCGGGTAGTTGAATTATTTCTTGACGGAAAAATCAAAGAAGCGGGTGAAATACTTTTTTACAACAATCCGCTTTCCGCCGTTACTTCGATAATCTGCCCGCACGAAAGGAACTGCACGGGTCACTGTGTGCGTGGGATAAAAGGCGAACCTGTAATGTTTTACCGCATCGAAGAATTTGTTTCAAGGTTTTATCTTGAAACATTCGAGATTCCGGAAATAAAAAAGAACGGGATCAAAGTCGCCGTTTCCGGTTCAGGTCCCGCAGGGATAACGATGTCTCTTTTGCTGCTTCTCAGCGGTTATGATGTTACGCTTTTTGAGGCGGAGGACAATATCGGAGGCGTATTGAAATACGGTATCCCTCCGTTCAGACTTCCGCGAGAGATCCTGGATATGTATAAGGATATTATGCTTAAAATGGGATTGCACTTCCGGCCGAACACAAGAATAGGCACCAACATAATGATAGAAGATCTTTTTCCGGACGGATATAAAGCAGTATTTGTTGCAACAGGCACCGGCAGACCTAATAAATTAGGACTTATTGGAGAAACGCTCGGACACGTCCACTTTGCAGTAGATTATCTGAAATCGCCGTCAGCGTTCAATCTTGGAAACAGGGTTGCAGTCATCGGTGCGGGCAATGTTGCTATCGATGCGGCGCGAACTGCGATCAGACGCTCACATTCTCACGTTACTATACTTCATTTTATGGGCGAAGAAAACATGACGGCAAACCATGAAGAGGTCGAAATGGCGCAGCTCGAAGGAGTGGAATTCATCCACTATGCGCAGGCTGTCCGTATAAAAGAGAACTCTGTCACATGCGTTCGTGTAAATCGTATTGAGAATGCAGACGGCAGCTTCAGCTTTGAAGAAGATTATTCAGACGTTTTTGATGTGCCGGCTGATTCCGTTATAATCGCTATCGGTCAAGGACCCGGTGCGGATATGAAAGCCGCCGGTGTCAAGCTGACACAGAGAGGGCTTTTTGATGTAAATGAATGCGGGGAAACGAATCGTCCCGGAGTATTTGCCGCAGGAGACATTGTATCCGGTCCGAAAACGGTTATTGAAGCTGTCGCATTCACCAAAAAAGTATTCAGCAAAATGGATGAATACATAAAAAGCGAAATTAGTTAATATACAAGCCCACTAAACAAGACATTCCCGCTTGGCAAAACAGGTCAGATACGGTATGATGAGAACAGCAGGAAACTACGCAAATGCGCGGTTTCCTGCTGTTTGATTTTATTCCCCGAATACGACAATGCTTTCATCTTGACCAAATTTTTCTTGGCTTGCGCCAGCAATGTCTGTCGGTCAGCCCGTCTGGCGGCAAACCGCCGCCTCCCCGCTTCCGTGGAGGCGCCTGCGTCAAATTCAGCCAATCTGACGAAAAAACTGACTGCGCAATATTCGCATGTCTTAGCGGGGTACAGCCCTTAATTATTTCCTATCATGCCTCGGAGATGTTCCAGAGCTGGTTGTCACCGCCGTTGTATCTCCACTGGAGAACGTTAGCGTTGTCAGACTTGGATTTGCCGGAAACGTCGAGAGCCTTTCCGCTCTTGCGGTTGATGATCCTGTAGCTTCCGTTTACGCTCTCTATCTTCCACTGCTGATTTTCGGCTCCGTAGTAATCCCACTGCTGAACGTTCGCGCCGTCGTCATTTGATGCGTTGGAAACATCAAGGCACTTGCCGCTGTTGGCGCTCTTGATCGCGTAATAGCCGTTTCCTAACGATTCAAGATACCACTTCTGATTGGTGTAGCCGCAGTACTGATACTGGAGCACGTTCGCGCCGTTGTCCTTCGAGCCCCATGATACATCGAGAGCCTTGCCGCTGTTCTTGCTCTTAAGAACATAAGTCTTGTTGGATGAGAACGAACCGCCGTTGTTATTGTTATTATTCTGCTGCTGGTTCCAGTTGTTCTGCTGATTGTTGTTCTGCTGCTGATTCCAGTTGTTCTGCTGATTATTGTTCTGCTGATTGTTGTTATTACCGGAAGAAGGAGCGGTATAGGATACCCAGTCATATCTTGCGGTAAGCGGGGCTACGCCGTTGTAGCGTTTGAGCCATTCGTCAACGCCCTTGCCGTTCCACGCATTCATCATGATGCGTCCGGGTGTCTGGGGGATATTGTTTGTTGCGGTATAAACAGGCTTCTTATCAACGTACCATGTTATGCTGCCTCTGTCCCAATAGAAGCCATACTGGTGGAATCCCTGCGAAGCGTCGAATCCGAGGTTATAGACATACTCATGGTTGCCTACACCGTTGGTATAGTAGTTGAACTGCACCTTTGTCGTATCCTTGCCGAGAAATTCGATGTCGATCTCGTCCCATACGGTACCGTCGGAAGGACCTGTGTATGTGAAGAACGAACTTACCACGCCGTCATTTCTGATAGGCTTCATGCTCACGTCATACATACCGAAACCGAAAGCCTGATTTGTGCGGTATTCCGCAGCTCTGTAACCGTTCCAGCTGTTGCCGGTTATCTTGAGATCCATAACGCCGCCGTTGAAGGAAACGTTGTTGCCGTCCCATGTGCAGTCGAACATTCCGCCGTTAGACCAGCCGTTGGACTTCTCGAATTTGTTGGTCTCGTAGTAATCAAAACCGGACTCAAACTTGCTGCCGCTGAATTTTTGCAGAGCGCCCGCCGGGAATGCAGATGCCGCAAATGCGCTTACCGCTACCGCAGCCGCTGTCAATGCGCTTAAAAACCGTTTCTTCATAGATGATACCTCCATAAAATTTTCTTGTCGAACACTGTGGCGGAACTTCCCCGCCATTCTACCTAAATAATATCACCGCGCCTGTCGATTTTATATCATTTTTTTAATTTTTATATCTTATATTTATCTAAAATATTGGATTTTTAATAACAGTGTCATATTTTTAACAATCGGTGTATTCCCGTGTCAAATTCTCGTTAAATATTTATAAATTACGATATTTCGCAAGACAATTTTTGTGCATTCGGACGCAGTTACATTTCTGTTACAGAAAACGTTTTCCGGCAACAGATCGGACAAGAAATCCCGCATTAGAGGCAGTAATGCTGTACGGTGGGATTTTTATACTTATGGGAAATTCTTGCAAAAAACTGTTGCATTTATCTGTAAAGTATGATATAATAGTATGATTATAACTATGCGGTATTGCATCTGCGGTTCTTTTTTTACAGAATCGCGAGCTTATATCAATTATGATCCGTCGTCCGAAAGACGACTCCAGAATTATTCACTATTCATTATTCTCTATTCATTTTTCACTATTTCTTTCCGGAGGTATTATTATGCGGATCATCGGGATAGACCCGGGTTACGCGATAGTCGGCTTCGGCGTGATAGAATACGACCATAGAATATTCAGCGTGACGGACTACGGCGCGGTCACGACCAAAGCGGGTGTCGATCTCAACACGAGACTGCTCGAAATATACAACGATCTCTGCGTGCTGCTGGACAGATACAAACCGGACGCTATGGCGGTGGAACGGCTGTACTTCACATCGAACCAGAAAACGGCGATAGCAGTTGCGGAAGCAAGAGGCGTGACGCTGCTTGCGGCAAGACAGAGGAACATTGAGATATACGAATACACTCCCCTTCAGGTGAAAAGCTCCGTGACGGGCTACGGAAAGGCAGTCAAGAAGCAGGTCCAGGAGATGACAAAGAACATACTGAAGCTGCCGGAGATACCGAAGCCGGACGACACGGCGGACGCTCTCGCTATTGCGGTATGTCACGCTCATTGCTGCGGCTCGCAGCTTTACCGCATTGCGCATAAGCAGAACTGATATCACAAACAATGGCAAAAGGAGAATTTATATGATATACAGCTTACGGGGCAAACTCACCCACAAGACTAACGATCTCGCAGTCGTGGAATGTGCGGGAGTAGGTTACGCCTGCCGGACAACAAGCTACACGCTCTCACCTCTGAAAACCGGTGAAGAGGTATTTCTGCTCACATATATGAATGTCCGTGAGGACGCGGTGGAGCTTTTCGGGTTCGGAGAGGGCGCAGAGCTCAACTGCTTCAAACTGCTGCTGTCCGTAAACGGCGTAGGTCCCAAAGCCGCGCTCTCTATACTTTCGGATATGTCGCCGCAGGGATTCGCGCTGTGTGTAGCGCAGGGCGACAGCAAGGTACTCACACGCGTTCCCGGAATAGGCAAAAAGACCGCCGACCGCATCATACTCGAACTTAAAGACAAGATGACAGACCGTATAGGCGAGATCTCCTCGGAAACCTTCTCCGAGCTTTCAAGACCCGCTGCCGTAAACTCCGGAAGTATGGCGGAAGCCGCAGCGGCACTGACAGCACTCGGTTTTACCGCATCACAGGCGCAGAAAGCTCTTGCCGGACTTTCGCCGGATATGCCTGTTTCCGAGCTTGTCAAGGAAGCACTGAAAAAGATAGGAAGCATAAAATGAACGAAAAAAAGGAAGACATCATAGAGGTGCAGGCAGAAAATACTCCGGAAACAAAAACGGACGAGATCGCAGAGATAAAAAAAGAACTTACGCGGCAGAGGAAGATGATGACCGCAATACTCGTTTTTATAATAATACTTGCCTGTGTTATTATAATATACTTGTTCTATAAAATGACTATCGGCTCGATATTCGGTCATATCATCGGATTTGTGACCGGGCTGTTCGGCTCTTGACGGGAGGACTGAAAATTGATCGAAATGAACCATGACCGCGGACAGGACGATTTTTCGCTGAACACGCGGCTCACCGAACCGGAATTTTCTCCGGAGGACACGGATATAGAATTCAGTCTCCGCCCGAAACGCCTGAACGAATACATCGGGCAGGATAAGGTCAAGGAGAATATGTCGGTCTTTATCAAGGCGGCAAAGGACAGAGGAGAGAGTCTCGACCATGTGCTGCTGTACGGACCGCCCGGACTCGGCAAGACTACGCTCGCACGAATAATCGCGAACGAAATGGGAGTCGGGATCAGCATTACATCGGGTCCCGCTATCGAAAAGCCCGGCGATCTTGCGTCGATACTTACAAATCTGAAGGACGGCGATGTGCTGTTCATAGACGAAATACACCGTATGTCAAGACAGGTCGAGGAAATACTCTACCCCGCCATGGAAGACAATGTGCTGGATATCATCATGGGCAAGGGACCCTCGGCACAGTCGATACGCATAGACCTTCCGCAGTTCACGCTTGTGGGAGCTACCACCCGCGCCGGACAGCTAACGGGGCCTCTGCGCGACCGCTTCGGCGTTATACAGCGTCTTGAGCTCTACACCGACGAACAGCTCTGCGACATCATCATGCGCTCGTCCGTTATACTCTCGATACCGACAGACAAGGATGGTGCAATGGAGCTTGCGAAGCGCTCCCGCGGGACACCGCGTATCGCGAACAGGCTTCTCAAACGTGTCCGAGACTTTGCCGAGGTTATGGGAACAGGCAGGATAACCCGCGACATGGCGGATATCGCGCTTGACAGGCTTGAGATCGACAAGCTCGGACTCGACAGTCTCGACAGACGTATGCTGACTATGATAATCAAAGGCTACAACGGCGGCCCGGTCGGACTTGACACTCTCGCCTCCGCGCTCGGCGAGGAATCGGTAACTCTCGAAGATGTTTGCGAGCCGTTCCTTATGCAGCTCGGATTTATCGCAAGGACTCCCCGCGGAAGGACTGCGACTGCACTTGCATATAAACATCTGGGATTAGAACAACCGGGACAGCAGACGTTTGAGTGAACAGCGAACACTTGCGGTGCCGTCTGCGGCGGCGTGTCATAACAATTCACCGGATAATGAAAAAAGGAGGTCGGAAATGAGATTTATCGGCAATATACTCTGGTTCCTTCTCGGCGGATTTCTCAGCGGTCTTGTATGGCTTATCGACGGACTGCTGTGGTGCATAACGATAATCGGCATTCCATACGGACTGCAGTGCTTCAAGTTCGCGTCACTTTCGTTCTGGCCTTTCGGCAAGAACGTAAGATACGGCGGCGGAGCGGTATCGCTGCTCGCGAATATTATATGGATCCTTTTCTTCGGCATCGAAATGGCGATCGTCAACCTCATTTTCGGCCTGCTGTGGTGCATTACGATAGTAGGAATACCATTCGGAAAACAGTTCTTCAAGATAGCACGGCTTTCTATCACGCCTTTCGGCGCACAGATAGTACAGAAATAAAAGACAAAAACACGGTCGATCTTCACCGGAACAAAGGATCGGGGGAATTCCGGAACCATGGAAATAGCGGATATTTACAACATATATTACGGCGAAAAACAAGTCGGCACATATCAGATCTATAACAACGATACGGTCTGTTATGATGTTATGTGGGGTTGTCCGTGGGACATCGGCGAGGAGCTGAAAGCCCTCGGTCTCGACAAACAGAAACATAATGTGAAGTCCATAAAGTTCATAAAGGATCTCATAAACGATAAGAACCGCGTACCCGGACGAAAGCGCGTCATATACACGGACGGCACCGTTGCCGCGGAGCGCGTGCCGGAGCACAGCGGCGAGACCTTCTCGGTGTACAGACGTTGGGCGGACAAAGACGAACCCGACTACTCGCCCCTGCCCCACGATGCGCCGCACCGGGAGGGTCCCCATACTCCCGAGGGTATGCGCGAATGGGCATCGCATTACTCGTTCAACAAAATGGACGACGGCACCTTTGAAGCGGAGCTCGACGAACAGTGGTGGTGGGGCGGCGGTCACAACGACGGCGGCACGATACACACTGAGATACCGGAGGAATGGCAGGAACTGCCCTATGACGAATTTCTCGAAAGGGTCGTGACACTTGCTGCCGCGGCGCACTACGGTTTCACACCGGAGATACTTAAAAGCCGCAAGGGACTTAAAGAATTTTTCGGGTATACCGACTGATTTGGATTTATATGGAGCGCGACAAATATAAATATAATTTTCAAATCCCGTCACGATCCATATTCGTCCGCAAAGCGGACTCATAAATTTTAAATTGTCAATTGTCAATTATCAATTATTATAGGAGGAACTTATGGGAAGATTATTCGGAACGGACGGAGCCCGCGGTGTGGCGATAACGGAGCTCACCTGCGAGACTGCGATGAACATCGGAAGAGCAGCGGCTATCGTGCTCACAAAGCATAAACCCGCCGGCAGCAAAGCGAAAATACTTATCGGCAAGGACACCCGCGTTTCGTCGGATATCCTCGAAGCTGCGCTGATCTCCGGTATTATGTCTGTGGGAGCTGACGCGGTGCTGCTCGGAGTCGTGCCGACACCCGCTGTGGCGTATCTTGTGATCCACGAGCACGCGGATGCGGGAGTGATGATCTCCGCTTCGCACAACAGTGTTGAATACAACGGAATAAAGCTGTTCGCGGGAACCGGATTCAAGCTGCCCGACGACGTTGAGAACGAGATCGAAGCGCTGATACTTGACACTCCGGAACAGATGCAGCTGAAAAACAGCATTGAAGTCGGCAGGGTGAGCACTCTCGATAATGCGGCAGATCTTTATATCGAACATCTTGCGGACTGCGCAGAGATAAAAGAGAACAAGCTGCGCATAATCGCAGACTGCGCAAACGGAAGTGCTTCCGCGACCGCACTGAAGCTGTTCGACAGACTTCGCGTTCACTGCAATATCATCAACGCGAACCCCGACGGCACAAACATAAACGACAAATGCGGCTCAACACATATCGACGTATTGCAGAAGCGCGTAAAAGACGGAAAGTACAGCTTCGGCGTTGCTTTTGACGGTGACGCGGACAGGTGCCTCGCGGTAGATGACAAAGGAAATATCGTGGACGGCGACAGACTTATCGCTATAATCTCGGACAGCATGAAGAACAAGGGCGTTCTGAACAAAGACACCTCCGTTGTCACCGTAATGAGCAACCTCGGCTTCCATACATATATGAAGGAGCACGGGATCGCCACCGTATGCACGTCGGTAGGCGACAGATATGTGCTTGAAGAAATGCTGAAAAGCGGATACAACATAGGCGGCGAGCAGTCGGGACACATCATATTCCTTGACCATGCGACTACCGGTGACGGACAGCTCACAGCTGTAAAGCTGATCTCCCTGCTGTCGCAGTCCGACAGACCGCTTTCGGCGTACAATGAGGAATTCGCGGACTATCCGCAGCTTCTTGTGAATGTCAGGATCACCGACGAGAACAAGGGCAAATGGAACAAAAACGACGCTATACTTGCGTCTATAAAGGAAGCAGAGGACGCTCTCGGCGGCGACGGACGCATTCTCGTCCGTGAAAGCGGAACGGAACCTCTCGTGCGTGTAATGATCGAAGGCAAGGACGCGGATAAGGTAGAGCTTTACACAAATAAGATAGCGGATACGATCAAAGAACAGTTTTGTTGACAGGATAATTATATGGCAAAAATACAATGTGAAGTCTTCGGAGATTTCGATATGATACTGAACTCGGTTTGCAGAGCCGTAAACAGCGGAAGCCTGAGCGCGTCTCTTGAAGACTCCTCGGATTTCTATGATACTAACGCACGCTGTGCCGTCCGTGTCTATGAACGGTACAGCTATCTCGGAAAAAACAGAGTCTCGCTTTCGATCACGCTTTTCAAGACCGGCGATCATATCTACATCTCAGCGATAACCTCCGGCGGCAGCGAGGCTATGTTCTTCAAATTAAACACTTTCGGCGAGAAGTCGTTTCTCAATACGGTCAGAGAGACGATAGAATCATTCACATACAGGGGATATTACGAATAAATATGAGAATTGCCGACAAATGGCGGGATTACCGCCTTATAGACACTTCCGGCGGAGACAGGCTCGAAAAGTGGGGCGATGTTACCCTCATCAGACCCGACCCGCAGGTGATATGGCAGAACCCCTCCCCTTCTCCGGAATGGGATAACGTTCACGCCAAATACAACCGCTCCTCAACGGGCGGCGGAAGTTGGGATTACCGGAAAAAGCTGCCGGAAAGCTGGAACATAAGATACGGGGAGCTCACATTTCTCGTCAAGCCGACCGGCTTCAAGCATACCGGACTTTTCCCGGAGCAGGCTGTGAACTGGGATCTCTGCCGCGAACTTATTACGGGTGCCGGACGCGAGATTAACGTGCTGAACCTGTTTGCTTACACGGGCGGAGCTACCCTTGCGTGCGCAGCCGCGGGAGCAAAGGTATGCCACCTTGACGCGGTAAAGAATATGGTCGAGTGGGGCAAGGAGAACGCACGGCTGTCCGGGCTTGCCGACAAGCCGATACGCTGGATAACCGACGACGCAATGAAATTCCTCGGCCGCGAAATAAAGCGCGGGAACCGATACGACGGCATTATCCTTGACCCGCCGAGCTACGGCCGCGGCACCAACGGCGAACTGTGGAAGCTGGAGGACTGCATCTACGAGCTTATGGAGAGATGCACCGCGGTGCTTTCCGACAAGCCGCTGTTCGTGCTTCTTAACAGCTACACAACCGGACTTTCTCCCTCGGTAATGGCTTATCTGCTGAAAATGACAGTCGGTCAGAAGTACAAGGCGGAAATAAGCGCTGAGGAAATTGGTCTCCCGGTAGAGAGAACGGGTCTTCCGATACCGTGCGGGAATACGGCGACAGCGCTGTTTGAACAGAGATAAAGGCAAAGAACAAAGGAAACCAGATGAACATAATCGAAGTCAAGGATCTTGAATTTGAATATAAAGAATACGACGAGAACGGCGAGGAGATCGGCGCGAACAAAGCGCTGCGCGGTGTTGACCTCACGGTCCCGAAAGGACAGTTCCTTGCTGTGCTCGGACATAACGGATGCGGCAAGTCCACTCTTGCCAAGCACCTCAACGGAATCCTCACAGCGACCTCCGGCACCGTACTGATAAACGGGATAAACGCCGCCGATGAGGAAACGGTGTTCGATATCCGCCAGATCGTCGGTATGGTATTCCAGAACCCCGACAATCAGCTCGTTGCCACCGTAGTCGAAGAGGATGTGGCATTCGCGCTGGAGAACCTCGGAGTTCCGCCGAATGAGATACGCAAGCGTGTCGATGTTGCTCTGAGACTCGTGGATATGTACGAATACCGCGAACACTCACCTCACCAGCTCTCCGGCGGACAGAAGCAGAGAGTCGCAATCGCGGGAATACTTGCTATGCGCCCGGAATGTATCGTTCTGGACGAGCCGACCGCGATGCTCGACCCGAAAGGCAGAGCCGAAGTCATGGCGACGGTGAAGCTGCTCAACTCGCAGGGCGTGACCATAGTGCTGATAACGCACTACATGGACGAAGCCGTGCAGGCGGACAGGGTCGTGGTAATGGACAGCGGCCTGATCATCGCGGACGGCACCCCGAAAGAGATATTCGCGCAGGTGGATATGCTCCGCGAGCACTCACTCGATGTGCCGCAGGTCACCGAGCTGATGTACGAGCTGAAAAAAAGCGGGCTCGATGTTCCCGTCGATGTTCTCACAGAACGCGAATGTGCGGACGCGCTTTTGAAGCTCCCGCATAAGGCAAAGTGCGGAGCACCGGCGGAGGAAAGCACTCTGGAAAACAAGAAGGAAGCTCCCGCCATAGCCGAAACAAAGCACCTCACATACAAATACAGCGTAGGAACGCCGTTTGAGGCTACCGCTGTGGACAACGTGAGCGTGAGCATCGCGAAGGGGCAGTTCGTCGGCGTCATCGGACACACCGGAAGCGGGAAATCCACGCTGATACAGCACCTCAACGGACTGCTGAAGCCTACATCGGGTGATGTTTACATCGCCGGCAGAAATATCTGGGCAAAGGGCAGCGATATCCGCTCCGTGCGGTTTATGTCGGGACTTGTTTTCCAATACTCCGAATATCAGCTTTTCGAGGAAACGGTATATAAGGACATCGCCTTCGGCCCGAAAAATATGGGACTGAACGAGGAAGAGATCGACAAGCGTGTCCATGCCGCAGCGGAAGCTATGGGCATAGATCGCGATCTGCTGAAACGTTCGCCCTTTGATCTGTCGGGCGGTCAGAAACGCAGAGCGGCTCTCGCGGGAGTCATCGCTATGCAGCCGGAGATACTGATACTTGACGAGCCTGCCGCGGGACTTGACCCGAAAGGCAGAGACAGCGTTCTCGACAAGATAAGTGAATACCACAGATATTCCGGCACGACTATACTTCTTGTATCTCATTCAATGGAAGATATCGTGAAATACGCGGAGAAGATACTCGTAATGAACCGCGGCAGACTTTTCTGCTATGAGGACACGGACACTGTGTTCAGCCGCACAAGAGAGCTGGAACAGATAGGCCTCGGAATACCGCAGATATCGCGTCTCTCGCATATCCTCGCGGCAGAGGGAATGGATATAGGAAAAGATATATACACAACAGAAAGAGCAAAGAAAAGGATACTGGAGATAACAAATGCTTAACGACATAACGATAGGGCAGTTTTTCCCCGGAAATTCCGTTATACACCGAATGGACAGCAGGTTCAAGATAGTGCTTGACATCATATACGTCGTGATGCTGTTCACAGCGCAGAATTTCTACGGTCTCGGCATAGCCTGCGTATTTATGATAATGGTGTACTCGGTCTCGGGGATAAGCTTCAGACTTATCTTCAAAAGCATAAAACCCGTGCTCGCGATCATCATATTTACGGCGCTTCTCAACCTGCTTTTTGTCAGAGGAGACGACACGCCGCTCATAGACACGGGTTTTATAACAATATATTGGAAAGGCGTTGAAACGTCGATATTCATGGTGGTGCGCATACTGTTCCTGATAATCGGAATGTCACTGCTCACCTACACTACTTCGCCGATAGTACTAACAGACGCTATTGAGAGCCTGCTCTCACCGCTGAAAAAGGTGAAATTTCCGGTGCATGAGCTTGCAATGATGATGACTATTGCCCTGCGTTTCATTCCTACTCTTATCGAGGAGCTGAACAAGATCATGATGGCGCAGAAGGCACGAGGAGCGGCTCTCGACACGGGCAATGTGTTCAGCCGCGCCAAGGCTATGGTACCGATACTAATACCGCTGTTCGTAAGCGCGTTCAAGCGTGCTAACGAACTTGCGACGGCTATGGAGTGCCGCTGCTACAAGGGCGGCGAAGGACGCACAAAGCTGCGCGTACTCAGATTCTCAAAGCTCGACATTTATGCATCGGGACTTACACTGTGCGTTTTCGGAATGGTCATCATAAACAATATCGTTTTCGCCCAATAAGCGTAACGGAACAGGATCTGTTATATCATCAAAGGAAAGATCAATCATGAACAGAAAGATAACCGCTGTGATACTTGCCGCTTTGACAGCATTTGCGGCAGGCTGCGGGAGCACACCGCAGAACGCAGCAGCAGACACATCTGCTGTACAGACGGACGAAACGACGGCGGAAACAACAAATCCGGAAGACACCTCCGGAGATACTCTGTCGTCGGAGAACGGATCACCGGAAACCGATACGGATACCGGCGAAAAGAAATATTTCAGCCCGGAGGAGCTTACGGATCTTAATCACAGGTTCTTCACGGCCAATCAGATTGACGGCATACTCTCAAAGCATACGTCTGCTGAATATATCTTTAACAACGACTATCCGAACTCGCAGGACAAAGCCGATCACTTCTACCTTACACAGTATGGTATGTATGCCGAGGGCAGCAGCAGTGCGCAGTACTGTTTTGACAGGACAGTTCTTATGCTCAGCACCATAAGGACAAACGATAATGAATACTATGATATGCAGTATATCATGGATTTTTCCAAAAACTATACATCACACCCGAACTGCTATGTACCGGATCTCGAAAGCGAATGGTTCGATCCGGAGCATGAAGTCATCACGGAAGGCTACGAGCAGGACGGCAAGATCTACCTTTTCATAGAATGTGATGAGGAAAGCAGCCGTTTTTATATCGAGAACACGGTCGGCAAGCTGTACACGGGGCAGACAATAAGGACTGAACTTGTTGCCGACGCTCAGACACTTGAGATGACAAGTCACCATACCATAAGCGTTATTGACGGAGAGCCTGAGGAGATACAGACTATCACGGCGGAATATGACACTCCGGAACCGAGCGCATCACGTGTACTGAAAATGGCATTTTCACGCGCGGCTTACCGGTTTATGAATGTATCGTATATTTACGAACCGGACACTCCCGGTGAAATGAGGCTTTCTCTCGATGTGCCACAGAATGTTTCGGTAGGCTTCATAGCGGACAACAGAACTGACTTCACAGTTTATTCTGACCGTGAATGCACACAGCCGCTTACAGAATGGGACGGTATGTCCGACATAACAGCATATATCAGAGCAAACAGTACGGAATCCGGGACAGAGTCCGAAAATGATGCAGTCACCGGGAACGCCGCGGAGGAGTGACGGGGATATTGCGAAATATCAGGATCTGCATTGCCTACAACGGCACAGCTTATCACGGCTGGCAAAGGCAGAACAACAACATCACCGTTCAGCAGCTCGTTGAGGACTGCATGAGCAGGATAATGAACCAAAGGATAACAGCGCACGGGTGTTCGCGCACGGACGCGGGCGTTCACGCAAGGGAGTTTTTCCTGAATGCCTGGACAGATTCGGTTATCCCCTGCCCCGGTCTTATGCGGGCAATGAACAAGATGCTTTCGGACGACATAGCGGTGCTGTCCTGCGAAGATGCCGGCGAAGACTTCCACGCGCGCTTCTCCGCACACGGGAAGGAATACATCTACCTTGTGAACAACGCGGCGCACAAGGACGTCTTCGGCAGCGACCTTGCGCTGTTCTATCCGTACCGGCTTGATGAGAAGCGGCTTGATTCCGCGGCGAAGCTCTTTGTGGGTACACACGATTTTGCGGCATTCTGCAAGGCTGAAGCCAAGGAACACCTGAAAACGACCGTGCGCACGGTATTTGATTTCACCGTGACACGCTCAGGAGATACGGTGAGTTTCACGGTAAGCGGTGACGGCTTTCTGCACAATATGGTGCGGATAATGGTCGGAACTCTCATCTATGTGAACGAGGGCAAGCGCACGGAAGCTGACATTGCCCGCTCACTCGAAACTGGTGAACGTACTGATGCGGGTGTGACTATCCCCCCGCACGGACTGTATCTGAATAAGGTTATTTATTAAACAGAAGAACAATACTTCCCGCTTTGTCACAATTCATATCATCGCCGAAGGACAAAGCAGGACGAACAATATACAACAATTATTCATTATTCACTATTCCAAGGGGTGATACGATGAAAGTTCCCGATCTTGCGGAGGCGACGGGCAGTGAAAAAACTGCGAAGAAGCCGAAGAACACTGATCTGAGAAAATACAGAAAAAAGAAAAAACGCGGAACGCTGATACTTAAGCTGATCGTATTTGCGCTCGCAGCAGCTGCTGTCGTATTCGTGTGGCTGAACGCGGCAACCATTTTCGAGCCGCTGAGAGGTATCGCGTCAAAGGTGCAGACAAAAACGACCGACGACGTGGGATTTCCGATAGAGCTGCCCGGAAGCAGCGAGTATTCGCTGATGAAATTCGGCGATAATCTGTCGTTGCTGACCGACACTTACCTGTACGCTTATGATACTTCCGGCGCACAGAATTACGCGCTGAAACACGGGTATTCCCACCCGGAACAGGCTACCAGCGAAAAGCGCATACTGCTTTATGACAAGCTCGCGTACAACTTCGCGCTGTACAGCAAATCGAGCCTTATCTATCAGAAGGCGCTCGAAGACAAGATAGTGTACGCTTCTGTCGGCGGAGACGGTCTAGCGGCGCTTGTAACGCAGTCTAAGCGTTACGCGAATATACTGTATATCTACGACGACGGCGGAAACTGGCTCTATACCAAGAAATTCGCGGACGAGAACGTGATGCAGGTGTGCTCCGCCGGTGACGGAGAGCATATAGTCGTATCGACGGTCAGCGCTTCGAGCGGAGATATACTCACATCATTCTATCGTTTTTCCGTGCGTTCGGCGGACGCGCCGCTGTGGAAATACACACTGCGCACAAACAGCCTGCCCTGCGGTCTTTACTATGGCAAGAGCACTGTTACTGCTGTATGCGACAACTGTGTCTTGTCGCTTGATCAGGCAACGGGCGAGCAGATCGGAATGTATGCCTTTACCGGTACGCTGAAAAACTATTATGCCGGTGAGAACTCCGTTATTGTGCATTACAGTGATATCTCAACAAACAAGAACGTGCTGCTTGAACTCGACGCGAACGCCTCTGCCGTGTCGCTCGCTTATGTTTCGGCAAATGCATCCTGCGTTTATGCCGACGCAAGCGGTATCTACGTTCTTGAGGGGTCAAGGGTAAAGATATTCGACGAAGGACTTATCGGGGAAAGATATATACAGACCCCGGATGACGATTATTCCCATTTTGTCAAGATATCCGGCAACCTCTATATGCTCGGATATGAAACTCTGGGCAAGACAAACGTTTACTCCTCGCAGGACTCTGAAGCTCCTGCCGCGGAAAACGAAAAGCCTGCCGAAAATACAACTAAGACAGAGAGAACGGAAAGCGAACTGATAATAATCGAATAAGCAATAATAACGTTCGCAGATTTCCGGATCATACGGTAACGCATTCATTGCGGACAGATACAAGAAACACAAAAAAGGAGATAAGAAACTGGAAATATGGGAAGCGAGTTCTTCTGGTTTTTCGATATTGCCGTACTCGGAATTTTCGCGGCTAATATCTACCGCGGCGCTAAAAAAGGGGCCGTGACGGTGCTGATAGGCGCAGCTGCGGCGATCATCGCGTTCATAGTCGCCTTCGCCTTCAACGGGCTTATATCGGAAAAGATATACGATTCGTTCATACGCTCACACGTTGAGGACTATATGTCCGAAAAGCTCGGCGATTCGATAAACAGCGAAGTGATAAAGGGACTGTCGGAAACGGATATGTCCGAGGCTGTCGTCAACGGCACTTATCTGCGCGATATCGAAATAACTTACGATGACAAGCGTCACGCCGATCTCGATATGTCGGCAGTCGATCTTACGAGGACGGGCGTTCAGTATGCGGATCTTACCGGCTTCGGCATAGACGAGTATTTCGACTGGTCGCACGTCAAGCTCGGACATATAGATGTTACCGAAACGGACGTGAAAAAATACGGGCTCGGCAATATCGTGCTTGCGCGGATAATATCATCAAATCTCACGTCGCACACTGTCACTAAAGCGTTTTCGGATATCGGTGACAAGCTCGCGGAGACAATATCTCCTTCACTGAAAAACCTCGGCAGCGACCTGTCCTCCGGAAGCAATGACGCGATATACAGCTTTGTTGTCTCGATACTCACCGCGGCGGGACAGACCTTCGGAGACAGGATAATGGACGATATCATCACACCGACGGTAATGGTACCGCTCCGGGCGATCGTATTCTGCCTGCTGTTCGGAATAGTCCTGCTGATACTCGGTATGATAGCGAATGCCGCGAAGATAATAAACAAGATACCGATAGTATCGTCGGTCAACGGAGTTGCGGGCGCCCTGCTCGGACTTGTGGAAGCGCTTGTGATAATACTGCTTCTGTGCGTGATAATAAAGCTGGTATCTGCGCTCTGCGGTGATTCAGTGGTATTCCTCAACAGCAACACCATTGACAGGACGATAATATTCAGATACTTTTATGCTTTCGACCCGCTCTCCCTTCTCGAAAGCCTTTAATTATGGATACACACCTACTACGGAAATAAACAGAAGAAAGGAAATACAACTATGGATATGATGTGCTCACGCTGCCGCAAAAGACCCGCTGTCGTTTTTATGTCTGGAATGAGCGGTACGCAGAAATTTGAGAACGGTTATTGCCTTAAATGCGCAAAGGAGCTTGGTATCCCGCAGGTAGATAACTACCTGAAGCAGATGGGAATATCGGATATCGACTTTGAAAATGCTTCAAATATGCTTTTCGGCAATCCCGACGCTGATAACGACGATGATGAAGATGAGATCGAAGAAGAGGTCATCGACGATGACGATGAAGTGGAGGATATCGAGGACGAGGACGACGACGACGATGATGCCGTTGACGGTTTCAAGGAGGGCGGCACAATGCCAGCTTTCTTCCAGCGTTTCTTCGACATGAGCAATCGTTCGGCAAATGAAGTCCCCGCAAGCGAAGAAGATATAAAAAAGGACAAGGAACGTGAAAAAGCGGAACGCAAAAAACGCTCCGAGGAGAAGAAAAAGGCTGCACAGGCGAAGAAGCGCAAGTTCCTCAACACCTTCTGCACCAATATAACTGACAAAGCAAAGAACGGAAAGCTCGACCGCATTATCGGCAGAGACAAGGAGATCGAACGCGTTATCCAGATACTTTCACGCCGTTCAAAGAACAATCCCTGCCTGATCGGTGAGCCAGGTGTCGGAAAGACAGCTATCGCAGAGGGAATAGCGCAGCGTATCGCAGACGGCAATGTGCCGTTCAGACTCCAGGACAAGGAGCTGTATCTGCTCGACCTTACCGCGCTTGTTGCGGGAACACAGTTCCGTGGACAGTTTGAGAGCCGTGTGAAGTCGCTTATCGAGGAGATCAAGAACCTCGGCAACATCATCATATTCATAGATGAGGTGCATAATCTTGTCGGGACAGGTGACAGCGACGGTACGATGAACGCCGCGAATATGTTCAAGCCCGCCCTCTCGCGCGGTGAATTGCAGGTCATCGGCGCAACGACATTCAATGAGTACCGCAAACATATCGAAAAGGACAGCGCGCTTGAACGCCGTTTCCAGCCCGTTACCGTGCTTGAACCTACCATAGACGAGACAGCCGAGCTTCTGCGCGGCATTAAGGGCTACTATGAAGAACACCACAAGATAAAGATAGACGACGCGCTTATCATGCCCTGCGTAACGCTTTCGGAGAGATACATCACCGACAGATATCTGCCGGACAAGGCTATCGATCTGCTGGACGAGGCTTCTGCCTGTGCGAGCATAAAGAGCGACGATCTCACTGCAATGGAGAAGTGCCGCAAGCTCGAAAAGGAGCTTGCAAAGCGCGAGGAAGAGCTTATGGAAGAAAGCGAGATCGACTATGAGAAGCTCGCCGCCGTAAAGACCGAGCGTGCAAAGAACGACGAGGAGATAAGACGTCTTGAACCGCTCGTATCGGAAGTGAAGCTCACCCCCGCCGACCTCTCGACCGTTATTGAGATGTGGACAGGTATTCCCGCGCAGAAGATAATGGAGACCGAGTTCCGCAAGATAGCAAAGCTCGAAAACGTGCTGAAATCCAAGATAATCGGACAGGACGAAGCCTGCGAAAAGGTAGCCAAGGCAATAAAACGCACACGCGTTAACCTCACCACCAAGCGCAGACCCGCGTCATTCATTTTCGTGGGACCCACCGGCGTAGGAAAAACACAGCTCGTCAAGGTGCTTGCGGAGGAACTTTTCAGCGGTGTCGAGCCGCTTATCCGTCTCGATATGTCGGAATATATGGAGAAACACAGTGTGTCCAAGATCATAGGTTCGCCTCCCGGATATGTGGGATTCGACGATGCGGGACAGCTTACCGAAAAGGTACGCAGAAGGCCGTATTCCGTGATACTTTTCGATGAGATAGAGAAAGCTCACCCGGACGTTATGAATATACTGCTCCAGATACTTGACGAGGGCAGGATCAGCGACTCTCACGGCAAGAAAGTAAACTTCGAGAACACTATCATCTGCATGACCTCGAATGCCGGGTCTTCTACCGGTGAATCCGGCATGGGCTTCGGCAAGACCGCCGGCGATATGTCGAAGGAAAAAGCGATGAAGGCGCTTAAGGATTTCCTGCGTCCCGAATTTCTCGGACGTGTCGATGAAGTTGTTGTATTCTCACCGCTTACGGAAGAAAACTATGCGGATATAGCAAAGCTACAGCTTTCCGACACCGTAAAGGCTCTTTCCGAGAACGGCATAACACTTGAGATCGACGACAGCGCGTATAAGTATATCGCAAAGAAGTCCCACGGCGGAAAGTACGGCGGACGCGACATTCTCCGCGTTATCCGCGAGGACGTTGAGGATAGGATCGCAAATCTTATAATAGACGCGGAAGAAAACACTCCGAAGAAGATACTGCTCTCCGCAGACGATGACGGAATATCGGTCAGGCAGGGTGAAATATAATGGGTAAGAGAACTGCGCTGATAACCGGCGGAACAGGCGCGATAGGCAGCGCGCTTGTACGGGAATTCTCCGCAGACTATGATGTGATCTTCACTTACGTCCGCGATTCCGGCAGTGCGGAAATGCTGAAGGCAAAGTACGGCGCGGAACCGGTACGGTGCGACCTTACGATCCCGGAAGATATATATGCTCTCGCGGGAATGGCTGGAGACTGCTCCCTGCTGATAAACAACGCGGGAATTGCGCAGATAAAGCTGTTTACCGATGTGACGGACGAAGAACTCGACCGCATGATAAGCGCCGACCTCACCGGTACGATGCGCCTTACCCGCGAGGTATGCAGACAGATGATACGGGCGCATGAAGGATGCATCATAAACATATCCTCGGTATGGGGAGTGTACGGTGCTTCCTGTGAAGTCGCTTATTCCGCTGCAAAGGCTGGGCTTATCGGATTCACCAAAGCTCTCGCAAAGGAACTCGGACCGTCCGGGATACGCGTGAACTGCATTGCTCCCGGCGTTATCGAAAGCCCTATGAACGGTCATCTTTCCGAGGAAGAGATGCATGAGCTTATCGACTGCACCCCGCTTATGCGCATCGGCAAGCCGGAGGACGTTTCACGCGCTGCCCGCTTCCTTGAAAGCAGCAGCTTTGCCACTGCACAGGTTCTCGGCATTGACGGAGGATTTACCGGATAGTTCAGAAACATTACTAGATCCGGATATCAATATTGCCGGAAGAAGAATTCATTGATACGGCAATATACTTTCCGCTTTGTCACAATTCAGATAAGCGGCGAAGCCGCAACACAACTATTCACTGTTCATTATTCATTTTTCATTATGATATGAAAGAGGTCTGTATCTTGGATAAATTTACCGGACTTCGGGAAAAATACCCCGAATTCATATACCACAGCTATAATATCACCGACGAGGGCTTCTCGTTCCGGTTCACTATCGGCGGGTATGAGTTCCTGCCGGAATGGAAGTGGAACGGACTGAAAATACCGGAAGGTATGCCGCGGGAACTTATTGAGTATGTGATATTCTCAATAGGCATGACCGAACTTGTAAGCTATTGGAAATGCGCATGCCCGCCGCTCGTCCGCGTAAAATGCGGTGCTCTTGACGAAGAACAGAAGCGGTGGTGGAAGAAGCTGTATTTCGGCGGTCTCGGAGAGTTTTTCTACCGCAACGGCATACAGACCGATTTCGACAGCTTTATGCGCATAGAAGCCGACAGCTGCGATGTAAAGCACTTTGAAGACCCGTTCGCCGGAGAACGGAAAGGTGCGCTTATTCCTGTCGGCGGCGGCAAGGACAGCATAGTCACTCTTGAACTGCTGAAAGGTATGCGGGAGGACAATCTCTGCTATATCATAAACCCCCGCAGAACAACGCTTGACTGCGCACATACGGCAGGTTATGACGACGATAGGATCGTCGGGCTGAAACGCTCGATACACCCGGAGCTTCTGCGCAGAAACGCGGAAGGCTGGCTCAACGGGCATACCCCGTTCTCCGCGATAGTCGCGTTCTCCGCTTATCTTGCGGCACTGATAACAGGAAAAAAATATATCGCACTGTCAAACGAGAGCAGCGCGAACGAGGGTAATGTGAACGGCACCGGCGTAAATCATCAGTACAGCAAAAGCACCGGATTTGAGCGCGATTTCCGCGAATACTGCGAAAAATGGCTTACCGTACCGCCGGAATATTTCAGTCTGCTGCGCCCGTGGAGCGAATGGCAGATAGCGCAGCGATTTGTACGTTACCCGGAATATCTCCCGGTATTCAAAAGCTGCAATTTAGGCTCTAAAACGGATTCGTGGTGCGGAAAGTGCGCGAAATGTCTGTATGTATATATAATGCTCGCTGCATTTCTTGACGATGCGGAGCTGAAAAACATCTTCGGCTCGGATATGCTCGGGAATGCGGAATTCACCGACCTGTTCAACGGACTCGTTTATGCCGATTTCGACAAGCCGTTTGAGTGCGTAGGAACGCGCGCGGAGATACGGCTCGCACTTTACAGGGCATATAAGCGCAGAGAGGGGAAGGATATCCCTCTGCTTCTGAAAAACTATATCTCTGCGGAACCGGAGGAACCCGAAAGCCTCGACGATTTCTTCGATAATGACAACTTTGTTCCCGGTGAGCTCATCGGGCTTCTGAAATAAAAAAGAAAGGCGACACTGCCCGATGAAAACATTTCCCGAAAAACTGCATGATTTCTTTGCGGGTAAGAATGTTCTTATCCTCGGCTTCGGACGGGAGGGACGCTCAACCCTTTCCCGGCTGAAAAAGTCCGGCTGCAATATCACGATAGCGGACAGAAACGATGTTTCCTGCCTTGAAACGGACGGTATCGAGGTAATATACGGCGAGAACTATCTCGACTGCCTTGACCGCTTCGATATAATTATGAAAGCGCCGGGCGTCGTGCTGCTCGACAAGATATCCGACAGCGTGAAAGCGAAGATCACGAGTCAGACCGATCTGCTGCTGCGCTTCTGCGAAAACACAGTGATCGGCATTACCGGCACAAAGGGCAAATCCACCACTTCATCGCTAATATACCATATACTGCGCAGCTGCGGAAAAGATGCTCTGCTGATCGGCAATATCGGCGTACCGCCTCTCGACTGCATACCCGACCTTGCCCCGAACACGGTCATCGTCTGCGAGATGTCCTGTCACCAGCTCGAATATGTGCAGGCATCGCCGGATATCGCGGTATATCTGAATCTTTTTGAAGAGCACCTCGACCATTACACCGGATTTGACGCGTACAGAGCCGCAAAGGAGAACATCTACCGCTATCAGAAGAAGCAGGACAGACTGATAATAAACAAGTCACTCGTCTGCGCGGAGATACCATCTTCCGTTATTACGGCAAGTCTTGACGAACGCGCCGATATTTTCCTTGACGGCGACACCGTTTATATCTGCGGCGAACCGTACAGCTTCCGCACAAAGCTGCTCGGCAGACACAATCTATACAATATTGGCATTGCGGTATGCGCCGCAAAGATGCTCGGATGCGCCGACGAGGCGATACTTCCGGCAGTCGCGTCATTCGACGGACTTAAACACAGACTCGAAAATATCGGCACGATAAAGAATGTGACATATATAAACGACAGCATAAGCACCTGCCCGAGCACAGCTATCGCGGCTGTACGCGCATTCGACGGCGTTGACACGATCATAATAGGCGGTATGGACAGAGGTATTGATTATACCGAACTTGTTGATTTCCTCAACGCTTCCGATATCGCAAATGTGCTGCTGCTCCCGGACAGCGGGCATAAAATAGAACCGCTTCTCGACCGCACAAAACGCAATATCTATCATGCTTCCGACCTTTCGGACGCGGTATCTTATGCTAAGCTCGTCACAAGGCATATCTGCCTGCTCTCCCCTGCCGCAGCAAGCTACGGATTCTATAAGAACTTCGAGGAAAGAGGAGATGATTTCCGAAGACTTGTGCTCGGAGAGAATTGAGATATAATCTGAAATATAACAGACGGGGGCTTCCATTCTGCAAGGAAAGCCCCCGTTTTCAATTATACTATCTTGCCTTATACAGAATGCTGTTTCTGCGCTTGCCGCAGCGGGTAATAACTCCCGTAAATCCGAGGACAGAGAGCATCAGTGACGCGTCGGTGGGACGGCACAGGACAGCGAGATCGGAGCTGGTGAACTGTTCCGGCAGTCCCTCGGGGAGAAAGATGCGGTAATCCTCCGGATTTTCGAGACATATCTCACGCAGGAGCGCTGTCGGGTATTTCTCCTTTTTCTGTCCCCTGCGCCTTATGCGGCGCTCGTCCTTGTAATACGTCTTTTTATCGATCTCAATGAATGCTATCCTTATCGTAAGGTTCGGATTTGTAAGAAACGCCTTTATCCTGTAAAGCTCCAGAAACAGTCTGGAGTACGAGTTTTCGGTGCGTGATGTGACAGACATTATTTCGCCCGTTTTTTCATTTATCGAATAATTGTGCGTCTTTTTCTCATACGGATATACCACTGTGACATGGCTCGTCTGCAGCATCTTCGGCAGCTTTTTTGCGAGATATCCGAAATTGCCGCTCTGTATCTCGAAAATGCCGTTCTCCCCTGCCCCGTCGGCATAAAAGCCGCCTATCTTCGCTTCGTGATCTGCTTCGTCGCAGTAATAGCATTTCAGCGCGTTGTGTATCGCCTTTTCGTTAAGCGTTCCTATCGTCGTCCGCTCACGCTCCAATGCCTTTTCTACGGATATCCTGAACCGTTCCGCATCCGGCTCACCGGCGAACGGCGGTTCATAGGCAAACACGGGATATATCTCGCTTTGTATGAATTCCGGTACACCGTAGCCCTCGTTTGTGCCGATAACGCCGTCAGCCACAGCTTTCAGTTCCGGTATGGCGTTTCCCACCGCGTAACATCTGTCCGCCGCCTTAAACATCGGAAGATCGTTGGCATTGTCACCGAAGCATACCACCTCGTCTGCTCCGGTAAGGGTTTTCAGCTTCGCAACCGCGCCAGCTTTTCCCGCTTCTGCAGGGAAAACCTCAAACCAGCGCTGATGCGGTGGGTATGTATCTATATAGCTTGCTGTCATAAAGCCGTTCTCCGGGGTGAATACGCGCTCAAGTACGGGAAGGTTCACAGGGTCGATAAACGCGGCATAAAACAGCTCTCCGGCGAACATATCACCGGCGCATTCAACAGGTCTTCTTCTGCTGTCGCCTTTTCTGCGGGACAGAAATCTTTTCAGATTCGGCGCGCTCTCCACAAAGCTCATGCGCTCCCGGCCGTCTATGAACGCGTATATGAGCGGAGTCTCTCCGTTCTCCTCTATCGTCTGTTTCAGTAAACTGCACTGCTTTTCTCCGAACGAGGCACGGAACGGGTACTCTCCCGTAACAGGATCATATATGTACACTCCGTTCATCAGCACTACAGGTGCGTTAATGCGGACTCCGGACATTATTTCGGACGCCGTTGCAAGTCCTCGCGCGGTGCAGTAGGAAAAGAGCGTGCCGCAGTCTATGAAGCTGTTCAGCATATCTGCGGTTCTCGGCTTCAGCTTTCCGGAATCGGCAAGCAGAGTACCGTCAAGATCGGAAACATACAGTGTCATATTATCACTCCCGTTTTTGATACTTTATTATACCACAACACAAGCCGGATTGCAACCGAATAAGAGCTGTATCACTACATTACTGCCCCGGATCGGTAAGTTCTGTTATCTTCCGTTAGCCGGAATTCATTTGTCCTCAATAATATTTCCGAAAAAACAACAAAAGCAAGTACGTAATACTTGATTTTTTTGTTCATTTGTATTATAATATAAATATAAATATATCTTCGGAGAAAAATATGGCATTCAAGAAAAAAGCGGCTGTTCCCGCAGGCTATACAGACGGAGAATACGCGGTCGGAACAGTGTGCTTTACCATTGTCGATAAAGAACGGAAAAAGGTAATAGACGAAGGCACGGAAGACCGGAAGATCGCTGTAAGAATGTATTATCCGGCGGACAGAGAGGCGGTATCGGATAAGCTATACGCGCCGATGTTCACCGAAGCGAAGAAAGCGGCGGTCACAAAAGCCTTTCATGTCACGAACATAGGCGACGAATCCAATTTCGCCGAGTTCTATGAAGACGTTCCTGTCGCACAGGGCAAAAAATTCCCGGTCATAATGTTCAGTATGGCATACGGGGCATATGTCGAAGCAAATACTTTTCTGCTGTGTGCGCTCGCAAGCCGCGGATATATCATCGCATCGGTCGGTCATGCTCACGAGGCTATCGAGAATGACTATGACGACGGCAGTACAGATCTTATGGACAAGCGCATAACCAAAGCTATGTACACAAGTATGACAGGTGCCGTACTTGCCCAGGGCAGAATGCTGAAAAAGAAGTTCAGCTACCGTGAGGCGCTGGAGCAGTTTGATATATTTCAGAAGAAATATACTCCATACCTGATCGGACGGGTCGGTGAATGGGCACAGGATATCGAAAAAGCGCTTGAAGCCGTGAAGGAGAGATACGCGGACAGTATTGACCCGGAATGGGGTGTGGGAGCTGCAGGTCATTCGCTCGGCGGCTGCACCGCATATTATCTATGCAGATATAACGACAAATTCAGCTGCGGCATCAATATTGACGGAGCGCTGTTCGGTGAATACCCGGAAAAGACGATGGAAAAGCCGTTCTGTCAGATAAGCTGCACTGATAATATAAACTTTGAGACAAGACCTTTCCTGAACACCTCGGCCGACACATACCAAGTGATCTTTGAGGATATGAAGCACATCGGATTTACAGACGCGAAATTCTTTGTTCCCTTTAAGTTTGTTACGGGAAAGCTACCGCCGGAAGAATTGTTCAGACATCTGGTTTACTGTCATGTCACTTTCTTTGACAAGTACCTTAAGGGGGCGGATATCGGTTTTGACCCTCTGCCGTCTGATAAGGTAACGTACAGGACTGTCACTCGCAAAGCGTGATATGTCATGTTTTTAAAAACAGATATCATAAAAAACGAAGGGACTGGTTATTATCAAAAAGATAGGTTTATTCATGGGACTGCTTATGGGAGTCACTCTCAGCTTTGTGATGTCGCTCGTCGGCACTCTCACATCCGGGCATTTTTCCGTTGGTTCATGGCTCATCAGCTTTCTGATCAGCTTTGTAATAAGCATCGTTATCTCACTTATCATTCCTATGCCGAAACTCGAAGCCGCTGCCTGCGCGAAGATGAAGCTGAAACCGGACTCATTCCCTGCCAACGCCTTGTCGGCGCTCATTTCAAACACGATATATACCCCAATAATGTCGATAGTTATGGTGCTTATAATGGTTGGCTCAGCAGGCGCAGGAATACAGAACGGGATAAACGCGCTCGATAAACAGATCGAAGCCGCTGCCGCCGAGCTTTCGTCTGTTCAGGCCGAGCTTTCACAGACCGATACAGCCGCCGATCCGCAGAAAACCGGAGAGCTTAATGCCAGAATAGGCGAACTCAACGGGAAAATAGCGGAAATGAACGGGCAAAAATCCGGTATGGAGGCAGCGAAACCGCAGATCGGTACATCTATCCTAATTTCGCTGCTATGGTGCTACCCCATCGGCTATGTAGTTATCCTTATCGTTCAGCCGATCTATATCAAGATGCTCATGAAAAAGTTCGGACCGCCGCAGGGGGTTCCCCGCAACGGTCCTCCGTCGGACAGATGATACTGATCGTTTTCCCGCCTGATAACGCAGGAAGATCATTTTCCTTGTTTTAAGCAAAACTATAATTCAGCGTTATTTCTCCCCTCATTCCGTGGGGAGAAATAACCTAAAACATAAGAACAAATCCTATTTTTCGGGATAATTCAATGTATTGCTGGAAAAAAGCGCAATAGGCAGCTTTGTGCTTCACTGCATTGCCGGCTCACAAAATGAGTTAAAATGCCGTTTGACAAATATCCGGTGTGTTTTGCAGGTACTTAATCTTATTGGACAAATAATATTTCTTATAACATTTTCGAAAATTTTTAAATTTTTTTCAAAAAAATGTTGACAAAGGCTGAGTTTTGTGATATAATAACATTCGTCACAGATTGTGATATCATTTGGCGGCATAGCTCAGCTGGCTAGAGCACTTGGTTCATACCCAGGGTGTCGGTGGTTCAAGTCCACTTGCCGCTACCATTTTAAGGCCCGTTGGTCAAGAGGTTAAGACATCGCCCTTTCACGGCGGAATCATGGGTTCAATTCCCGTACGGGTCACCATTGACTTATCCCGCGGATGCGCTTACAGAGCGTGTTCGCGGGTCTTGCTTTATTTCGGATTTTGGCTGTTACCACTTATCTGCCACTTATTTTCGAGAAATAAGTGGCAGATCGTATTTTTGCTTATATTTTTCGTAAAAAACCGCCGAATTTATGACGCCTTTTTCTCGGATTCGTCCGTCTTTTCTTCCTTCTTCCCGAACGAGAGCGCTGCCGTTATCGCGTCGCAGTTACGAGCCTTTGCCTCCTGGAACATATGGGAATACAGATTTAAAGTTGTTCCGACGCAGGAGTGCCCTAAATCGCCCGACACAGCTACCACATCTATGCCCGCATTGATTAAAAGCGAACAATGAAGATGACGAAGGCTGTGAATGTCACAGAAGCGGAAGCCGTGTTTCTCGCAGAACTCCGAAAACCAGAAATACGGTGTATTGTTGTGCATCGGAAGTCCGTTCCACTTGACGAACAGCCTGTCCGTATCAATCCACTTGTCTCCGGTCTGTTCACGGTCTCTGTCCTGCTCCGCCTTGAACTGTCTGAGCATATCCATTACTATCGGCGGGAATTTCAGCGAACGCTGCGACTTTTTCGTCTTTGTGGTATCGGTGTAGATTCCGTTCTTCTTGCCCGTGTAGTTAGAGGTACGCTTTACGCTGATGACGCTGTGTTCCCAGTCAATATCCTTCCATTCCAATCCAAGCATTTCTCCGCGCCTGAATCCGCTGTACACAGCGAGAATAATGAAGGTCTTGTACTTCAAGGGTTCGGTTTCGAGAGCAGCGAAGATCGCTTCCACTTCTTCGAGAGTGTAGATCTCTTTCTCCTTTGCTTCGCCCTTCGGTATTACCACGCGCCGGCAGGGGTTGTCACACAACATTTCCATTCGCACCGCGTACCCGAACACGTCCGAGATGAAGCTCAGATGATGAACTATCGTCTTGCGCGAAAGCGGCTTGCCCGTGTTCATATTCTTCTCTTTAGTTACAAGATCGTTCACGAACTTCTGAATGTCACGGCTCGTTATCTTGTCGAGACGAAGATGTCCGAGCGCGGGATATACTCTTTTCGTAAGCTGCTTCTGTCTTTCCAAAGATGTGCTGCGGAGATTTATCGTCGCGTATTCATCGAACCACTGTTCCGCGAATGTCTGAAACTTGATAGTAGCGGTCACCTGTCCGCGTTTACAATATTCCTCGAACAGAAGAACCTGTCTGTCGAGTTCTTTTTTTACCTGTCTGTCGGTAAGACCCTCCGGTGGCTTCCACGTTTTGGTCTGAACTACCTGTTTTCCATTGACATCGTATCCGCAAAAGACTTTTATTCTGTAGCTGTCGCCACGTCTTGAAATATTCGCCATTGCAATTATTCCTCCTGATAATTCACAAGGCATTTCCTGTCGCTACTATTATACACTTTAAAGCGTGATTTTGTCAAGTAGTCACGAGGAAAATTCCTTGCGATATGGCACGAAGCCATAAAGAAGGGTTCCAAAAGCGTGCAGGAAGCACGCATACGAGAAACCTTCGAAATGCCGAACTGTGTATGAAAAATATTTAAGGTATCTTACTCAGGATTTTTTTCAGTAGATCCCATATCCGATCCAACTCCGCTTTCATCTGTCTGATGTCCTCGGCGTAGATCGTATTTGTGGAATTAACTCTCTTGGCTACCTGATTTATATTCTGACCGATCGCTTCGACTTCTTTACAAATCTCCGGCAAGCCGTCAATATTTACTGTATAGAGAAAGCCGTCCTGTGATATTTTCCGCATATATGCACTGAGGTTTGTTATACCCATAAGCTCCATTCTCTGACAGATAACATCACGTTCCTGCTCGGTAACTCTGAACTTAATTTGTATCGGTCTTGTAAGATTTTCCATTCTGTTTTTCCTTTCAGAAATCCATTTTTTAAATCGTTCTACAAAGATAATTTTTTCAAGCTTCGGGGGTTTGGGGTTCTCCCCAACAAGCTAAGTTTTTCGGGACAGCTGAGTAGCAAAAGTTCCCGAAAACGGTGATTATGGTACCATAATCATATGCTTGCTGGTATAGTTTCCGATCATTTTTCCATAATCTGCTTTTTCGGAATCATCATCATTTTTTCATCCGAGAAGTCTGATTTTTTTCATAATAATTATCGACTTGATTTTCGGTGTCTTTGCCGTCTCTTGCTTCCGTAAACTCACTCTATTATCGGATTTTTACAACATCAACCGGTGTCTCAGGCGATGTCTCGGAGACGTCTCCGAGATGTACTTTGATGTCTTTTCCCGTTGGCTTAACCGTGGGAATTGAGACACCAAAGACATCAAAGACACCGATTTTTAATTTGCTGTCAGATATAATTCCGATAGAGAGTATCTATCCCTTTGTAACCCCGGGCTTTCTTCCCGCTCGAACGGCTCACAATGTTGTGACTGTACTCGATATTGTATTTGCTGTGATTGTTTTTCAGCCACAAGTTAAAGCTCTCGCGTCTGAGCGCGGTCACGCTGTTCAGGTTGCACCAGTAACAGTAAGCAGAATACAAGTCCGCTGTCGAACATTCCAGTCCGTCACCGAACTTTATGAGCTGTTCGTCTTTGAGGAAGCTGATGATGTTGCAGTTATCCTCTTTCATCTGTAAGAGGTTTCCGCGAGCACGTTCGCTTATCGAGAACTTGTAATCGTTAGCGATCAGACGACGCAGACCCTTGTATGCCCAAAGGAAGATGCCATCGATCTCGCCGCATAACTTTTCTGCGAGATATGGGTCATTCACTCTGCCTTTCGGAACAGGTTTTGCCGAGAGAATTATCAGCCTGCGTTCCCAGCCGTCGGTCTTGTCATAAAGCGATTTAGGTGCTCCGTTGGCGAAACACATCGCGCGGCATTTCAGCTTGACCTGTATGCCTTGTTTGCATTTTGCCTGCACGGTTATCGGAGTTTCCGCAGTCGCCAGTGATTTCAGAAAACTGGTATCTTTCAGACCTTCAAGGTTCATATCATCGTCGATGAGAACCATTTTTCCGACAAGGTTTGCTTTCAGAAATTTGTCTCCTGCGAGGTCGGTAATGCTGCCAAAGTAAGCCGCTTCGGAGAAAATCTTGTACATCACAACTCCGATGCGTGACTTGCCCTCGCCGCCGTTTCCGGTGATGAACAGCATAGCCTGCGCTTTGGTGGAGTGAATGAGACAGTACCCCATATACTCCTGCAAGGTCTTAATGTCCTCCGGTTCAAGCAGATCATTCAGAAACGCAAGCCAGCGTTCCGGTTCCGGTGCTGTCGGATTGTAATTCACGTTCAGACGATTTCTGCATATCTTCCGTTCGTCTGGTCTGAACTCCATATCCGTTGTAAGCACGCCGTTGAGCAGGTGAATTTCGTTTTCGCTGCCCTCAAAATCCGGAGTGTAGCAGATGCTCTGTAATGCACCGGTAAGCGCATTGACCCGCTTTGCGAAATCTTTCTGCACCTGTTCGGCAAGCAGCTTGTCCGAGATCATCTTCCGCACGGTCTGAATATCGACTGCACCGTCTGTGTTGTAGAACTTTCCGTCAACGAATTTCATCGGGTGTTCTTTCAGGAACTCGTTACAAAACGATACTTCATACACATCTTTTCCGTTGTACCAAATACATCTGCCTTTTGTCTTTATGCCCATTACGCTGTCCTTTCTTTCAGTGGGGTACGCATAGTGTACCCCCTTTGTAATTTCGGTCGTAATCTGCCAAATTGCTTCAATCTGTCATAATAGCTTCGGAACTGTCCTGCGTTCTCTGTGATGAACGCCGCTCGCTCATCGTCTGTGAGGTCGAGCAGCATATCCCACAAGTTTTCAGCATAGTCAAGCTGCTGCAAGCTCTCGACAAATCTCGGATCAAGGCTCTCGCTTTCATCAAGCGGAGCGTACACGGCGCGGAAGTCTTTCAGCATTACGAGATAGTCCGTGAGGACATCGAACGCAAGCTGTGTTCTCTCCCGTTCCGTCATCAGTGGTCTGCACTTTTTAGGTGCAGGACTGACTGTGTATTCCGAGATACCGAAGTCTGAGCATAGCTTTTTCGCTGCATCGTGTTTCGACAGACCGAACATCTGCGCTGTGAAGTCGGTCACATCTCCGTGAGCACCGCAGCCAAAACAATGGAAATGATCGTCGTACAGCTTCATCGACGGCGTGTTGTCCGCGTGGAAGATGCACCTGACGTTCCCGCTTCTGCTGCTTATGCCGTAGAGCTGTGCCACGTCCGGCAGTGCTATCTGCTCTCTGACAGTTTCAAATATCGTCACGCTTTGCCCCCGCCGATTACGACGGAGGACTTTCCGAAAACGGTTTCGTAAAGGTCGCTTTCAGCAATAAGAAACTTGTTGCCTGCTTTGAACGAGCGAAGCTGTCCGGATTTACACATCTGTCTTATGCGGTACTCTGTGATACCTTCGATCAGATGAGCCGCCTCTCCTATGGTGAGCATTCTGCGCTTGTTGTTTTCCATAATGGAATCCTCCTTGTACATACTGCTTACACGGCACTGCCGTGACATATACTTTTGATATGTATCGGAGGCGGAATATAGGGTTTTTGCATATATATTGTCCGTGACGACACAATTCGACAATCTTGGGTCAAGGCTATTTACTGGTCTTGACGGAAAAATCGGCATATTCAATTTTCAAGGAGCTGACACGGACGTTAATGGCACAAAGCGTTCGTGTAAGAATATAATAACAGGTCAGGAAGAAAATGTCAACAACTTTTTGTTATCCCCCTACTTGAGAAAAATATCTACAATTCGGAATAATACACAAATACTATATTCCGATAAAGAATATATTTTGTTCAAAAAGCCTGTTGACTTACCGTATTTTTTATGATATTGGAAAGCTAACATTTTCAGTGCAGTGGAGCGTATAAATTCACCTTCGGATGAATCTTAAATCTACTTTTTGCATAAATCTGTAACCTCAGATTTGGGCGTTTTAACGTGCATTTTTGTTTAGTCGAAGCGGTGGCGCAGATGAGCTAAACGCAGTAAAATAGCTGATTTTTGTTAGTTTAGTCTGACCTCATACGCCGAATGAACTAAACAAAAAAAATAGTTACAGTTTGTGCTTTCCTTACGAAAAAGGAAAAACGGCAGCGGAAATGACCGTTGCCGTCTATTTGTTCGTGTTTTCAGCAGTGTATGAGCTCATCAAGTATCACTTCTTCTGCCTGTGCTTTCAATGTGTTCATCAAGCCTGCCCACTTCATCGGGCTCTCGGCTTTGAGCTGCTCCGTCACGCCTGCCGACTTCGCCAGTCTTGGCAACATCACATTCAAGCGTTGGTGTGCGGCTTCGTCAGTATCCGACAGGTGTGCGTTCAATGTTCCGCGAATGAGCATTGCCTGAGAGGTTGCTCTGCGGTGTTTCTTTAAGTAGTCGAGCCTCATTAGCCCGTACTTGCCGATTGGTTTCTGCTCCGGCAGTTCCCAATCCGGCAGATAGGTCTGCGTCGTCTCATCCAAACGGTAAGTTATGCCGTTCTCAGTCATTGTCTGCGGTAATGCTGTTGTTGTCATAGTCTGCGCTCCTTTCAAGATTTTGTTGGTTTCCCTGCTTTTATATGATAGCACTTTTAAGTGCCGAAGTCAAGAGGTTTACTTATTATTCTCAAAAGTTTCTTATTCAGCTGAAAACCGCCATGCTAACAGGGAAAATATCACTACTGTCTATTCGGCAGTATGGATATATGGCTAATGTTATGTTACTGCCATATTCCCCTGTTAATAGGGCGGTTTTGATGGCGAAATGGCACCGAAATGCAACAGTTACGGTGAACGAAGCGTTCATCGTGCCAGCATATTAAAATTGGGAGAAAAACAGCGGGTGCAGGACATCTCCGAAATAGGCGAATCCGGGTAGAAAAACGGCATTTTTTCGCGCTGTACGCCGTGCAAAATACACGGGTAATGATATTACCCTACCCACATATCAAAAACGGCTCAGAGCGTGTTTTTCGTCCGTTCCGAACCGCACAAAAAGGCGCAGAGCCTAAACTCTGCGCCTTTATGATATTTTCGGTTTTGAGATCATTGACGGAGATTCATCTTATTCGCTTCATGAACAGCGTATTTTGCACTTGAGACACAGGTTTATGTATTTGCTTCACAATAAAAATACCGTGGCTGTCAGCTCCGACAGTCACGGCATTTTTTATCCGGTTTTCCGTTTAATTCTTTCTCTTATTTACTGTGAACGCAGCCACAGCAGCGGCAGTGCACATTACAAGCACCGCAAGTCCGTTGAGAGGACTGTTTGTATTAGGGTTGGGATCTCTGCCGGTACCGTTGGTGCCGTCAGTACCGTCAGTACCGTCCGTGCCGTTGGTACCGTCAGTGCCGTTAGTACCGTCGGAACCGTCTGTACCGTCTGCACCGTCTGTACCGTCTGCACCGTCTGTACCGTCTGCACCGTCTGTGCCTTCTGCACCGTCTGCACCGTCTGTGCCTTCTGCACCGTCTGCACCGTCTGTGCCTTCTGCACCGTCTGCACCGTCTGTACCGTCAGTACCCTCTGTACCGTCCGTACCGTCTGTACCGTCCGTACCGTCTGTACCGTCAGTACCGTCTGTGCCGTCAGTACCGTCTGTGCCGTCCGTACCGTCTGTGCCGTCAGAAACGTCGCTGCTGTCTCCAGTGCCGGAGCTTGTCCCTCCGGTGTCTGTCGGATCAGATGTCCCGGGACCAAATCCCGGACCGTAGCCGGAACCATTGACTTTCCAGTGCGCATAGACAGTTGTATCTGTGTCGAATACGGTATTTGCCGGAACATGCACGCCCGCAAGACCGCCCTCTGTGTACCAGCCGACGAAATAATATCCGCTGCGGACAGGTGTCGGGAAAGAGGCAAGCCTACCGTCAGCACCTGTAACCGCGGAAGTGGGGGTAACTGTACCGCCCTGCGGATCGAATGTTATCGTGTATGTCGGCAGCAGCGCAAGCTGTGCGGGAGTATTTCCTTCTGCTTTTATTACCGTATAAGCGGTGTTATCGCTTTTGAAACACGAAGCATCGCCGTTATAATCGGTCGTTATATCAACGGGGCTGTCGGTGGCGGGTATGCCCTCTGTGGTCACGCCTATCTCCGAACCTGCTGTCGGAGTGCTTTCTACTGTGATAGTCTTGCCGGAAGGGAGATAAACGTTGTTTGTCTCGCCGTCTGCGGTATTGCCGGAGATAGTTATAACGGAACCGGACTTGACTGTGAATGTGCTGGGGTTAGCATACAAACCGTTGGAGTCTTCGATAGATACACCGCCGCCGTCTGAAGCTGTATTACCGGATATTGTGCCGCCGGATATAGTGAAGTGGGAGCTATAGATCCTAACACCGCCGCCGTCTGTTAAAGCTGAATTATTGGAGATTTTGCCGCCGGACATAGTGAATGTGCCGTCTCCCGTAGGACCGTTTGTGAGATATATACCGCCGACGGACTTTCCGATGTTGCCGGAAACAGTGCCGCCTGTGAGCGTAAGTTCGCCGCCGCGATTGTATATACCGCCGCCGCTGCTTGTTGTCGTATTGCCGGAAATTGTACCGCCGGACATAGTGAATATGTTGCAATTGAATACGCCGCCGCCGCCGTAGCTGCCGTCTGCTGTATTTCCGGAAATTGTACCGCCGGACATAGTGAATATGCCGGAATTGGAATTGACTATACCGCCGCCGCACTGTGCGGTGTTGCCGGAAATAGTGCCGCCTGTGAGCGCAAGCGTGCCGCGATTGTGTATGCCGCCGCCGCCCATGACATCAGAGTAGTTTCCGCCGGTTATTTTACCGCCGGTGCCGGAATCCTTTATGGTAAGAGTGCCATAGTTGAAGATAACAGAGCCGTCTTCTGCCGGAGCGGTCAGCGCTCTGTCTATGGTATAGCCGTTGAGGTCGAGGGTGACTGTCTTGTCCTCGGGAACCACAAGAGCGGTATCGTCCGCTTCCGCAGTCACGTTCTGTGTGAGGGTTATTTCACCGCCCACAGCCATATCTTTCTGAAGCTGTTTCCACGGGGTCAGAAGCTCACCGACATACAGATACGCAATACCGCCGATCTTACCCACGGAATAAGCCGGATTATCGCTTGTAAAAAATGTACAGCTGTCGGACGAGTAAACGCCTGTTATCGGCACGGGTCTGCCCGCGGTGGGCGCAACCTCTGTGGTAACGCCTATCATCGAGTCGGTTGCGGGTACATCGGTGACTGTGATAGTCTTGCCGGAGGGGAGATAAACGTTGTTCTCCGTTCCATTTGCCGTATTGCCATGGAGAGCTATACGGGAACCGTTCTTGATGATGAAACCGCCGCCCTGTAAATACACACCGCCGCCGTTGTCATCAGCACTGTTTCCGTTTATCATGCCGCCGCTGAGCGTAAGTGATCCGCTGTTATATATACCGCCGCCGGAAGCCGCTTTATTGCGCACAATACTGCCGCCTTCAAACACGAGAGTACCGGCGTTATGTATACCGCCGCCGCTGCCGGTGTTATAACCGCCGGATATACTACCGCCGGAAACTACACCGGAATCCTTTATTGTAAGGGTCCCTTCATTTCTGATAACATATCCGTCTGCCTGCGCCGATGACAGACCTCTGTGTATCATACGGCCCGCAAGGTCAAGGGTGACGGACATACCCGCCGGGATCACCAGACCGGTATCGTCCGGTGCGGCTGTTATGTCCTGCGTGAGCGTGACGGTGCCGCCCGCAGAGAGAGCTGCCTGAAGCTCTGCCCATGTCGTGATGTCTGCCGCAGATGACGTTACGGACAGTCCTCTGTTATCCTTTCATTTCATTATTTCCCGTGGGTGCGGGATAGTTTATAACGCAAAAACGCCCGTAACCATAGTTATACCATGGTCACGAACGTTATATCCTGTATTGAATTTCGGGTATGACCAAAGGACGCAATCAGCCGTTGCGTTGCGAGCATATCACGAACGAACATCTTTGTCAAGCCCTCTCCGTAAAATTTCACACAATTTTCACATATATTGTGCTTTATCTTCTATATTATAGCACATTTGGGTGCGGTTGTAAAGTACTTTGCAAAAAATAAGCGCCGCTGTCAGACAAAACGCTTGACAACGGCGGGAAACTGTGGTATAATAGCTTTAGCAACAGAGCAAGACGTTTGCTCTCGGAGCAGTAGATTATTTGTTAAGAATAACCACCGCTGGGTCGAAAGCACGGTGGTTATTTCTTTTTATTGCGGCGGGTTCTGACCCACTCACAAAAGAAACTCACGTAAGCTCCGATAAACGAAGCATTGATGAGCACCATATGTATCGCCTCGCCAAGAAGCTCGGACAATACATTAAGAAATCCCATCTTGATCGCCCCCTTTCACAGCTCCTCGCCCGCAATTTCTTTGCGAGTTCTGTATGCTGCTCCGAGAGCGATATACACCTTGCTTTACCTGCGCCACAGCGCCACGGCTTCAATGGTATTATAGCATATTCGGGCTTAGATTGCAAGGGGGTTCGACAGAAAATCCGCTGCCCCGGCGGACAGCGGATAGTGTTTATTCGGTTTCGGTTATGGCAAGCATTATTGCTGCCCCGAGCCGGAACCCCCGCTCGAAGTCCGCTTCGCATTCAAGCTGGGACTCAATGTGGAGAGCGTCTGTGTAGATGTCGAGCAGTTCCTTACAAGTCGGAAACTGTTCAAGCAGCTTATTCTCGGTGGAACAAATAGTCTCTCTGGTCTTTATATACTTTTCTGTGTTCGGTGCCGGTTTCTCGCACGGAATGATCTCTCCGTAGTAGAGCTTTTGGATTATGTTAGTCATTGTGGTATTCTCCTGTATTATTCAGTAGATTTTGATTAGTTTGTCGCTCAACAGGAAATGCCTTATTCTTGGTCATTAAATGGTCATTATTTTTACTAAAAAAGGCTATATTTTGCTCCAAAAGATTTAAAGCCGATAGCCGTTAGTTGGCTTTATACCGCGGTTTGCGAGACTTTACAAAATTTTGCAAAACAACTGTGCCTTACTTCAATTCCCGTACGGGTCACCAATCGAGGTGCTCACAAATGGCTTAATGAAGCCATTTGTGAGCTTTTTATTTTTCGCCTAAAGCCGTTTTGTTCTTTGTCTGTTCTTTATTTTCGGGAAAGCCTGTCAAGCACTGTTTTTCGTATCTTTATTTCTGTTGAAATCCAGTGCGTTCGATACAGCTTCAGAGACCTTTGCGCGCGCTTCCTGAAGCATATGGCAATACACATTGCTCGTTGTTGAAACATTAGAGTGTCCTAATGCTCCCGACACCGTCACGATATCTACACCCTGATTGACAAGAAGCGATGCGAACAAATGACGATATGAATGTAATCCATAAAACGGAAGATCGTGTTTTTCACAGAATTCCCCGAGCCAGAAATATGGTGTATTGTTGTGCATGGGTCGACCGTCCCACTTCACAAAGAGCCTGTCAGTTTCGTGCCACTTATCACCCAGACGTAACGCCTCGGCATCCTGCTCTTCTTTGAAGTCCCTGAGCATATCCATTATCTCTTTCGGAAACTTCAAGGTGCGCTGGGACTTACGAGTCTTGGTCGTATCAGTATAGATCCCCTTTTTCCCGGTATAGTTGGATGTCCGCCTAACACTTATGATACTGTTCTCAAAATCGACATCCTTCCACTCCAGTCCAAGCATCTCACCTCTGCGAAAACCGCTGTAGATCAAAAGATTAAAGAAAACTCTGTATTTAAGCGGCTCTTCGTTCAGAAGGTTGAGAAAGCGTTCGACTTCCTCACGAGTGTAGATTTTCTTCTCTTTGGGTTTATCCTTGGGAAGTGTGACCTTGGGACAGGGATTTTCGGGTGCAACACCGACCTTGACTGCATAGGTGAACACGTCAGAGATCAAACTCAGATTGTGTCGTATAGTCTTTGGCGCAAGCGGCTTACCTGTACGTTCGTTCGCACCGTCTTTTGAGAGCGTGTTAACAAACGCCTGTATCTGTCTGGGTGTTATCTTATCCATTCGTAAGTGACCGATAGCTGCATAAACTCTTCCACGAAGCTGTAACAAACGTTCGTATGTAGTATTACGCAGGTTAGGCTTTGCATATTCTTCGAACCACTGCTCTGCAAACTCCTCGAACTTTATAGCCTTGCCTTGATACCCCTTGAGACATTTTTCTTCAAACATGACCGCCTGACGGTTAAGCTCTTTTTCCACCTGTCTGGGTGTCATATCGGGTTCGGGCTTCCATGTCATTGACTGAATGACCTGCTTACCGTGACTGTCGTATCCGCAGCTTACTCTTATTAAGTAGCTGTTACTTCTTTTCTGAATTGTTGCCATAATAGTATCCTCCTGCTACATCATGGCATATCTCTATGGCTTTAATTATACCACTTTATCGATTTAAAGTCAAGCGGTTTATCTAAAGATATGCCATTTTCATTTCATTGTTATATAGCGCTGTCTATTATATTTATAACGACAGCGCTTTCTTTATTGGTTCTGCTATGTACTTATCCCATTTTTCTTTCAGACTGTGCTCCTGTATGAACTTCATCACCTTATCCCACTTATCCTGCAATTCTTTATGTATCTTTTGCAGGGCGGTCAGCTCACCCGTCAAACGGACGACCTCGGCAGTCTTTTCTTCAACTGTCTTGGTAAGATTTTCGTTGTTCTCGGACATCTTAGAATATTGCTCTTTTAAAGCCTTTATCTCGTCCGTCAACTCGTGTACCTGATTACCGATAGTTTCGTTTTCACGAGTAAGCTGTTTGTTGCGTTCGTACAAGACCTGATTATCCCCGACTTCATCATAAAAGCGCTCAAAGCTCTGATTGACATTATAAAGCTGATCTGTGAGGACGTCACGTTCGTGCCGGAGAGCTTCCTTTTCTTCGTGCAGCTTGTCCACCTGTTTATGCAGCTCTGCATTTTCTGCTGCGGTCTTGTCGGCATTATCACGGGTCGTGATGTAGGCTTCGGCAGAAGCTTTCAGCTTGTCGTAGTCGGTACGCTTCAATGCGACTGTATTCAGCGGAAGATTTTTGGCAGAAATGCTTTCTATGCTCCCGATCTCCTGCGACTGACGTTCGGTCTGCTCTAACTGCTCCTGCGTCTTTTTGAGTTTATATTCGGCAACAGACAAATGCTCGGCGGCGCTGCCTTTGATACCGCGCTCAAGGTCGTAATTACAGGTGTGCGCGATCCAGTCGTACCACTCGTCCTGCAAGCGCGCATAGCTGTCACGACCTTTCCAGAACTCCGAACAGTTTATCCTGCGGCACGGCTGACCTTTTCTGTCTTTGCCCAACACCGTCGGGATAAACGTGATGTGCATGTGCGGGGTAGCTTCGTCCATGTGAACGACTGCTGCCACCACAAACTGTTCGCCGCCGACTTTAGCTGTAACAAACTGGTATGCGTCCTCGAAAAAGCGTTTTGTCCGTTCGGCTCCGAGCCGGTCAAAAAACGACTTGTCCGATGTGATAATGAACTCACAAAGAACCGTGCTTTGCTTCTCTCCCTTTAACCGGAGATTGCCTTTGAGCTGATGACGGTCGCGTATTTTGTTGAAGGTCTCCCAATAACTGCCCTGCGGGGACTTGATGTGATAATTCTCACACGAATGTTCGCGCTTTATGTCGGGGTTGCTGTAATTTTTATTGCGGCGTTCGTTATGCCGTTCGACAAGTCCGACAGCTCCGACCTTGTGATTTTGATTTCTGATAATTGCAAAACTCATGTTTATTTCGTCTCCTTTCATTGCTTTTCTTCGGGCTCTGCCCGTTTTGTTTTTCGCGGCGTATGCCGCTTTTTTTGAGGGGTGCAGAGGAACCGCTGCCCCGCTGGGACTATTTGCTTGCAAATAGTCCTAGTGGGTTACAACTATCCCGCAGGTATAGTTCTCTGCGAAGAGAGTGTGTTCAGCTCCTTTTTTCAAAAAATCGTGATCCCCTGAAGAATATCTCAGAGATTGTGTTTTAAAAGTGCCTGACCCCTTGCAGGAGAATATAAGTGCTTATGCAAATATGCTTAATGGATCCAAAACTCTCTCCGTTCATCTGCACGTCCTAGCACGCCGTAAGCACGCTGCCTTTGTTTTCGCGTGCAGGCGTGCGAATCGCTTCACTATGCTGTTTGTGGACGTGCATAGGTCGTGCCTGCACGCGTGCACGCCTTTATTCGACATAAGCTATATATTTTGTTTTTATTCCTTTGAATCCCCGGACGCGTCCGCCGTCTTTATTGGTTATGTGGAAGTCGTATTTGATGTTGAAACGGCTTTCATTGTTTTTGAGCCAGCCGATAAAAGAATCGCGCTTCATTTCAGTCATTCCGTTTCGGCGGCACCAGAAGCAGTAACCCGATCTGATCGTCCTGCAAAAAATCTATGATGTTACAGCTATCCGACACTGCGTCCGACACATTCTTTTTGGTGCGCTCGGAGACTGTAAACTTAAACCGGTTCATCACCAAACGCTGTAACCCTTCGAGAAGCCAGCGGAAAATTTCGTTCTTTTCGCAGAGAAGCTTGTCCGCAAGATAAGGGTCGTTCACTCTGTCCGGCGGCTTGGGACGCACAGAGAGGATAAGCAGGCGGCGTGCAAATCCCTCTGACTTGTCATAGAGTGCTTTCGGGGAGCCGTTGCCGAAACCGAGGATCCTTGTGTAAACGTGCGCCTGTTCTGACTGACGCCCTTTGGCTTCTATGTCTATCGGGATCTCGGCAGTCGCAAGACTTTTTATGTACCCTGTGCTCGACAGTGCGTTCAGCTGCATATCATCATCAACCATAACGAGCTTGTCCATAAGGTTATACCGGAAGAACCTGTCGGTTTCTATACGCTGGAACTTGCCTTCAAGCATTGAGCTGCCCCATATCGCGCTCATGATCTTACCAATGCGACTTTTGCCTTCCTCGCCGTTTCCGATAAGGAACATCATAGCCTGACCTTTGGTGGACGGTATCAGACAGTAGCCGAGAAATTCCTGTAATGTCGGTATATCCTCCGGGTATAACAGCTCTTTCAGAAATTGTATGAACCGTGAAGGGGACGGCGGCGCATTAGTCAGCGGGTCATAAGTAACGTTCATACGACTGATACAGAAACGCTTTTCGGGAGTAAACTGCCCGTCGATGTTGATAAAGCCGTTTTGCAGGTGTATCTCGTTCGGGTTTGGCTCCAGCGGTTCACTTAAGCATTTCAGCTTTAGTGCTTCCAACAGCGAATTCACTTTACGTGAGATGTTTGTGCTGACATACTCAGTAAGCATGATGCAGATGTCACGACTGATGATGTCGTCGGAAATGAGCCCGTCAAGCCCGTAGAACCTGCCCTTGATGTACTTCAAGGGCATTTGCTCTACGAACATATTGCAGAACACGACTTCGTTGACGACACCTTTCTCGTTGAGCCAGATCGGTATTTCTGAATCCATTATGCAGCACCTCCAACAAAGCTGAGCAGTGCTGCCTTGTTCACCAGTATCTTGCCGTTCTTCCCGGCTCCGGTTCTGATGTACGGCAGTTTGCCCTGCAATACGAGCTGACGGACAGTGTGCTCTGACAGCCCCTTGACTGTTTCGGCACACTCTTTGAGCGTGAGCATTTCCGGCGGCTGCGTTGGTGTCGGTGCTTCCTGCTCTACGCTCTCGTCCTCGGCGACAAGCTCGCGCTCCAGCCACTCGTTGATCTTTGTGATGATCACATTCTTCTCTCTTCTTGTCATGTGTTTCTCCTCCTTGACATTTCATTGTTTTTCTTGTCCGGAAAGGAATGTTTTTATTTTTCCTTCCAATAATATAGGGGTTTTGTAAACGTTTTCTGTAGATCCCTTTTGGCAATTTCTAAAAATACGTCAAAAGAAAATGATTTGGCATATCTTCGGTTGGCAAAATTGTACATTACCTTTCCGGACTTTCTCTAATTTCGAGAGAAACTTTTTCCGAAATGATGTATTTTATCATCTTCGTAAATATGTACAAAACGTCGGCGCTTGCGTTGTGCATATTTACAACTCAAAAAATAGTCCTCTCATATATAGGGACAAAAAATGGCGTTTTTTTAAGGCATTTTTTGCGGCATTTTTGATTTTTGGTTATTTTTTAGAGGAAATTGTCGTAAATCACAATCACTTGGCGCTTCAATACACCGCATTTGTTTATATTGCCGTAAATAACATTAACTTGTTTTAACTCAAAACGTAATTGTTAATTACCTGTAGAACGCATAAATTTGAGAGAGCGTTTGACAAAAGGATAATAAAGTGGTAAAATATAGTGGGTTTTTGTTAAGTTAAGCACAAGATAGGGTATATGGAGTGATAACATGGATTTGGTTGGAAAAGTCATTGATAGTACAGCTGAATATATCGAGAAAATGCCAAAGACAATAAGAAAAGGCTATGGACAGTTTTTTACAAGTAAAGAAACTGCTGTTTTTATGGCAAGCTTGTTTTCAATACCTACAGATAAAGAAAGAATCTCCATTCTTGATCCGGGTACCGGCTCAGGTATTCTTTCTGTTGCCCTTATAGAACGGCTTATTGAACACAATATTAAGTCTATCCTTTTAGTTTGCTATGAGAATGATAGTAACATTATAGAATTACTTGAAAAGAATTTAAGCTATGTTAAATCACATATTGATATTGACTTTAGTTATCAGATTAAAAACGATAATTATATTATAAGTCAAGCTTCTGATTATAACCTTATGCTTGATGCTAACCCTAATCCACAAAAGTATGATATGATTATCGGAAATCCCCCATACAAAAAAATAGCCAAAGACGCTTCTGAAGCGCTGGCTATGCCGGATATATGCTATGGGGTTTACATCATTCCCAGATCATGGACATCCGGAGCCTACTTTAAACACTTCAGACAAAAGTTTTTAAACGAAGGTGCGCTTGAGAATATTCACCTATTCGTAAGCCGCGATAAAGTTTTTGATAATGAGAGTGTTTTGCAGGAAACGATAATAATAAAAATTAAGAAAACATCAGCTAAGCCAAAAGAAATCGTAATTACCACAACAAATGATAACAGTGATTTTTCTGATATTGTCCAGTTTGCCGCACCCTATGATGTAGTTGTATCAGGCAAAGATATGTATGTCTATCTTGTAACCAATGAGGACGAGATCAATACAATAAAGAAATTGAACCACTGGAAAAACACACTTCCAAGCTTAGGATTAAAAATGAAAACAGGATTAACTGTAGATTTCAGGAATCGCGATGCCTTGCGAAATGATGAAGAAGATGACGCAGTACCGCTTTTTTATTCGCAGCATATACAATCCGGAAAAGTGGTTTTCCCTATAGGAAAAGATAATGAATATATTGTTACAAATCAGTCAGGATTACTACAAAAGAATACAAATTATTTGTTTGTAAAAAGATTTACAGCAAAAGAAGAACACCGAAGATTGCAATGTGGTGTCTATCTTGCCCGAAAGTACTCATCTTATGAAGTTATCAGCACACAAAATAAGATAAACTTTATTGACGGATTAAAGGAATTATCGGAATGTGTGGTATATGGTTTATATGTTATTTTTAATTCAACATTGTACGACAGCTATTACAGAATACTGAATGGTTCGACGCAGGTTAATTCTACCGAGGTCAATTCAATGCCAATACCTCCAATGAGTGTTATCGAATCAATGGGCAAAGAACTTATTGCAGCAAGAGATATGTCCGAAACTTCATGTGACAAAATATTAAGGAGTTATTTATGAGCAAAATAGAAGAAGCAAGAGCATTACTTACCGATCTGAATGTACCAAGAAAACAACAGTCTGATATATGTTGCCTTTCAATTAAAGAAGAAGATACATGGTCTAAAGCAACCAATGAGTGGAACAGAATACATGATATTTTACAGTATATAAAGGAAAACTATGGTTCGATATACGCTGAAAACAGCAGAGAAACATTCAGAAAAGAGGCTATGCACCATTTTAGAAACGCTGCATTTATAGAAGATAATGGATTGCCGACAAACAGCCCTAATTACAGTTATAGACTTACTGAAGAAATGCTCTCACTTGTAAAATATTATAATAAAAGGGGCTGGCTTAAAGCCAAAAAGGAATTTACAGACAAGCATGACAGCTTAATAAAATTATACTCCTCTAAGAAGAAAGTGTTAAAAATGCCAGTTAAGATCAACGGTGAAGATTTTACTTTTTCTACAGGTGAACATAATGAACTTCAAAAAGCGATAATTGAAGAATTTGCACCAAGATTTGCACCAAATTCTGAATGCCTATATGTCGGAGATACAGCTAAAAAGGATTTGGTAAAGAATGTTGAAAAGTTGGATAAGTTAGGCTTTAGTATCACGCTTCACGACAAAATGCCAGATGTTGTTTTATATCAGGCAGAGAACAACTGGATATATTTTATTGAAGCGGTAAAATCTGTTGGACCCATGAGCCCTAAAAGAATCAAGGAAATTGAAGATATGACTAAAAATGTCACGGCAGGTAAGATATATGTAACTGCGTTTTTAGATTTTGCAACTTTCAAGAAGCATTCACAAGAACTTGCATGGGAAACAGAAGTTTGGATAGCTGAAATGCCTGATCACATGATTCACTTTAATGGTGATAAGTTTATGGGACCGAGAAAGTAGTGGTCAATACAGAGTATAAGATGTTTAATATGATACAGAGATTTAATATTAATAATTTTTTAAACAATTTTTCAAATATTTGCAATAACTTTAATTGGAACATTGTTCCATATGATTATAGATACATATCAAATATTAAAAATACAATATTTGAAATTTCAAATTATATTGAAAATGAACTCCCTTATTATTCAAATAGATTGAAAACATTGTTTAATTCATTGTTTAATAACAACAGCACAATCAATCCTGTAGTTTATGGTCAGATACTTGAATTACTTAAAACTATTATTTATTGCCTTGATGAATCATCATTAAATATATGGAAAGATATACATCCAAGAATTATTAAATCTTCAAAAGCACTGTATTTAGACGGTCACTACGCTAATGCATCAGAAGATGCTTTTATAGAAATAAATGACCGTGTTAAAAAATTATTTAAAGTATGTAATCCTAATGAATTGAGTATCCCAGATGGCGCAAAAGCAATGACAACAGTTTTTTCTTGTGATAAGCCAATTGTCAAAATATGTGATACGCATACAGAAACAGGAAAAAATATTCAAATGGGATTTATGATGATGATGTCGGGCGCAATGTCTGCATTAAGAAACCCTAAAGCTCATTCAAATGACGAGAAATCATCAATGAGTGCCGAAGAGGCATTGCGCCGGCTAATGTATGCGAGTATGCTCATGTACAAAATAGACGAAGCGGTAAGATATTCAAATATAACAGAAATAAACTGACTGGAGGTACAGTATGGACTTCTTAAAAAAAGCATTAGAATTTTTAGAAAAAAACAGAGCTGGAATAAATAAGCTTTTTGATTCACTAAGTTGTGCAATAGGCAAATTATATGAACCATCAAATATAAAAAGAATAGGAGCAGCTAATGCCAAAAGAATAACGACTGAGGCAGACGCTGAGGCTTACAGAATAACTGTTATCTCTGATGCAGTTAGACAAAATGAAGATGTACCAATTGTGTATAATAGCTCAGATGGTAATGTATCCATTGATAATTCTTTAACAGCAAGAGCAAATTATCGATTGGCATCTCAAGAAATACGAAAGCAAGAAAATATAGAATCAATAATAGAACAAACATGTGAACTTTTGGATAATGACGATCCTGTTTCGGACGAAGCCATAGATATGGATTGGTTTGATAGATTTATCGATTCCGTTGGCTATATTGGAGACAAGGAACTTCAATATATCTGGGCTAAAATATTGGCAAGAGAGATTAAGCAGCCTGGATCATATTCATTTAGAACATTAAGGGTACTTCGAGATTTATCACCAAAAGAAGCTGAATTATTTACAAAAACATATCCAATTAATTTAAAGGGCTGCATAATAAATGACGATGAATTATTCGAAAAACATAACATCACATATACTGACATACTAACATTAGCTGATAGCGGTCTAATATCTTCCAAAGATAGTGGACGCACCTTTACAATTGAAAAGGGGCCTATTGCGATGGTGACAACATCGGATTTTATACTATTAGCAGAGCCATTAGTTGAATCTGTTCAAACATTCTCATATAAAGTGTATGTATTAACAGAAGCTGGCAATACAATTTATGATTTGGTGAAACCTCAGATGACGAATGAAAATGTTTTTGATTTTGCTAAAAGTATAAAAAAACAAAACAATAATAATAACATAAAAATAACGCTACATAAATTCGATCCGATTAAGTCTGAATACGATGATGAAGATTTACTTTGATAAAATTATAACTAAGACAGTTAAAAGATACGAACGCATAGAAAAAGCCTGTCCTAATAAAAGGACAGGCAGTTTATGACTTTAGTCTTTGAATGCATCAAGCATGAAAGCCACTCCAAGCCGGAAGCCTCTTTCAAAATCCTGTAATCCTTCGCAAGCAGCAGTGATATGTATCGCGTCTGCATACTGTTCGAGAAGCTCCTTACAGTCGGGATACTTGTCGAGTATCTCTGCTCCATATTTCTCTACTTCATTTTTGGCTTTGAAGTATCGCTCCGTTGTAGGTGTTGGCAGTGAGCACGGACTGATCTCTCCGTAGTAGAGCTTTTCAATAATAGATTTCATGGTGGTACCTCCGTAAAAAGTATTTATTTTATAGAGATATGCCACACGAAAATTCAAAATTCTTGTTCTTTGTTTGTTCTTTATTTTTACAAAAAGGTGATAAAAGTTAGCATAAACAGCTTTTTGTAAATTGTTGTAAACTGGCTTTATATAAGCATTTGCGGGAATTTGATAAAAGTTGGAAAAAGCGCGGGGTGATTTTCAATTCCCGTACGGGTCACCAATATGTGCATCAGACAAACTTTTCAATAATTATGGTTGGATTCATGTTTGTTTTAAGTTATATGCATAAATAAAAAAAAGCAGGGTCTCCCCTGCTTTTTTTATTTCATTGGCACAGCACTGGTCACGATCCATCCTTCATGCCCATACAGCTTGACATACTCATACCTGCTCGCAGGGTCTGTCTTCTTTGAGTTCACGCAGATAATGCACCGCGTTCCGGCGGTCAGCACACCGAGAGACTCAGAGTCATAACGAGGAGCGCTGCGTATTTTGGCATTAAATGCCAGCTTTACAGTTTTGAGTGCTGTCGTAGGCGCGGGCTGTTTGTAGTCAATGAACGAACACTTGAACCAATCCGTCCACAGACTGTCGAGATTACGCTTTACAACTCCGTCCCCTCTCTGCCCGAGGGTACACTCGATCGTTTCGCCGCATCCGAGATATATCCCCACATGATTGCCGCTTGTCCGGCTGATAAGGATAACACCCGGAATTTCCGGCAGTGTGTCGATCTTGCCTTTTTCGGATGCAAGTGAATACATTCCGCCTGCGTTCACATCGGAATTACTGCTGTACTTCGGAGAACCTACACCACCGTCTGGATTTCCGCTCCAGTAGTATGACTTTATCAGCCCCACACAGTCGCAGCCGTAAACGCCTTTATTCGCGTCAGCTTGCAGCGTCTTATACCGCGCATCAGAATACCCGGTACCGTTTCTCGTGCCGTACATCGACCGGAGCAGGTCAATATACGCGGGAGTAATCTCACGCAGGATACCGCCCCACATATATCGTGTCTTTAGCTGCAATGCACGTTTTGCGTGCCGTACAAGTCCCTCATTTGTGTATATGCTCATTACCGGTCACCGTCCTTTTTTGTTATGTGGTCTCCGATAGGGCAGTCATATTCAAGCCATTTGCGCAGCGTGACAAGTGCGGTATCTACCCATGCTGAGAACACCGCAAAAGGCAGTATTACAGCAATAAAGGGGAATTTTTCCGTAAACCACGCATACACGGTATGCAGTTTCAGCTGTCCGGTGCCGCTTCCGAGAATCTTTTCAGCCTCGGAGACAGCCCAGATCAGCCAGTTTGAAATTTTCTTCTGCTCGTTGCATACGAGATAAATTATTATGCCGACTGCGATTATACCGCCTATCGACAGAGCAATGATGTCAGCCAATTCCATTACCGTCCTCCATATTCCCCGACGTATCATAAAGACTGTCTTTTAATCCCTTGGTAACGCCGTCTATGACGTGCTTTTTCGTTTTCTCGTCAAGTTTCCTGCTTTTGGCGATCTTCAATATATTCTCGGCCTTCGACTTCCATGCATAGAAGCCAAAAGCCGTCGCTGTCGGAGCGCCTATGTAAGCCAGCAGTTCCCGAAGCTGTTCGCGCTCCTCATTAACAATATACGCGCCGAAAACGGCTCCTGCCGCCCAAATCAAGACGGCAGAGCCGAGAACGATTTTGCTGAACTCAGGTCGTTTCATCAGAAACAGGGAACGCAAACCAAAAGCTTGTGTATGTCACTGATGGTGTAACACCGCATTTGACAGCATATACGTCCGTAGAAAAGGCTACAAGGTAGCTAGGTATATTGTTCTGCGGAACAGACTGTGCAAAGAATAATTCATCGAACACTTTTCCGTGCCACACATCAGCCAATTTATTTATAGAAGCTAAATGCGCGTCCGTGTAGAAACCACCACCGTTCATTCTTACAGCTGTACTGGTGTTAGAATTGTTTGCATAAAGACCACCATTGAAAGTACTTGAAAACACCGTGGTATCTCCGTCTGCTTCTGCAAAAATAGCAGTATATGCTTGCTGAACACTACCGTCAGATGTTAGTCTAAAATAAAGAACAGTTTCATTTGTACTTTCGTGTAAATGTACATATCTTGTTGCACCCTCGCTAAGACTGTTATATGTGTATAAAGCATCGCTATTTACGCCGAACGAAAATGCTCGTGCTACAACAGCGGTTGCGCTCGAAGCCGTGAATGTAATACCCGTATTTTCATCATAATAGAGTGTCGTACCCTGCGCAGTAAGTTTGCTGTTTTCGGTGGCTGCTGTTATTACCTGCCTTATAAAGGCTTCTGCTACTGTTTCTGTGTCAACAGGTGTGATGACAACAGGTATAATTTTTTCGTTAAGACTGTGGCTCATATTTTTCTCCTCCTGTTAAAACATCTGTAATAGGTTCAATGTTTGAAAATCTCAAACCTGAAACAAGTACATCTTTTCCGCTGGGACCAGGACCAGGACCAGGGCCGGGTGAATCTCCGCCCAACTTCTTACCGAGCTCAAAAGACAAAATATCCATATCATTCTCCTCCGATCTTGTTCCATTCGTCCGTGGCAGTGTCGAGCGTGTACACATCGAAATTGCCGTCCGTTGTGTACGCTATGCCTGCCTTTATCTTGTCATACCCGGCAAGCTCTTCCGCCCCTCCCCGTGATGTGTTCGGCAGCTTCGGAAGCTCTGCTGCCCCGGAAATGCAGAATTCCGCATAATCCGTGCTGTAATCGTACTTAGTTAATGCAGCCATGGTTTTACCCTCCTATCAGCTTTGTAAAAATAAACGTTACCGCGCCGCCTCCGACGGCTCCGATAACGGCTCCTACCAGTGCATCCCACCACTTTCGCGGCTTGTTCTCGATGTCTGTGACCTTCCCGTCAAGGCGGTTTATATCCTCTCTCATGTTCTTCATTTCTACAACCATGGAGCGGATATTCTCAAGCAGATCCTCCTGCTTGTCAACTCTTTTGTGCAGCGACTTGACCGAGCTTTCGACTGCTGTAAGCCGTTCCCGCACCTGTACGTCGTTCTCGTCCATTTTTCGCGCCCCCCTTTATCTGTTATTCAGCCAGTCGGTAATGGTCTGTATGTCTGCGGTTTTCCATCTATAATACGAGCAACGGGCAGCGAAGTATTCATCGGAGTTCGCAAACGGAATAACATAGTTGAGAAATCCGTCTGTCTGCGCGTCTGCATAAAGTTCTTCCAACATATCGTATTCGTCAAGTGCGAAATATCGGAACGGCTGAATATGATGATCGTCGGCGGTGCGGTCTCCCGTAAGTACAAACGCCCCAGATCCATAACTTCCTATAACGTCCCATATACTGTATTCCGCGCTCGTCCCAGAAAATATATTTTGCAGTTGAATAACATTGCAAAATCGATATACTGTTAGTTCGCCGTATGGTCGTCTCGGAGCGAATGCCAGTCTGAAATTTCTTATCGGCGGGTCAAACGATACCAATTGCTCGAACGCTCCGTTATATGGGATATCCTGCCCGTTCTCGCGCTTCGTTCCAGTTATGTGTGATGTCATTGTCTGCGGGTCAATGTTTAAGCTATCTATCAGATAATATTCATCGTTTGCAAGTATTATATGATCTTTATCTGCGCTGCTACTTAATGCCGAATTAGGGATAGCGATTATTGGCACAGTAAATTCAAAGTCCTGATAAGGCACGTCTGATATCGATTGTATCTCATTTTGCCAGCCGTGCCAGTCAAGAAACAATTCATCACACACAAACGGGTTATAAGGCTCAACTTGTACTATTTCTGCATACGGGTTATATCCTACGTCATAGGTATTTTGCCCGTCTGAAACGTCGGTTATAAGTGGGTAGTAGCCGTGATTGCTTCGCACAAAGTAATCAACATCATATCCCGATGCAAAACAATCTGTGCGGAAGTTCACCGTTCCCCGCCTGCGTATGTTTATAATGTCGCTCATATTACGTTTCCTTTGTCAACGACTATCGCATAGTCAATGTTGATTGTCAGATCGCCGCTTCCGCTGCCTCCCGGTGTGCATCTTGTTACCCAGCCGTAGTTAGCCTCATACTGTTTGACTGATACAATGGTTTTGTCGTAAAAACTTTGACCGCCTGCCTGTATCCACCACGCATTTGGCTTTACTCCAGCTCCGCTCGGCTCGGTAGCCTGTACATATACTACCGGTACGGCAACGTTATAAAGCGTTGTCCATCCCGGCGTTGTTTCTCCCTGTTCAAGCCGCTGCACCTGATACAAGTTGCAACTCTGCAAGTTGTCAATGTTCAGCCAATAGTCCCCCACCGATGCCTCATCTGTCGGCACTTCGTCTATATAAAATGAATTCGCACCGGGCGCCACCTGCTTTATTGTATTGTTCTCATATACATATATCGCCACAAGCACGCCATTGTTGAACCAGCCGTAATACGTCCCCTCTGTATGCAATGTTCCGGGATTAGTGCCGTAGTCAAACGGCACATCTGTCCACTCCCCGCTTGTAAGCCTTTTCAGCGCCGTAAGTGTTGTTCCGCTTACCATTGCCAAGCAGTCACCGTCAATAACGACCGTCGGCCTTGTCGGTGATGCTATTATTTTCGGAAGATTGGCAGGCGTGCCTCCGCCGTTCAATCCGTCCATACGCTTATCACTCTGCGCTCGTACGTTTCTGTTAGGTATTGGCATTATAGCTCACCTCCTCACTTACCGCGGCAGGAGCAGCACAGGTGACCGTCGTTACACCGCGATACTTCCAGACAATTGACGTTGGCACGGCAATTACATTACTGTATCCGACGTCCATTTTTCCGCCTCCGAAACGTACTTTATCGCCGAGCTTTATCCCAGGATTGTCGAACATCCTTGCAACAATACGACGCTGTGTGAATATTGTACCCGGGCTTGTCTGATTGAGATGCTCCAGTATCGCGGTATATATCGTATCGCACTCTTCCTCTGTCTTACCTTCCAGAAGCGGATTATACGGCAATGTGAGCATACCTGCCCGTGTCTGCGCCTCGGAAGGGGATATGTTTGAGGAATACGTTTTAAGTGCGCCCGCCGAATATGCCGACAGATATTTAATAAATACCCTTGTGTCGGCAAATTCTATGTCCATTCTGTCGGTACCGTCGCTTATATAATCGGCCGGCGATCCGGAAACAAATCTTGCTGAACGTATTTCGAGCCGTCCGATACGATTTATTACTGCGTTAGCACACATAAGCTGTACTGCCCACATCACGAGATCGCGATATGTCTGTATTGAGCGGCTCGACGGTTTGAAAGATGCACTGCTGTTAGGGAAATCCTGCGGATTGACAGGAACGAGCGTGACACCTATAGCGTTGCAAGCGGCACTTATTGCTGTATATGGTGTATGAGTGCTGCCCTTGACCGTATCCGATATCTCTGTATCGAACGCCGAGGTCTTGTCGTATGCTGTAAGCATGACTGCTGTTTTTCTGCGCTTGGTCTTTGTACCGTCAACGTAGTATGTACCAAGGTTTGTCGTTGTTGCCGAAGCTCCCTCTCCGTCGACTTTTTGGAGCGTAATTTCAGCTCCGGCAAAATCGTGCAGCAGTGCCTCGTCGTCAATTATACCGATTTTGAGCACTGCATAGTTGAACGTGCCGAATGTGAACGACGAATCCCTGCACGTTGACATTGATATGCTCACCGAACCGCGGACAATGCTTGCATCGGTTACCTCTATCACAGTACCCGCTGCCAGTGTGACCGTCCCCTGTATCATATCATACCTCCACGAGTGTGTAATTGAGCTGCCACCAATCAGCGACATTGCCTGTCCCCGGGTCTTTATAGCGTATCAGGTCGTAATCGGCTTTACTCACATAGAAAGTAGCCTCAACATACGGCTCGCTCACATCGCGCCCCGGGCAGAACAGGGTCATCTGAACGGTTGCATCTTCCTTGATACTTCCGCATATTGCAGTAAGTTCGGCCTGATCTACGATGTGAGTGACCTGCGCGTGTATTACATTGCTGCGGATAATATCGCGATGTAAAACGCCGATCTCATCACGGTTGGAGTTCTCGCTGTCAAGGTCTTCGAGGGTCACATGGTATTTGGCAACACCGGGCAGCCATGATCCGCCGGCACTGATCAGCTGAGCTACAGCTTCCCTGTTTGGCATGATATCGCCCCCTTATCCATAATAGCCGTTGCTTTCAACGGTTTCGTTGTTCTGTATATCGATGGTCTTTGTAGCAAGTGTTTCACCGTCAACGTTCAGATTAACGGTGATGTTATCTTTCGGAACATAAGACGGAATACCTGTAGGCGAAAGCGGCACGTCGTAGCGGGAAGGCTGCTTTTCTTCGACTTTGACATTACTGTACATATCGACATACCCCTCGTATTGAGCGTTAAATATGCCGCTTCCTATTCCCTTCCAAAAGTCGTCCCATCCTTTTTTCATGTCTCCAAGCCATGTAAAATTACCTTCCATGTCCAATTGGAGCCCGTCCGCTATCTTATCGGGGATTTCATTCATGAATTGGAGCGAGTCTCTGATGCTGTCCGTCGATTTATCGTAAGCTATATTAGCATTTGCGTAATTGCCTGCTTCAAAATATGTCGCGGCTCTCTCTAATGCTGCTTTTTCCTCTGCTGTCAGACCTGTAGCAGCCTGACCCGCTTTTAACGATGCAAGAGTAAAGCTCTCACTCGCACCGACTTTGTCACCGTTTTTGGTCTTTTCTATTCCATCTGATATATAGTAAAGACTTTGACCGAGTTTTTGATAGCGCGGAGAGACTTCTTTAGTAAAAAAGTCTCCAAGCAGCACCTTCAATCTTTCATTAAGATCATACCAGCCTTTATATACCTCGCTCTCATCGCCATTTATTATATCATAAATACTTTTCCGACACCTTTAAAAAACTCGGTAAACTCGGGACCAAAAACCTTTTCTATTCTGCCTGTAAGATTATTGAGAGCTATATATTGTTCTTCATCCGTTCCGAAAAGCATTTTCCAGAAATCAGAACCAAACTTCTGAACCTCCTCCCACGCTTTATCTAAATCGACATCAATACTTGGTGTTGTAATCGAATCAAACGCTCCGTTAAGATCACCCACAGCATTGGTCATAGCATATATCTTATCAATATCACCGTCGCCAATAAGACCTGCTACAAGTGATCCCGCGGAGCCGCTTCCCGACAGCTTTGTCAGCGTATCGAATCCGGCAAGTCTGTTGACAGCTTTCTGTGTATCGTTGACCTCGTCCTTGAAGTCGCTCATCGACTCTTCAGCGCCGCCTATCGCGTCCTGTGCGCCGTTGAATGCGTTATTGACATAATCTCCGATGCTTGCCTGCTCTTCCTGCATACTGCCGATAAAACCGGAAAGAAGAACACCTGCAACGAGCAGAAGAGCCGTTGTGCCTCCGAGTGCCAGTCTCAGCTTATTCACGACCGCTATTCCCGCAGCAGCGAGAGCTATCGCACGAACAGCCGGGCTGTCAAGTCTTGCGAGAGCACTGCCAAGCACGGCAATTCCCACAGAAACATTCTTTATCGGCTCGCGAAGCATCTCCATTCCTCCGCGAACGATTGGAACGAATGAGCTTATAAGCGGCTGAAACGTTGCTCCGATCTCTTCCTGCAAATCGCCGAAATCGTTCTGGAGTTGTTTCAGTTGACCTGTCGGTGTCTGCGCGAGAAGCTGGTTCATATTGCCGACCTTACTGTTTATAGCGTCCGCAAGAACTATCGCTTTCTGCTCTTCAGTGCCGTATTTCAGCACTTGTTCCTGTGCCTTGGTGAAATATACCCCCTGTCGCTGAAGTGCTGTGTACTGCCCGTTGAGAGCACGTCCGAGCGTATCCGCGGCAGACGTAGCATCACCGACGCTTGCTTCATATCCGGCGTTCTGCGCTATAAGGTTATTCATAGCCGGTATCAGTGCTCTCAGCGTGCTCGACTGTCTCGCGTAAGTGGTAAGCTGCTGTGCGCCTGCAAGCTGTATCTCGTCGCCGATAACACCGAGCTTCTGTTGTTCACTCGCAAGCTCCTTTATCGACCGTATCTCGTCATCTGTCGCGTTCATACGGTGCTTCATGTGAGATGTGAGTTTCAGCTCATTCTGCATCTGCACGTTGTACGCGTCGTTGGACTGCTTGATAAAAGCACCGATACCGAGAGTGGCGATAACGCCCTTGAGCGTCCTGAACGACTTTGTCAGATCTGCAACATTATTGCCTTTTGGTATCTTGTTTATCTGTTCGGACAGTTCTTTGATCTTAGCGGCGGTCTCCTGCGCTTCCGCTCCTGCGGTGTTCATATCTCCGGAGAAATTCCGGATAGATGACAATGCCCCGTTCAGCCCATTCGCAAGAGCGTCCATGCCGTCCGCCGAGCCCTTCGTAGCATCGGAGATCGTTCCCATGTGTACACCGAATTCATCAGCCGCGGCAGATATGCCGTTGAGAGCCTGCGTAGAAGCCTCCGAAGCTGCGGAAAGCTCTGCAACTCTCGAAGCTGCATCTCCGAACGATGTATTCTGCATTGATACATTCAGGGTGTCAAACTTTGTGCTTATATCCTGCAATATCCCGGAAAGTGCATCAAAGCCGTTATGGAATCCCGCGATGCCCGATGCCGAGACCGATATATTCTGTGAGACCGAGACCATATTGGCAGCGACTTCGGACATGGCACGCACAAGAGCGGACATATCACTGTCTGTTGTTTTGGCACTCTCTCCGAGCTTATTAAGCTCGTTTGGGTATTGCTTATGTTCTGCGCCGCATTGCCGGTATCGGCGGATATCACAATATTTAATTCATCTGTTGCTGACATCAGTTCACCGTCCTCTGACCGTATGCCCGGAACCATCTGTCCATACCACGCTCTGACTCCGCGACATTATCCACGGATATCTGCCCGTCTGCGGTATGTCCGAACAGCTCCGGGAACGCTTCATATATAGTCGCCGGGAGCTTCACACACCGGCTGAACACGCCGGAATAATACGCGGTCGAAGCTGCATCCGTTGCTTGTGCTTTTCTCCGTGCCTTCTCGGTCTCATACGCGTAATTCAGCACGTCGGATATCTCGCCGACCGTCATATCCCAGAAGTCAGAATATGACACTCCGGCAAGTACCGCCGCGGGGAGCTCGTCCTCTATCAGCTCTGTAATGCTGTCGTACTCTCGGCAAGGAGCTTCTCCGTCTTTTCCTGTGCTTTCTCGATCAGGTTCTTCTGCATCAGAACCGCCTTGCCGTTTAAAAAACCCGCGGATACCAGAATATCGAAGACAAGATACTGATAATCCTGTATCGTCTTTCCTTCGTCTGTCATTTCATCGTATATCTCATACGCTGTCTCTTTACGCTGCTTATAACTGCCGTCGGCAATAGCCGCAGCGACGAACTCACAGGCGGTACCCAGCTTATCGAGGTCTTTTGTAGCATCGGGTATGGAACATTTCAGCTTTTCTTCAAGCTCAACTGATCTCTCTGCCGTGAGCTTCAGCTTTATATCCGTACCGTCTGCACGAGTATATGTAACATGATTAGCCATAGTATTTTCCTTTCAAAGTAAATCGGGCGGGAATGACCCGCCCGTTTCATTTACGACGGAAGCCCGCGTGTGATGCTCGATACCGAGATCGAGATACGGAACTTTTCGCCTTCGTTTATACCCGCAGCGAGAGCGTATGTCTGATGCGATCCGACGATAGTGTATGTAACGCCGGAAGGATATGTTATCAGATACGTTGCGGTCTGACCGTTGGCAGGTTCAAGCCCCGCAGCGGTCGAGAAATTGCTTCCCTTGTTCCAGAAGTCAAAGTTCATCTTCTGAACGTCCTGGAGACCGGGGATATAGTGCTTATTGGTCGTGTCGTCGAAGGATGTTACATCGACCTGCTCCGGATCGGAGCCCATATCAGGCGTAGAGTACAGGTTTGTGATCGCTGTACTGCCTATCTTGAATGTAATACCTTTGGTGTGAAAAACGTCTGTTTCAGCAGGCATTTCATTACCCCCTTTTTGTTAGATCAGAATGTTTTGGTGTGTAAAATCGACTGTGCAGGAATACTGCATCATATACCGTTCAAGCTCTCCTTCTGTGAGGGGCTGTGATATACCGCGACGGAATCCTGCCGGTGTCATTATCGCGTCGATAGATTTTGCGAGATCAACTGTGTTTTTCTTGTCGAGCGTATAAGCATCGACCTGCACGGTTATATTGGTAAGTATCTCGTCGCCGCCGCTTGTCTCAGCCGCCATGTTGGACGGCACAGAAAGCACTATCAGCGGGAATGTGACACAAGTGTCCTGCCACGACAGTTCTATCTGTGCTCCGGTCGGAGCAAGGAGCTCCGCAACGTGCGGAATTATATCTGTCATATCAGATCACCTCTCTTTTCCCGCATTTATGATAGCACGGCTTAAATTCATCGTTACGACTGCACGCTTGGTCTCGAAAGCCGGGTGCATATACGGACGCGGAGGCTGTGGATACGCTGTGCGGTATGCTCCGATTGCCGGATTATAATACACCCACTTGGGACGTGCAGTATGCGGTACCGCAGGATCACCCGCTGCACCAGTGCCGTATTCGACCATTGGTGCATATTTCACATTTGTACCGACTGCATAGCGGCACTTGCCGAGCTTCTCGACATGTATGCTGCGAAGCAGCATACCCGTATCGACAGCTTTGTAAGTATGCCCGTTATACGATGCGGTCACGGTCCGAATGTTCTTCTCGACCTCGCGCTTAATGTCGTAAGCTGATTTGTGCAGGCTGTTATCCGCGATCGTGTCGATATCTTTTCCGAGACGGTTCAGCTTATCGACAACGCCTTTAAGACCCTTGATCTCAACTATTGCCATAAGCACCAGCCTTTTCAAGCATCGCCGTCCTGTGTGTGCCGAACGCGAGGACAGAAACGACCGTGTATTCCCCGTCAGCGAGGACTACGCGGTCATTCTTCCTTATATCGGCATTATTGCCCACAATGAGCGTAAACATCGACATCGCCTTATTGCCGTACAGTTCCACGGAAAAACGGTCGGAAGCAGGTGACAGCTGCCCCGTTATTGCCCCCGCATCTGCAAAGACATTCTTTGTACCGACATATCCGGAACTTCCTGTCTCTGCACGTTTCAGCGGATACTCCGCCGTGTCAACCGACATCAGCCGCATGGATAGCACCTACCTTCCGCGGATAGTTGATAAGTCTTGCCTTATCGTCCTCCGGCAGATCGTCGAACGCCCGGGAGATACCGCCTTCCGATCGTGAGCTTTCACCCTCTGCTCCGCACTTGTTGTAAGCGACAACAGCGAGTTTTACAACAAGGCTGTCGAGCTGTGCGGGAACAGCGGCTCTGCCGGTTATATCGCATATTTTGTCCTCGGCTTCGTCAAGGATAGCGTTCACGAAATTCTCTTTTCCTTCCGGGATATCCTCACCGAGCCTTGCGGCAAACTGCGCATACAGTCTGTGATCTGCCATGACTTATACCTCCGATCAAGCTCCGACTTCAACGGTAATTGCCGAAGATGTTGCAACAGCCTTCTTGTCTGCGTCCATTGCCGCTACAACGATCTGATGTGTCGCTGTCGCGGAAACGACGCCGTCAGCAGGGAGAGCCGTCCAGCCGCTTGCAAGGCTTGTGCCGAGAGTAGGCGGTGTTACGGAAGCAGCTGTCTTGTACACAAGTGTTGCGCCGGAGCTGTTGCCCGTTACGGTAACCTTGCCCTTTCCGCTTGTTTCCTCCGCAGTCATTGAGATGTTCAGCGTGCCGAAAGCGCCGTAGTTGACAGCGACACCGTCCTTCTTGCGGTCGAAAATGAAGCAGTCATGATATACGAGACCTTCAACGAGACGGCCTGCGATTCCGGGCGGATCATCGTGAATCTTGTAATCCTGGATCTTCACGGGAGCGGGAGCGCACATCGGATGAGTGATGATGAACGTAACGCCCGCGGGCATGCGGCTCGAAGGAACAGCGATGATATATACACCGTCGCAAATACCGACCTGACCCTTGAAGATGATCTGATCCTGTGCAAGGTCGGTGTTGCGTGTGTACTCGCTGGACTTTTTGAGCAGCTCGATGAACGGATTCGCACAGAATGCCACACGCCCCTCAAGCGGGAACTCGTTGTCTGTGATCTCCGTGTTTGCTCTGAGGAAGGTCGTATAAGCATTTGCCGCCGTATTTGCGGTGTATGTCTTATAACCTGCCTTGTTGCTCATTACCGCGAAACGGTATCTGTCGATCTCGGGAATGATCCTCTCGTCGATCTGACGACGGAGAGCCTTACCCGCGTCACGAACACCTGCGGGAGTATCGAGAGCATTTGTCTTGTCGATAGTGAACGTGAAGCTCTTAGCCTGCGTCAGAGTCATCTCCTGGACATTATCCTCGATCTCTGCGGGTGTACCGTAACGATTAGAACCGCTTGCTGTATAATCGTTCAGAGGAGCGGTCTCCATAGAATAGACCTTTACGGTCTTTACACCGATAAAATCAACATCGTTGTTTGTACCCGCTCCGGAGAGAGCGCCTGCACGAATGACTTCATCGACCTTGTCAGAATACTTTGCTGCTAAATTAATACCGGACATTGTTTACCTCCTGTTATTTTGCGCCGAGACCCTCAAGGAATGAGTCCCCGGCCTGATTTCCTGCGCCTGTTTTAGGCGTATTACCTTTCAGCTTTTCATTGACCTTCTTCTCGACAGCCTCATTGAAAGCTTTTTCGACAGCTTCCATTGACTTCTTGCAGTTCTCCGCACTTGTGCAGTCGAGGATATCCGCCAACGACGCGGGGAGCCCCTTGTCGGTGAGCTGGGTCACAGCCTCGGCGTGGAGCTCGCGTCTGGTGATCGCCGCTTCACGGTCTGCAAGCGCCTGTTCGCGTTTCTGGCGCTCATATTCCGCCTTTTCGTCGGCCTTCATCTTTGCAAGCTTGGCCGCCTCGTCTGCCTGCGCCTTTGCCTCTTCGTCCCACTTTGACTTCGCCGTTTCAATAGCTTTATTGATGCGTTTGTCGAATTCAGACTGATACGCCTTGTTTTTCAGTACCTCGTCAAATGTGGGATCCTGTTTCTGCTCGGTGTTGGTCTGCTGTTCTGTGGTCGTTGTTGTGGTCTCTGTTGTGCTGTTGGTTTCGTTCATGATGTTCCTCCTTGCCCGTCCCGTTCTTTGCCCGGAACGTTCACAAAAATGTTTTGCCCGGCCGAATTCCTCCGACCGTTCGTTTTGGATTATAAAGACAGCGCCGAAGCTGTTGCCCCGACGCTGAGATTATTGAATTTTTACAGGCGAATGTAAAATTAACCTATCTTACATTCCAACTGAAAATCATTCAGTCGTTTGATAGATTCTTGCAGAGCCTCATATTTCTGTCTTACATCATCTACCAGCTTTTCATATTCTTCTGCATTAGTGATTTTGACACCGACAGTCAGCTTGAAAGGCTCTATATTATGAAATATATCTGCCATTTCTTCTCCTTTCGGGCATAAGAAAACCGCTCACGATGTGGGCGGTTTAATAATATCCTTTTTCACGCTCTTTGGCGTAATACTCTTTAAGGTCATTGATAACACGCTGTTTCATCTCTTCGGAAACGCCGGGACGAAACCACACAAAATTATCCTTGTCAAAAAAATCTACGGAACCGTCTCCCACCTTTTTTTCATTATAAAAGCCTGCAGGAAAGACCATAAATTGTCCGATTGCATACTTACAAGGAAAATTGGTATTATACTGCATATTATTTCAGTCCTTTTTTGAAATATTTAACGATTTTTTCGCCGACTGAGGATTTGACACTTCCGTAATAGTAATTGCCAAAACTCTGTGCAATAAGCTCATCTGCGTTACAATAGGTCATCGATCCGAGCTGTTCAACACATATTTTTTGAAGTTCAGAATAGCTCTCATCCGTAAATGCCGCCTCATATATTTCCTGTTGTATTTTTGTGAATTCGGTCTTAAACAGCTCGTGTTCAATTGTACCCAGCGGTTTTCCGTATTCGAGTCCAGCACGTTTCAAGGCTAATGCAACGTGAGCATTATGCCCCATTTCATGAGCAACAAGGCTTTCAATATAGTCAGTATCATAACTATCACGATTTTTAAAATCGCTTTTTAGTCGTTCCAAAAGCGTGTCAGGATTTGCAAAACCGTTCTTCAGCAACGTGATGGTGTCTTTTCCTGTTGACGGAGTATAGCGATTTATGCCTAACGCACCGCCTTCGACATCTCCGAAAGTAATGCCTTCCGACATTTTTTCAAGAATTTTAAAATCACTTGTGATCTTTTTAGTAGCGTTCTCAGCTCTTGAAACAACTTCCTGCGGAATCTCAGCATCAGGAAAGACAGTAACACCTTTGCCTTTATATGTGTCTATTATAGCACTTTCTTCGGATTTGTCAAGAGGAGGATTATCTGACTCGTTGTTAAATATTCCTTTTACTTCTTTTTCCTCCGCCGAATTCGACGTTGAATCGCTCTCCGGAAGAGCCTCCTTCTCCTCGATCATCATATCAAGCCGCTGCTCGATATCCTCGATACTCATATCACCGAGCATCCTGTCGATATCAGCCTGTATGTCTTCAAGCGTCTCCTGCGGTGTGGTGACCTTGCACCGGCAGAACGGGTGCATCGGCGGACAGTTCACACCGACGACCCCGTCAGCTATCTTGAACCGCTGACCGTCGAGATCGTCGCAGGTGTCACAGACATCCTCTGCTTCCTCTCCGAG
>CACZGM010000007.1:2268-45117 GCA_902780695.1 uncultured Ruminococcus sp. | reverse complement strand
GTGCTCAATATGCTCGGAGGCATGGATACGATAGATTCCGGCAGCGTGCTTATCGACGGCAGCGATATCGCGAGGTACTCCCGCAAGGAGCTTATAACCTACAGGCGTTATCAGATAGGATTTATCTTTCAGTTCTATAATCTTATACAGAACCTCACGGCGAAGGAAAATGTAGAGCTTGCGGCGCAGACCTGCTATGACTACATACCTGCGGAGGAAATACTCCGTCAGGTCGGGCTGGAGGAGAGAATGAACAACTTTCCCGCACAGCTTTCCGGCGGTGAGCAGCAGAGAGTCGCGATTGCGAGGGCGCTGGCAAAAAAGCCGAAGCTGTTATTGTGCGACGAGCCGACGGGAGCTCTCGACTACAATACGGGAAAGATGATACTGAAGCTCCTGCAGGACACCTGCCGCGAGCGCGGCATGACCGTTATCCTTGTTACGCACAACTCCGCGATAGCGCCTATGGCGGACAGGGTCATAATGCTTAAAAACAGCAAGGTGCGGGAGATCACGGTAAACGATTCCCCGACGCCCGTTGAGGATATAGAATGGTAAATAACGCAAACCGGAAGAAGGGACAAACAGACCAATGAGTTTTCTTATTTCAAAGCAAGCCGTTTTTAATCAGAGCGGCGGTACAGATATGTATGAAATGCTGTACTCCTTTGCAAGCAAGAAAAATCCCTTGGGCGACGAATCGCTTGTAAGTGATGAGGAGATCGCCGAAGCGAAAGAATACATTACGAACAACATGACCGAGATATTCGACAAAAAAACCGCGTATCTGCGGCTCAGTCATTTGCTGCTGGACAACTGCTTCCATGAGCTTTTCCTGAAAGACAGGCTCGTGCTGGAGATACCCACGGAGCTGCTGGCGGACCCTGTAACACTGCAGCAGTGCATGAGACTGAAACGTCTCGGATATACAATAGTGCTGTCCGGCTTCCTGTATGAGGAGGAAAACGAGGAACTGTTCAATTTTGCGGATATACTGCGGTTCGATATCACTTCCGACGCGGACGAGATAGCCTACACGGTTAAGAAGTGCCACGAACGCGGAAAGCGTGTAATGGCGGATAATGTCGAGGAACAGGAGCATTTCGAGTTTGCACGGTCGCTGGATATCGACTATGTGCGCGGGGGGTTCTTCTCGAAGCCCGTTCTGGAAACGAAGCGCTCCGGCGGTCCTATGATAAAGACGTTTTTGCAGATACTCGCGCTCCTTTACAGCCCGGAACCGAATATAGAGTACATCTCGGCGGTAATATCCACAGACCCGGTGCTCACGATAAAGCTCCTGAAAGTCATCAACCAGCTCTGCGCCGACAAGGGAAACACCGTCTCGACGGTAAGACAGGCGCTTGTAATGCTCGGTATAGACAGACTCAAGGAGTGGATATACCTTGTGGGTCTGCAGAGACTCAACCGCAACTCACCTGCCGAAATACTTCGCCTTGCCCTTTTCAGAGCGAGATTCTGCGAGCGCATATCGCGCAACTCCGGAGGAAGCGTTGGATCCCGCAGCAATGAGGTCTATCTCATGGGACTTATCTCGATAGTCACCGGCAGCAGCGACGAGGAAGCTCTTTCAAAGGCTCTTGCCGACCTTCCGGTATCGCAGGAGATCAAGGACGGTATCATCGGCGACGGTATTTTCGGCGATATATTCCGTCTTTCGCGCAGCTACGAGGTCGGCGAGTGGGACAAGGTGGTCGTTTACGCGACTTCCTGCCATATAGATTTCCCTATCCTCGCAAGCGAGTACATAGAAGCGCAGAGATTTGTTAAAAAGTATGGTAATTTCGCATAATAACACTGCCCCTGTGAAAAAAATTAATAAATCGGCTGTTTCCCCCTTGACAACAGGACAAAATTTGTTTATAATAATATAGCTGTTATTTTTAGGGGTACTATGCCCTTTTGGTAGAAATAGGAAAAAACAAGCAAAATATTAACGGAGGTAATTGACATGAAAAGAACATATCAGCCCAAGAAGCGCCAGAGAAAAGTAGAACACGGCTTCAGAAAAAGAATGAAGACAGCGAACGGCCGCAAGGTTCTCGCAAGAAGACGCGCTAAAGGCAGAAAGCAGCTCACATACTGATCGTAATGGGCGATTTTTCAAAACGGTTCTATGTCATCAAGAAGGACCGCGAATTCCGATACCTTTATAAAAAGGGAGACTGCTGTGTAAGCTACGGCTTTATCTGTTATTACAGAGCCACTAACAAAAGGCGCAACAGATGCGGCATAGTTACCGGCAAAAAGATCGGGAACGCGGTCAAAAGGAACCGTTCGAGAAGAGTTATCCGTGAAGCGTTCAGGATCTTCGATCATGAACTCACAGAGGCGACCGGTACAAGGTTCGATCTGATATTCGTTGCAAGGGACAAGACCGCGTCAATGAAATCAACGCAGATACTCGGCACCATGCGCGCCAAGCTCAGACCGCTCCTGCTGAAAAGGGCAGGAGGAAGCGGCACCGCCGACAAGACGGCGCCGTGACTTATTTATCAAGATGAAATTTATTCTGATCGGACTAATCAAGCTATACAGAAAAACATTGTCCAAGATCAAGCCGCCTTGCTGCCGGTTTTATCCGACTTGCTCCACTTACGGGCTCAGTGCGATAAGACGGTTCGGCTCTGTTAAGGGCGGCTATTTGACTGTGAAAAGGATATGCAGATGCAACCCGTTCAGCACCGGGGGATATGACCCCGTACCTGACGAATTCCGCTTTTTCCCGCAGAAGAGTAAAGAAATATAACGGCTTACAGAAAAAACAAAGGGTGATAAATCATAAATTTCCTATATACGCTTATAGGAACACCGCTCGGCTATATAATGTGGGCGTGCTACGCTCTCGTTCAGAATGTCGGTTGGGCTATAATCATATTTACGCTCATCATGCGCGCCGCGATGTTCCCGATAAACCTTAAGCAGCAGAAAAACACCGCTGTTTCGCAGCTCTATATGCCCAGAGTCCGCGAGATACAGACAAAGTACAAGAACAACCAGCAAAAACAGCAGGAAGAAATGATGAAGCTCCAGAAGGAGGGCTATAACCCCGCCGGAGGATGCCTTCCCATGGTACTCACATTCGTTATACTTTTCGGCGTCATCGATGTTGTATATAAGCCCATGACACACATGGAGCACTTCGGCGCCGAGGATATCAACGCAATCGTTCATACGGCAAAGAACGTTGATATAGTCCAGACGCTTATGACAAGCCCCGACGACTATACTGCAGTGCTCGATTATCTGAAGGATCCCGCTTCCGTTACCTATACCGAGACGGATTCCACCGATGACAACGGAAAGCCTGTAAAGGTGAACAATCGTATCAGAACTCCTGAGGGATTTGACCTCGACAAGGCAAAGAAGGATATCAAGGTCACCGCGGCCGATATGGATAAACTTTCCGGGCTTATAGATGCGGCAAACAGCACAGATATGCTGAACGCGCTGTTTGCAAACACATCGAAGCTGTCCGACCCGATAAGAACCGGTCTTCAGCAGATAGTTGTGAATTACGGCGATTCTACGCTTTACAGAGAGCTCCGTGCGCTCAACTGCTACGACAGAAGCGATGAGAACAAGAGACTGATACTGAGCAGATCCGGCATCGGCACCAATACAGCTGACAGACTTGACAAGCTCAGCGACAACATCATGTTCTTCGGCATAAACCTCGGAGAACAGCCGAGAATGGAATTCAACGAACTTATCATAATCCCGATAATGTCGTTCGTATTCTCGTTCCTGCAGATGCTTGTACAGCAGCGTCTCATGGAAAAGCAGAACCCCGAGCTTGCACAGCAGCAGGGTTCCATGAAGATAATGCTCCTTATGATGCCTTTCGTTTCGCTGTTCATCGTATTCAGCGTTCCCGCGGGTGCCGGTTTCTACTGGTCTGTTTCTTACCTGTTCGGTATCGCGCAGAGCCTTATCATGTATAAGTTCTGGCCGTCCGACAAGATCAGAGCGGAAGCACAGGCGAAAATGGAAGCACAGGCAGCGGAGCGCGAGCAGAAGACTACCGTTGTTACCGTAGATGCCGACGGCAATACTACCGAAAAGACGGAACGCATATCAAAGCTCACACAGAAAGAGATAAAAGAGCTTAATAAGAAGAAGCTTGAAGCCGCGCGACGTGCAGACGCGGAGAAATACGGGGAAGAATATATAGAATCCCCCGATGACGACGATCTATGATCTGAAAGAAAGGATTTGGCTTAAATGGAAAAGATCTATACCGCAAAAACCGAAGAGCTTGCCAAAGAACAGGCGGTAAACGAATTCCGTGCTCTCGGTATCAGCGAGAACGATATTACTTTTGAGACTATCGAGCAGCCCGTAAAGAAGCTGTTCGGAATGAAGGGCGAATACAAAGTCAGAGCCTATGCAAATGAGCTGAGCGCGGAGAAGGAAGAAGAAAAGCCCGCTGCCGCAGCTGCTGCTCCCGCTCCCGCACAGACATCTTTTGACGCAGGTGACGATATGCCCGAACAGAGCGTATCCGCACCCGCCGATGATATCGACGTACTCGAAAGCGAAAAGGTCAAGAATGCGCAGAAGTATCTCTCAAAGGTGCTTGACGCTCTCGGACTTGAAAACTACAGCATCAATACCGAAAAGCACGGTGACACGGTCGTTCTCGACATCGTCGGTGATAAGCTCGGAGTTGTGATCGGCAGAAGAGGCGAGACTCTCGATGCTCTCCAGTACCTCACGATACTTGCAAGCAACAAGGCTGAGAATTCCTATTGCAGGATATCGGTTGACTGCAACGGCTACAGAGAGAAGAGAAAGGAAACTCTTGAGACTCTTGCCGTGAAGACCGCACACAGGGTTCTGAAGCAGGGCAGACGCGTTACTCTCGAACCTATGAATCCCTATGAGAGAAGGATCATCCACAGCAAGGTAGCTGAGATAGAAGGCGTTTACAGCAACTCCATCGGAGAGGAGCCTTTCAGAAAGGTTGTTATCTCGTCCAACACCAAGCCCGCGTATAACAAGGGTGACAGAAACGACAGAAACGGCAGACGCGGAGAGAGACGCTCCTTCCAGCCCGGAAGAAGCTACCGCCAGTCTTCCGGCTTCTCCACCTCGTTCGAGCGTGAGTACAAGCGTACACAGTCAGAGCCTGTAGAGTATTCGCAGGAGACTGTTGAGATCGAAAAGAGTACTTCTCTTTACGGAAAGATCGAGTTATAAAAATAAGGGGCAGTTCGCTGCCCCTTTTATTGGACTGTCGCCAAGTGGTAAGGCAAGGGACTTTGACTCTCTCATCCCGTGGGTTCGAATCCCGCCAGTCCAACCAGCGGGGAACGCCCCGCGGCGAATCCGCCTATGGTTTTCCGTAGGCGGGTTATTTCTTCGCCCGTATCACCGGAGTTATCATAAAATCTAAAGCGTTCGGCAGAGACAGCGGGGAACGCCCCGCGGCGAATCCCGTCTCGGGTTTAGCTGAGGCGGGATATTTTTCTGCCTCGCTGTCCGGAGTGCAGATATACTTACTGTAACGCAATCACAAGGCGATTGCGGGCTGTATTGCTTTTGCCTTAATTCTCGCCTGTGCTTTTTCAAGGCTGAGATATCCGAATATTATGTCTCTGTTTTTCTTGACTTGTAAAGGATAATATGATACGATATCTTTAGCAGTGAACTCCGCGGTATCCTGCCGCTGCGTGATCAGTCTGACGCTGAAATATAAACTGACGGAGGTATTGCAATGAATCGTTCTGTTTATCCCGTGATCGGTGCGGAAATAAGCCTTCCGTTCTATCTGACCGGTATCGGTACCACCGACCCGGAATATCATATCATACGCTCCGAGGGCCTTACCTCGCACCAGATAATGTTTACAACAGGCGGAAGCGGGATACTTTCCGCAAACGGTAAGACATATCCGCAGACAAACGGTGTTTGCACCTTTATTCCTCCGGCTGTACCTCATGAGTATTACCCCGAAAACGGGGACTGGAAGACGTCATGGGTAGTGTTCAGGGGTGATTCGCTTCCGCAGCTGATGCGGCTGATGGGCTTTTCGGGAATTATGTCATCCAAGCAGGTGAACACCGATGAGCTTGCACATATCTTTTCTGCGATGCTTACGCTTGCCGGCGAATACACAAAGGCGGAGAAGTGCTCGGAACTGCTGTATGCGTATATACTTGAAGCAAAGCGGCTGTTATCGGATAACGCAGATGCCGCAAATGACCATATCGGCAGAGCGGCTGAATTTATGGAAAGCGGGTATGCCCGCGACCTTACGCTTTCGGAGATAGCTGCGGCAGCCGGGCTCTCCGAACAGCATTTCTGCCGCATATTCAAACGGAATACAGGCATGACACCGATAGAATTCCTTACTAAAAAGCGTATTTCCGAAGCCAAAACACTTCTCACCGATACGGATATGCCTGTTTCGGAGGTGGCGAGAGCGGTGGGATTTACCGACAGAAGCTATTTCACATCTGTGTTCCGGAAGCATGAGGGCTTTTCTCCCTCGGAATACAAGAAAGTATCACGCTAAAATATTCATACTGCGCTAAATATATATCCTTGACCGATGCTGTAAAACAGGGTATTATATTGTTGAAAGGCAGACCGCTCTGCGCTAAATCAACACTCTTGTGCGAAAGGACAGTATATGAGATCACCCGGAAAAGCAGCATCGCTTATTACAGCATCGGCGCTTGCATTGTCATCTCTTGCAATGCCGGTCACAGCTTCGGCGGAGGAAAAGAATATGAAAGTAAATATTGATATGACGACAGCTTCACTTGCTGAAAACACACGCTATAAAGGCTTCGGGCTGATAAGCGCGAACAATTCCTCGCGTCTGCTGCTCGACTACAAATACGAACAGCCGGAACGGTATGACGAGATATTGAATTACCTGTTCGGCGAGGACGGACTGAACATCTCACATATAAAGGTGGAAATGGGCGCGGACATCAATTCGTCGTCCGGTACCGAGCCTGCGACAATGAGAAGCGCGGACGAAAAGGCGGACGTTACCCGCGGCGCGGGGTTTCAGCTCGCCGCAGACGCTAAAAAGAAAGACCCGGACATCACGCTCGATATGCTGTGGTGGAGCGAACCGCGCTGGGTGACGGACTCGGACGATGTTTATGCGGCAAGATACAAATGGTACCGCGAGACACTGATCTCGGCTTATGAGACTTACGGACTGAAATTCGACTATGTAAGCGCCACACGCAACGAGCGTGCCTGTGACCCGGACTGGACGATATATCTCTCCGGACATCTTAAAAGCGACAGCGGAACGCCTTACGACTTCTCAAAGATAAAAGTCGTTGACGGTGAGGCAGTCTGTATATGGGGCATATCAAAAGCTATGCTCGGAAACGAAAAACTGCTGAACGCGGTGGATGTTGTGGGCAGTCACTACACATCATGGTCTGACGCCGATACAAAGAAATTGCAGCGGGAATACGGCAAGGAAGTGTGGTTCTCCGAGGCAAGCTCTCCCATGAGTTACGCACAGGGAACATACAGGTATGACGGGAACGGCTCCGGAATGGGCGACATAAACGGTGCGCTCGATATCGCGAACCGCATCATCACTATGTACCCCGGCGGCGGTATGACGCTTTACGAATTCCAGCCGGCAGTGGCTTCGTATTACAGCGGCGCGACATACACGCAGAAACAGCTTATCCTTGCGGACGAACCGTGGAGCGGGTATTATCTGCTCGACAGCGGCTTCTATATGGCTCTGCACTTCTCCCGCTTCATAAAGCCCGGCTGGGCGTTTGTTGACAGCGCCTGCGCAGCAGACGGAAAAGCCGGCGGCGACGGTCACGCTGTGGTGGATTCCACATACAGCTATATGACCTGTACCGATACCGAAACCGGTGATTACAGCGTCGTGATAACGAACACCACAGACACCCCCATAAACTACACGTTCGATGTTACGGGTACCGGAAAAGCAGATTCGCCTGTGTTTGTATGGGAGACAAAAGGACCCTCCGGCGGTGTATGGAACGAGAATTATCTGAAACTGCGCGAAACGGCAGTTCCCGAAAACGGAAGATTTGATGTCACGGTTCAGCCGTATTCTATGATAACCGTCACCACGCTGGAAACCGAGCGCGGGGAGTTCAGGGAATATGAAAACAAACTGCTTGAACTGCCTTATACCGACGATTTTGAGTATCCCGACGAATATCTTGCCGCAAGAGGCGGTGCGCCGCGGTACACTACCGATGAGGGCGGTGCTTTTGAGGTCGTGACTGCCGACAACGGAAACAAGGTGCTTATGCAGAAGATAACCGAGGAAACTCACGCCGAGGAATGGGGCTCGACACCTTCGCCGGTGACGAATTTCGGAGACGACAGGTGGTTCAATTACTCCGTCAGTGCGGAAGTGATGTTCGCTGACAGCGGGGATCCCGACAGAAACAGCACTGCGGTCGGGCTGCGGTATAACCTTGCCGACAGCGGCGCGAGCGGCTGGAGATTACAGCTTAATGAAGCCGGAGAATGGCGGCTGCGCATAGGCACAAAGCCTGTAGCTTCCGGAAATATTGAGCTGCAAGAAGGTTGGAACTGCATAAAAATAGAAGCCGTGTACAATACCATACGCGGCTATATAAACGGCGAGCTTGTCACTGAAGCGGACGAGAACACCGAGGGTCATGTGATGCAGTCCGCGGGACGCGCGGCACTGTACAGCAGCTATTACAACAACTGTTTTGACAACGTGAGAGCTGAACCTGTTGAGGGTGCCGAAGCCTACGTCACACGGCTTGACGATACCGATGAGGGGATAACATATACCGGCGGCTGGACTCACAGCACAATGGACAGCTTCAAAAATTACAAACGAACGATATCTTCCGGGAACTCCGGTGCGTCCGTGAGCATCGAATTTGACGGCACCGGTATTGTACTTGTAGGTGCGGAAAGCGGGAACGCGGTCATTGATACGGAAATTGACGGAGCCGCAAAAGACAGCGGGTATCGGGTACCGAAAACATCAAACAGACAGGCTTTCTATACCGTTTACGGGCTTGAAAGAGGTCATCATACGCTGAATGTCACTGTAAAAGAGGGCTCTCTTATACTCGACGCGGCGGAAATACTTACGGACAGCACGCAGACCGGAAAAATGCCCGCTTCCTCCGAAGAAGTTACCGAGCCGATGATTAACGACATTCCCGTACAGACCGAAAGTATCCCGGAAGAGAGCAAAGCGCCGGAAACCGGTTCCGGAAAGGCAGGATCACAGGACAAGAAGCCTGCCGGTGATAAAAGTTCGGTCCCGCTTGTACCGATAGTGATAGGAGCAGGCGCGGCAGTGATAGCGGGGATTACAGTCATGATTTTAAAGCTGAGGCGTAATAAGCGTTAAAAGGATAATGTCCGAAGTCAGATGCCGGCAAAAACAGGCCGTTAATGGTATCGTAATTCACAATAACGTCCAAATAACGACCAAAGCCTTGACCCAAGAAATGCAAAAGCCCCGAAAGTGCCTGTTTCAGGCGCTTCCGGGGACAAGGGTCTGTCTGTGCCGAACGGTTTGGATTTTATGATAACTCCGGTGATACGGGCGAAAAAATAACTCGCCTATGGAAAACCATAGGCGGATTCGCGGCGGGGCGTTCCCCGCTGTCTGTGCCGAACGGTTTGGATTTTTTGATAACTCCGGACAGCGAGGCAGAAAAATAACCCGCCTCGGAAGACCCGAGACGGGATTGTCAGCGCGGACTCCGCGCCTGGTGCCGCTGACCGGGGTCGAACCGGTACGGATTTTACTCCGAGGGATTTTAAGTCCCTTGTGTCTGCCTATTCCACCACAGCGGCACATCAATAGCAAAATATATTATACCATACAGGCACACATTTGTCAATGATTTTTGATGCGGAAACTACTTTTTCTCTTTCAGCCGTTTCTTTATGCCGTGCATGATGTTTTCCCGCGCCTCAGCGGCTTCCTCCTTTGACACAGGCTTTGTGTCCGTGAGAGGGTAGGGTATGCCGAGTTCCTCATACTTGCGCTTTCCCATATCGTGATACGGCAGCACGTCAAGCCCCTTGAGCGTCGCAAGCCCGCCTATGAAATATCCGAGCCGTTCCTGCTCGTCAGCGCCGTCCGTCCAGCCGGGAACAATAACGTGTCTTATCCAGAGCGGCACTCCGACGCGCGAGATATGTCCGGCAAATGCGAGAATGCCCGTGTTTGAATGACCGGTAAGGCGACGGTGCATATCGTCGTCTATGTGCTTTATATCAAGCATAACGAGGTCGGTGACGGAAAGTATCCCGTCGGCGGTGCCGGTATCGTCCGGGTCGAAGCATATACCGGATGTATCGAGACAGGTATGAATGCCGTGTTCGTGTGCTGCGGTAAAAAGCTCCGTCAGGAACCGGGGCTGCATCATAGGCTCGCCGCCGGTGCAGGTGATACCGCCGTTTTTGTAGAATGCGCGGTTCTTCTCGAAGGCGCCGATAAGCTCGTCAACTGTCGTCTCCGTACCTCCGTGCGGCTGCCATGTGTCCGGATTGTGGCAGTAAAGGCAGCGCATAGGACAGCCCTGGAAGAACACGACGAACCGTACTCCGGGACCGTCAACGGTACCGAAGGACTCTGTCGAATGTATATAGCCGTTCATCGCTGTCCACCTCTTTCCGAATCATCGTCCGTTCTGTGCGTGTTAATATCCCCTGCCCGGGTGAGCAGGGGATATTGTCTTTATATATGGTCGTGGAATGTACGGGAGATTACGTCGTCCTGCTGCTCCTTGGTGAGCTTGATGAAGTTGACGGCGTAGCCCGAAACGCGCACTGTGAGCTGCGGATATTTCTCCGGGTGTGCCTGTGCGTCGAGAAGTGTCTCGCGGGTGAAAACATTCACATTCAGGTGGTGTCCGCCTTTTTCGGCATAACCGTCGATAAGTTCAACGAGGTTATCAACCTGCTGTTCGTTTGCCATATTATTATCTCCTTTCATATCTTGTCCTCTTCGTTGTAAAGCTCTTCGTCAGGGTCTTCGCTGTCAAAGTTCGGTACAGCGCAGGCACCGGTCCTGCCGCAGTCTGTGCTGTTCACGGTGGTGATCCGTGTGGCTGCTCCGGCATCGAGATTGATATGCTGTGTTCCGGAAGCCATAAGACCGTCGATCAGCGCTGCGAGCTCGTCAGCATCATTGTCCGTTACGGGAGCAGTGCCGTCAGTCCTCATTTTCTGCCTCCGATCGCAGTGAGTCAAGGTCGAGGTCGCCCGCAAATATCTTCGTGTCCTTGCCGAGCGCGTCAGGTATGATCGAGAACGTGTTGGATATACCGTCCTGCGCGTGCTTGAAAGGCAGTTTCGATACCGAGGACAGGGAAGCTACCGCACCGTGAGTATCACGGCCGTGCATCGGGTTGGCGCCCGGTGCGAGCGGTACTCCGTGCTTTCTTCCGTCGGGCGTGTTTCCGGTCTTTTTGCCGTAAACGACATTTGATGTTATCGTAAGTATGCTCATCGTGGGGATACTCTCGCGGTATGTGTGGTGCTTGCGTATCTTGTCCATGAACATTCTCACGATGTCAACGGCTATCTGATCTACTCTGTCATCATCGTTGCCGTACTTCGGGAATTCTCCCTCTGTCTCGTAGTCAACGACAATTCCGTTTTCGTCGCGTATGCACTTTACTTTTGCGTACTTTATCGCGCTGAGGGAGTCGGCAACGACCGACAGTCCCGCAATACCCGTTGCGAAATAGCGCTTTACATCGCGGTCATGCAGCGCCATCTGCAGCTTCTCATAGCTGTACTTGTCGTGCATATAGTGAATTATGTTCAGCGTGTTGACGTACAGCTCCGCGAGCCATTCCATCATCTGGTCGTACTTGTCCATTACGTCGTTGTAGTCGAGGTAATCTCCCACAACAGGACGGTACTTGGGTCCGACCTGCACCTTCATCACCTCGTCCACGCCGCCGTTTATAGCGTACAGCAGGCACTTTGCGAGGTTCGCTCTCGCACCGAAGAACTGCATCTCCTTGCCGACGCGCATTGAAGATACACAGCAGGCTATCGCGTAGTCGTCGCCGTGGATAACGCGCATCAGGTCGTCGTTTTCGTACTGTATCGAGGAGGTCTTTATCGACATCTTCGCGCAGAAACGCTTGAAATTCTGCGGCAGCCTCTTCGACCACAGAACGGTCATATTCGGCTCGGGAGCCGTGCCGAGATTGTTGAGCGTGTTGAGATAGCGGTAGGAGTTCTTCGTTACCATGTGCTGTCCGTCAACGGTAACGCCGCCTATGGACTCGGTCACCCATGTCGGGTCGCCGGAGAAGAGCGCGTTGTATTCGGGAGTTCTGGCGAACTTCACTATGCGCAGCTTCATTATGAACTGGTCGATAAGCTCCTGTGCTTCGGATTCGGTAAGTATGCCCTTGTCCATGTCGCGCTTTATGAAGATATCGAGGAACGTGGAAGTTCTGCCGAGGCTCATTGCCGCGCCGTTCTGCTCCTTTACCGCGGCAAGATAGCCGAAGTAAAGCCACTGTACAGCCTCTCTCGCGTTCTTTGCGGGGCGTGAGATATCGCAGCCGTACATAGCGCCGAGCTCACGGAGCTCCTCAAGAGCGCGTATCTGCTCGGAAAGCTCCTCGCGGAGACGTATGTTCTTGGATGTCATTCTGACGAAATGCGTCTCTTTCTGATGTCCCTTGTCGAGTATCAGATTGTCTGTTCCGTACAGCGCTATCCTGCGGTAGTCGCCTATTATGCGTCCGCGTCCGTAAGCGTCCGGCAGACCGGTGAGTATCGCGGATTTTCTCGCAAGCCTCATTTCCGGCGTATATGCGTCGAAAACGCCCTGATTGTGAGTCTTTCTGTACTTCGTGAATATCTCCACGACCTCCGGATCGACCTCATAGCCGTATTCCTTGCACGCCTGCTGCGCCATTCTGATACCGCCGAATGGCTGGAGAGCGCGCTTGAACGGCTTGTCGGTCTGGAGACCGACGATCTTTTCGAGATCCTTGTTGAGATATCCGGGACCGTGCGAGGTTATGGTGGAGATTATCTTTGTATCCATATCGAGCACGCCGCCCGCTTCGCGTTCCTGTCTGGAGAGATCCATGACCTGCTCCCACAGCTTTTTCGTCGCTTCGGTCGGGCCTTCGAGAAAGCTCTCGTCACCGTCATAAGGCGTAAAATTAAGTTCGATGAAGTCACGCACGTTTATGCCCGCGGAGCTCCATTTGCCGGGCTTGAAGCCTTCCCATTCCGGCTCAAATTCTTTAAACAATTTTTATCTTCCCTTCTGTAAAGAAACAAATTCACTGCTGGCTGAAATTTCGGTTTATCAGGTATAATCTACGACGTTTACCCACGAAGCGAGGAACTCGCGTTCCTTCTCGTTGCCCTTTACGGACTGCGAAGCCGCCACTATCGGCATCCACTTCTGCACATACTGAATCGCTGTGTCTGTCTTTGCGCAGAACATATCGAGGTACTGCTTAGCTATATCGTTCTTGCCCGCAAGGCAGAACACAAGGTATGTTCTTGCTGCGTCGGCGGAAGCGTTGCCCTGTGTGGCGTGCGCCCAGTCGATGATGTAGGGCGTGCCGTCCGGAGTGATGATGATGTTCGACGGGTTGAAGTCACCGTGGCAGAGTTTCAGATGCTTCGGCATGGATTCGAGTGTCGTGTGCAGATCATATCTTACCGTAGCCGGAAAATCCGACGCGGATATCTTCGCGTGCATCTTGTCCTTAAGTCTGCCGAGAAGCTGACACTTGTGCGAAAGCACCTCGATCTGCAGGTCAACGAACAGATTCATATATTCGTCCTGCTTTTCGGGATATTTCAGCGAAAGATCGGTGAGTGTCTCGCCTTCGATATAGTCGGACACGATAGACCACTTTCCGTCTATTGTGATGACCTCTCTTATCTTCGGGATATTGAGGCCGGTCAGCTCGACTCTTGCCTGGTTGAGCGCTTCGTTGAGGATAGCGTGCTTTGGCCAGTCCGGATTGAACACTTTTATCGTGGCATCTCCGTCACGGTAAATGGTCTTGTTTCTGCGTACAGCTATTACATTATCGAGTTTCATTCCTGCTCAGCCTCCCTTACTGCTTCTTTGCTCTGCCGCGTTTTTTGGCTGCGGGAGCCGCTTCTTCCGCCTTGGCTTTTCTGCCGCGCTTTTTCGGAGCTTCCGTTACCGTTTCCTTTGCGGGAGCCGCATCTGCTTTTGCCTTCCTGCCGCGTTTTGCGGGAGCCGCTTTTTCGTCTGCGGGGGCCTTTGAGCGTGCCGGCTTCTTCGCGGTGTCCGCTCCGGGCATTTCTGGCTCTGTGAACGTACCGCCGTAGTAAGCGTTCATATACATCTGCTTAAGCTCGCTCATAAGCGGGTATCTCGGGTTGGCACCGGTACACTGGTCATCGAATGCCGCCTCGGTCATTTCGTCGAGTGTCGCAAGGAAGTCTTCCTCGGAAACGCCGTAGTCTCTGATAGTTTTCTTTATGCCTATGCGCTGTTTGAGCTGTTCGACCGCCTTTATAAGATTATCGAGCTTCTCGCTGTCTGTTTTTCCGCCGACACCGAGATAATCCGCGATCTCCGCGTATCTTGCGAGTGTGTGCGGGTGGTCGTACTGCGAGAACGTACCCATTTTAACGGGCTTCTCGGACGCGTTGTATCTCATGACATCGCATATAACGAGTGCGTTCGCGATACCGTGTGCGATATGGTGGTAAGCGCCGAGCTTGTGCGCGAGGGAGTGTGATATGCCGAGGAACGCGTTGGCAAATGCCATACCTGCCATTGTAGCCGCGTTCGCCATTTTCTCTCTTGCTTCAACATCGTTTCCGTTGTCGTAAGCGCGTGGCAGATACTCGAATATGGTTTTCAGTGCTTTCAGCGCGAGTCCGTCGGTGTAATCGGTCGCCATTACGGAAGCGTATGCTTCGAGAGCGTGAGTTACCGCGTCTATGCCGGAAGCGGCGGTAAGTCCCTTAGGCGCGGTCATGTGCATATCGGTGTCGATTATTGCCATATTCGGCAGCAGCTGATAGTCCGCGAGCGGATATTTGCAGCCGTCCTCCTGGTCGGTGATAACGGCAAACGGAGTCACCTCCGAACCTGTGCCGGCAGATGTCGGTACAGCCACGAAATATGCCTTTTCGCCCATTTTCGGGAATGTATATACGCGCTTTCTGATATCAATGAAGCGCATTGCCATATCCTTGAAATCCGCGTCCGGATGCTCATACAGCACCCACATTATCTTCGCCGCATCCATTGCCGAGCCGCCGCCTACCGCGATGATAACATCCGGCTTGAATGAATGCATCTGTGCCGCGCCTGCCTGTGCGCTCGCAAGAGTCGGGTCGGGGGCAACATCAAAGAATGTGGTGTGTACTATGCCCATACTGTCCAGCTTGTCGGTTATCGGCTTTGTGAATCCCGCACCGTACAGGAAGCTGTCTGTTACGATGAACGCTCTCTTCTTGCCCATGACGGTGCCGAGCTCGTCAAGCGCAACGGGGAGGCAGCCCTTCTTTATATACACCTTTTCCGGTGCTCTGAACCAAAGCATATTCTCTCTCCTTGCCGCAACGGTCTTGATGTTAAGCAGATGCTTTACTCCCACATTCTCGCTGACGCTGTTTCCGCCCCATGAGCCGCAGCCGAGCGTGAGCGAGGGCGTCATTTTGAAGTTGTAGAGATCGCCTATTCCTCCGTGTGAGGAAGGAGTGTTTATAAGAATACGTCCGGTCTTCATTCTTGCGGTGAATTCCGCGAGGATATCCTTTTCGGTAAGCTCGTTGATATATATCGAGGAGGTGTGACCGTAGCCGCCGTCCGCGATGAGGTGTTCCGCCTTGTCGAACGCGTCGTGAATGTCCTTTGCGCGGTACATAGCGAGTACAGGCGAGAGCTTTTCGTGAGCGAATTCTTCGCTGATATCGACCTTCTTTACCTCGCCGATAAGTATTTTTGTTCCTTCGGGAACGTCAACTCCCGCAAGAGCGGCAATAGTATGCGCCTTCTGACCGACGATCTTTGCGTTGAGCGCACCGTTTATTATGATAGTATGGCGTACCTTGTCCGTTTCGGAGGGGGAGAGGAAGTAGCAGCCGCGTGCCGCAAATTCCGCTCTTACCTTGTCGTATATCTCGTCAAGCACGATGACCGACTGCTCCGAAGCGCAGATCATACCGTTGTCAAAAGTCTTTGAGTGTATGATAGAGTTTACGGCGAGGACGATATCCGCGGACTTGTCGATGATAGCCGGTGTATTTCCCGCGCCTACGCCGAGAGCGGGCTTGCCGCTTGAATACGCTGCCTTTACCATGCCCGGACCGCCGGTAGCGAGGATTATGTCGGCTTCCTTCATTACGAGGGTGGTCATATCAAGGCTCGGAGCGTCGATCCATGAGATGATGTTTTCGGGAGCGCCCGCCTTTATTGCCGCGTCCCTTACTATCCTTGCCGCTTCAATGGTGGACTTCTTTGCGCGGGGGTGGGGGCTGAAAATGATGCCGTTGCGGGTCTTGAGAGCGATAAGTGCTTTGAATATCGCAGTGGAGGTGGGATTCGTGGTGGGTATGACCGCTGCGATGACACCGATAGGCTCGGCTATCTTCTGTATGCCGTAGGCAGGGTCTTCCTCGATAACGCCGCAGGTCTTTGTGTTTTTATACGCGTTGTAGATGTACTCGGCGGCGTAGTTGTTCTTTATTACCTTGTCCTCCACTACGCCCATGCCGGTCTCCTCGACCGCCATTTTTGCCAGCGGCACACGCGCCTTGTTCGCCGCGGAAGCTGCCGCAAGGAAGATCTTATCTACCTGTTCCTGCGTGAAAAGCGAGTATTTCTTCTGGGCTTCTCTGATGAGTTTCAGCTCCGCCTCAAGCGCGGGAACGCTGTCAACGGGAGCTTTTACTTTCTTCTCCATGGGTGTCCCTCCTGTTAAGAATTGTTATGTATCATATTATACCATAAAATGTTATTTTTATCAATAGTTTTTCGGGCTTTATTTTTTGAACGGGATCATGAGAGTTTTGAAACTGACCGGCGGTGATGTCTGAGGGCTGATGAGCAAAGACGGCTGATCCTGTTGTATTCAGCCGTCTTTCGTTATATGATGTTATTTTTGATGATTTACAAAAAACGGGTGCAGCGTGACGCTGCCGCAGGTCAGGTGGCGGTCATACCTTCGCGTATGCGGCCTTGACGCTTACGCCGGCTATTCTGCCGAGCTTTCCGCAGAGGGCGGAGATATCGTCCTGTGTAGCGTCAACGGCGACGCTTATTATGCTGATATTCTTTTCTCTGTACGGAATCCCCATGCGTCCTATCATTATTCTGCCGTAGTCATGGAGCACAGCGTTCACTCTTTCGGCGGAACCTGCGTCTTCCACGATAATGCCTATCACAGCAACTCTTGTTTCCATAATGCCTCCGTCAGCCCATGTTGAGTTTTCTGATATCCTTGCTTTCCGTGAATGTTATCGCGTTGTATATGAACATAACGCTGTCGTATTCGTTCATCTTCGCGTATGATGAAAACCCGTTGTTGATATAGCGCAGGTCAAGCACGGTTATCCGGCTGCAGTGTGATGTCAGGAACGGTATCAGTGCGTGTGCGTAGCTGTCCTTGAATATGAGCATGGAAGGACCGTCAACGCCTGTCTGTATGTCGATATACGGCACGTTCGGACCGAGGAACGAGCTGTACTTGTCCTTGACGTCAAGATATTCGCGGAAGTAAAGGCTGTCGTACCGGCTTATGTTTTTGCCGTTGTTTACGGTGAGCTCCACGCTCTTGGAGTTCCTGTGATGATAATAGTCCATGATGTCCGGGGTGATGCTGTCGTCCAGTGTTTTGGAGTACAGAGTGCCGCGGAAAGAGTCGGACGCGTGCTCTATGTCGAATTCGCCCAGCTCGCAGGGTTTGAAGCCCATGATCTTCGCCGCATCGTAGTATGCGAGATATGCGCCGTAGGTTGACCAGTGGTGGTCGGTGCGGTAGTAGATATACTCGTCCGCGTGCATCTTCATCGTCGGTATGACGTTTATCGTCTGTATATCGGTCAGATTCTCGCGGCAGTAATCCACCAGCGCGGACTGGCTGCCGATAGGCGCACCTGTCGGGAACAGATCGGAATACACTCCCTGTGCCGTGGGAGCAAGCAGGAAATACACCGATTTGTCGGGGTATTTCTGCGCAAAGCTGTTCATGGCTTTAAGATTCTTGCCGACGTATTCCTCGTTAAAACCGCTCCATATCTCGATCATACGGTCGTTCCGGGTGAATACGCCGTTAATGTCGGTCTTGCCCGAAAGCCGCTCCGACGCGTTGCGCAGCTTTATCCACTGCTCGCGTCCGAAAAAGCGGTCGGAGAACCAGTTCTCTATGCCCTGCATCAGCTTTTCGTTTCGGAAGTTCTCGAACGATACCGTCGGGAACACCGTCAGGAGCCTGTTCTCGTTCTCGGAGAACGGAGCAGGTTCGGAGGGCAGATTTATGAATGTCAGCACCGGCAGAGCCACAAGCATAGCAGCAAACAGTGCTACGGTTATTATCTTGTATGCTTTTGTTTTCTTTTTCATCGTCGCCCCTCCTTATCAGAAATTAAAGTAAAGGAACGGATTGTATGTCGCGTCAACGAGATACGCCGTACATAATACGAATATACCCGTCGTGCAGACGGGTACCAGTCCGTGTACCAGTGCAGGCATACGCTTTTCCGCATTCTGTACGATTATCTTCCACGCGTCCGTAGCCGCAAAGACACCAAGTACCAGCACTATGCCGTAGTTTGACAGCAGATACAGGGTCGTGTTGTCGAACGCGGTGCCGGACGAGCCGAACATCGCGGCAAAGTATGCTCCCGCGGCTGCGAGGTCGGGGGACGCGAACAATACCCAGCCGAACATAACGAGCAGCATCGTATAAAGCCAGCATATCCAGTCAGGAAGCCTGTCGAGTATCTTTCCGAGAAACAGGCGCTCCATTATTATGAACACGCCGTAAAGCACGCCCCAGATGATGAATGTCCAGTCCGCACCGTGCCAGATGCCGGTCAGCAGCCACACCACCGCGAGATTGAACACCGTGCGTCCCATACCTTTGCGGTTGCCGCCCAGCGGTATATAAACGTAGCTTCTGAACCACGCGCCGAGGGTTATGTGCCAGCGGCGCCAGAACTCGCTTATGCTCTTTGAGAGGTACGGATAGTTGAAGTTTTCGGGGAATGTGAAGCCCATCATCTTTCCGAGTCCGATAGCCATATCGGAGTAGCCGGAGAAGTCGAAGTATATCTGCAGAGTGTAGGCGGCAATGCCGATCCACGCTGTCGCCGCCGATACGCCGGATCCTGCCTGTACGTCAGCAAGCACCGTGTCCCAGAGCGCACCGACGCTGTTTGCTATGAGCACTTTCTTGCCCATACCGGTGATGAAGCGCTTGACACCTTCGTATATCTTGTCGATGTCGATCACACGGTCGTTGAGTTCCTTTGCAATATCGGAATATCTTACGATAGGTCCGGCAACGAGCTGCGAGAACAGGGTGACGAAAGCCGCGAAGTTTATCGGGTTCTTCTGCACCTCTATCTCGCCGCGGTACATATCTATCGTGTAGGACATGGACTGGAATGTGAAGAAGCTGATGCCTATCGGCAGAATGTTCACAGGCAGGAAGTCAAGCCCGAGGAAATAGGTCTTTTCGATATCTATGACAGTCTGTCCGGCTATCGCGTTGATATTGTCCGCGAAGAAGCCGCTGTACTTGAATATGAACAGCAGGGAAAGGTTCATGACTATCGAAACGATAAGACAGATCCTCCGAATGACCTTGTTGGCTCCGAATTTCCATATAACAATACCGGCGCAGTAGTCGATGAGGGTAGATATTATCATCACTACCACATAGACGGGCTCTCCCCATGTATAGAACACGAGCCCGCTCAGCAGTATGACGGTGTTTTTCAGCTTTTTAGGCGCGATATAGTACAGAGTAAGTGTCCCTGTCAGAAACAGGAAGATGAATACAAGACTTGAAAATACCATAATTCCTCTTTAAAAATATATTTCAGATTTGAAAGATCTGTTTCAGAAACGAACAGGACTATTATAATACACAAATCTTCTTTTGTCAATACACACGGGAGTGCGGAACGTGTTAAAGAAGAATTAAAAATGCTGTAATTTTAAGTAAATTTTAATTATTATTTTAAGATTGTTTTAAGTTTTACGGCTATAATTGGAAATGTAAACCGGAGGACGAAAGAAAGGCTCCGGACAATGACGCGAAAGCTGCCCTGCGGCAGACGCTCATATTTATCACGATAAGAAACCTGAGGAGGAAATCACTATGAAAAAGAGAATTACAGCAAAGGCTTTCGGTTCGGCGATTGCCGCCGTACTTGCCGGTTCCGTTGCCGGGACGACCGTATTTGCCTACGACGGCAATTATGACTACCTTTTCACTTACGACAATGATTCCGTAACCGCCGGCACCGATGCAGACGGTGCGGAAGATACCGCATCTTACTCGATAGACGGAACGCTCATCTCAATTGCAGGTGCCGGAACATACGTTGTTACCGGCAGCAGCGAGGACGGCAGCATCACAGTTGAGAAGAACAGCGAGGGCGTAACGCTGATATTCGAGAATCTTACGCTCACTTCCGCCGATGAGGGTACGGTAACCGTCGGCAAGAACTCTGATACCGAGATCGTCATCGAGGGCGAGAACACGCTTACAAATACCAATGAGGACGGCGCGGTCATCAAGATCAAGAGCGGCGCTTCCGTTACGGTGACCGGAACAGGCGAGCTTACCGCCGACGCTTCCGACGGCAAGAACGGCATTAAGGGTGCTTCCGAAGCCGCACTTACTGTCGGTGAGGACGGGAGCGACAGCTTCACACTCACCGTTTCCGCGGCTAACAACGGTGTCGCAAGCGACGGCAGTGTTGTGATAAACGGCGGCACTGTCAATATCGTATCCGCCGGAGATGGACTCAAATCCTCTCCCGATGAGGACGATACGGTCTCCGAAGGTACGGTCACCGTCAATAACGGCACTATAAACATAGAGAGCGCCGAGGACGGCGTACAGGCGGACGGCGGCTTTACTATGAACGGCGGTACGCTGAATATCGTGTCGGGCGGAGGTGCGGCTGCTGCTTCGGAGCTGGATGATGACACGAGCGCCAAGGGCATCAAATCCGACAGCTATATACTTATCGCGGGCGGCGATATCACTATAGACTCCGCCGATGACGGCATACATCTCAACGGCACGGCGGGCGATGAGGCGATCACCATAACGGACGGAAGTATCACAATAGCTTCCGGCGATGACGGTATTCACTCCGACTACACTCTGAACATCGGCACCGAGGGCAGCGATGAGGGTCCCGACATAAACATCACCGGTTCAGTTGAGGGACTTGAGGGAGCGGCCGTTAACCTTTACTCCGGCACGGGTACGGTAATATCGTCAGATGACGGTATCAATGCTGCCAACAGCGATCTTACGGATTACAACTATCAGATGAACATTTCCGGAGGCGTGTGGTATATAAATGCCGGCGGCGACGGACTTGACTCCAACGGCGACATAACCGTAACCGGAGGTTCGACTACGGTGTTCGGCTCTGCGGATAACGGCAACGCCGCTCTTGATGTGGGCGATAATAACAACAGGCTGACCGTCACCGGCGGCAGCATTGCTGGTATCGGCATGAGCGGAATGGCTGTCGTTCCTTCAGGCGGCACTTACGTCCGGTTCGGTTCTTCCGGAATGGGCGGCGGAATGGGAGGTCAGCCCGGTCAGATGTCCGGTGCGGCGGGCGGCTTCGGTCAGCAGACGGCTTCCGGTTTAAGCATATCCGCAGGCGCGGCAATAGAGATAAAGGACAGCGACGGCAATACGGTATTCTCGGCTGCTGCGGTCAAGAATGCGGACAGCATAGTGTTTGCTTCCGATGATCTTGAATCCGGTAAGTCATATACCCTTTACATTAACGGCAGCAGTGCTGCGACGGTCTCCGCTTCCGAAGGCAACGGCTTGACCGGTGCTATGGGCGGCGGAATGGGCGGTCAGATGCCCGGAGATATGGGCGGACAGCAGGGAACAATGCCCACACCTCCGACAGGCGAGGCGGGACAGCAGGGAACTATGCCCACACCTCCGACAGGCGAGGCGGGACAGCAGGGAACTATGCTCACGGCTCCGACAGGCGAGGCGGGACAGCAGCAGAACATTTATGTTCCTTCTGTGGTCAGCAAAGGAATCTATTTCTCATCGCCGGCAAGTGCTTCGGTACCCGGCTATGGTACGGTTTACAGCAGCGACTATGAGCCTGTGGTAACAGTTGTTTCCGATACCTATGCGGCGGCAGCTCTTCTCAATTATCTCGCGGAAAACGGCGGAAAGGCTTCCTTTGCAGAGATCGAGTCTCTGTTCGACAGGATAGGATACAACTACCGCGGTGAGTGCTATATCTCGGCAGGAAACAGTCTCGTGGCGTGGTACGGCTGGTCGGAAAGAGCAGTCAACGTGCTTAACAGTCTGATATCCGGCGAAAAGATACGCATTACAGCCGATGAGAGCGGAATTACTTCTGTTCCGGAAGTGAACGGATCCGGCGCTTATACCGGGCTTAACCGCATATTCGCAGTTATAGAACTTTGCAGCAGATAAGAAGTAAGCTGTTATTCATTGCCTCCCCGCAGACATACAGTCTGCGGGAGTCTTTTTCTGTAATAAAAAATATTTCAAAAAAACTATTTACAAACGCGATTATTTGTGATATAATAATCACACTGTCGTATTTTTACGACGGAAATGCACGCGTCACGGCTTTGCGGTGTAAGCTCCCGTGGAGATAATACCTGCCCTCTGCTGTGCCGACGCGCGATAATAAATGATAAAGGGGTGTAATAAAGTCATGATGCTCAAGGAAGAAAAGACAGCTATCATCGAAGCTAACCGTCTCAGCGAAAACGATACCGGTTCTCCCGAAGTACAGATAGCTATCCTTACCAAGAGAATTGCGGATCTTACCGAACATCTGAAGAACCACAAGCAGGATCACCATTCCAGACGCGGACTCTTCAAAATGGTCGGCAGAAGACGTAATCTTCTCAACTACCTTCAGAAGAAGGACATCGAGCGTTACCGTGCTATTATAGCAAAACTCGGTATTCGTAAGTAAGTGCGTATGGGCGGGGCATTTATGCTCTGCCCGTTTGCAAATCACAGGAACCATGGAGCGTACAGTATAGCATTAAAATTGAGTACAGATGCCGTCCGTACTGAATTTTATTGCTAAATCTGTACCTCTGAAAATAATATAAAAAGGAGAAATACAGATGTTTGAAAACTACAGAACGTTCAAAACCACATTTGCGGGCAGAGAGCTTATGGTCGAGACCGGCAAGGTTTGCGGACTCGCGAACGGCTCCTGCTGGATACACTACGGTGAGACCGTAGTAATGGTAAACGTTGCGGCAAGCCCCAAGCCCAGAGAGGGTGTTGACTTCTTCCCGCTTTCCGTTGATTACGAGGAGAAGCTCTACGCAGTAGGAAAGATCCCCGGCGGCTATCTCAAGAGAGAGGGCAGACCCAGCGAGAAGGCTATACTCACTTCGCGTGTTGTTGACCGTCCTATGCGTCCGCTCTTCCCGAAGGACATGAGAAACGATGTTGCGATCACAATGACGGTGCTTGCGGTCGATCCCGACACACAGCCCGAGATACTTTCCATGATAGGAGCTTCGATAGCGGTATCTATCTCCGACATCCCGTGGAACGGACCGATAGGCGGTATCTCCGTAGGTCTTGTTGACGGTGAGATCGTGCTGATGCCCGATGCGGAGCAGAGAGCAAAATCCGACCTCCAGCTCACGGTTGCTTCCAGTGAGAAGAAGGTAGTAATGATCGAAGCCGGCGCAAACGAAGTTGATGATGACACGATGCTCAAGGCTATAATGGCAGGTCACGAGGAGATCAACAAGTCCCTTATCCCGTTCATCAAGGATATCCAGGCGCAGATAGGCAAGCCGAAGTTCAGCTTCCCGTCCATGGAGATAGATCATGACTTCCTCGACAAGCTGCTCGAAGAGTACGGCGAGAAGGTAAAGTTCGCTCTCGACACAGACGACAAGAATGTGCGCGAAGCACGTCTCCAGCCGATCAAGGACGCTATCCACGAAGAATTTGACCCCGTATATCCCGATCAGGCTTCCATGATCGACGAGGCTATATACAAGCTCCAGAAAGTCATCGTTCGCCGCTGGCTGCTCGACGAGCAGAAGCGTGTTGACGGCAGAAAGATGGATCAGATGCGTCCGCTCGCAGCTGAAGTCAACCTGCTCCCGCGTGTTCACGGTTCCGGACTTTTCACAAGAGGTCAGACACAGGTGCTCACAGTCGCGACTCTCGGCCCGGTAAGCGATTCGCAGAGACTCGAAGGTCTCGACGACGAGGACACCAAGAGATATATGCATCACTATAACTTCCCCGCTTACTCCGTAGGCGAGACGAAGGCAAGCAGAGGACCCGGAAGACGTGAGATCGGTCACGGCGCACTCGCGCAGAGAGCTCTCGAACCCGTTCTCCCGAGCGTTGACGAGTTCCCTTATGCTATCAGACTTGTATCCGAGGTACTTTCCTCCAACGGTTCCACATCGCAGGCCTCTATCTGCGGTTCCACACTCGCTCTTATGGACGCGGGCGTTCCGATCAAGTCGCCTGTTGCGGGTATCTCCTGCGGACTTATCACCGAGGGTGACCGCTGGATGACAATGGTAGATATCCAGGGTCTCGAAGACTTCTACGGCGATATGGACTTCAAGGTAGGCGGTACTCACAAGGGTATCACAGCTATCCAGATGGATCTTAAGATCGACGGACTTACTCCCGAGATCATCAAGGACGCTTTCGCAAAGACACACAAGGCTCGTGACTATATACTCGACGAGATAATCCTCAAGGCAATCCCGGCTCCGAGAGCGACTGTAAACAAGTACGCTCCCAAGATGATGGGAATGAAGGTGCCGGTAGATAAGATCAGAGAAGTTATCGGTACGGGCGGAAAGGTTATCCAGAAGCTCTGCGCCGACTTCGATGTCAAGGTGGATATCGACGACGACGGCAACGTATTCATCTGCGGCAGCGACCTCGACAAGGCAAACGCGTGCATGGATACCATAAAGTCAATAGTTACCGATCCCGAGATAGGCGCTATCTACAAGGGCAAGGTAGTCCGTGTGAAGGAATTCGGCGCGTTCGTAGAGTTTGCTCCCGGCAAGGAGGGCATGGTCCATATCTCCGAGCTTGAGAACAGACGCGTTGACAAGGTTGAAGATGTCTGCAACGTAGGCGATCAGATCATCGTTAAGATCATCAAGATCGACGCACAGGGCAAGATCGGTCTTTCCAGAAAAGCTGCTCTCGCAGATATCGAGGCTGCCAAGAACAAGCAGAACTAAATATCCGAATAATACAAATACCGCTGAATGTGTGAATTCAGCGGTATTTCAGTTTGTCAATAAACCGTATTTTGTATTTTATGTTACGGAATCCTTGCCAATATTGCTGCATTTCATTCTGCGCCCGACATAAATCTGCACTTTGAAATACAGCAGTCTGTTTAGGGGGTCCAGCCACCTTTTTTAAAGGGGGCCGGCGCTGTCCGCGCAGGACAAGTCTGTCAAAAAATTTATTTTTTGACAGACAGAAATACCGCTGAATGTGTGAAATTCAGCGGTATTTTTCATTGATTGCCCGGAGCTCTCATTACCTGTTGAGCGCGCCTTCGATAGCCCATTTCCCGATAATGTTTCCGTTGTAGAGCGTAACGAAAAGAATGATGATAAATGCGATTATCGAAATAACGATGCCCGCAGCGGCGAGACCTTTGAAACGGCCGCCCTTGAAGAAGCCGATGATCGAGGCAATGACTGCCAGCGGTTCAAGCACTACCCAGATGCTGAAAAGTCCGACCAGCGATGATACAAAGCCGAGTATCGTCAGTACATCAAAGATCCCGAACGGCTTCTTTACCGGTACGGGTGCTATGTACGGCGGAGGCGGTACGGGAGGTACAGGCGGTGCGGGCGGAACGGGAGCAACAGGCGGAACAGATGCAGTTTCCGGTGCCGTGGAGGGCTCGGCAAAGCTGCTGCCGCCGCATACGCTGCAGAAAGCGTTCTCGTTCTTGTTCTCCGAACCGCAGTTCAAACATTTTTTCATATTATCAAGTCCTTTCTGTCTGTCAAAAGGTATGTCCACCGATTTGAATTATAGCAGAAAAAGAGCGGTATGTCAATAGTAATATCCTCCGCCGAAGCGGCAGGGTTGTATCACTACACGTTAATTACATAAAAATTTTAAAAAAATATTGCAAAATCAGAGATTTTGTGGTAAAATATTTACGGCAAAAAATACAGTACAAATTGAGGTGAGATCGTAATGACAACCGACCCCAGCGGGCGAAAACGGAATAATACTGACGCGGGGAACGTCCGTGTGTCATTATGATGCACTGCGCTCTCCGCACATAAGGAGAGATCGCAATGATAAATACCTACAGATCGGCAGGCACCGGTATGTCCGAAGTCGAGGACTTCGAGCCGGGCTGCTGGATATCAGCCGTTGCGCCCACGGAAGCAGAGATATCGAAGCTCGAATCGGAGCTTTCGATAGACCGCGACTTCGTGCGTTCGGCACTTGACGAGGAGGAATCCTCGCGTATCGAGAGCGGTGAGGGACAGACTCTTATCGTCCTTGACTACCCTGTCGCCGAGAAGAACGACGACGAGACTTTTTCATACTCCACACTGCCAATGGGCATAATACTTACCGACACGAACGTAATTTCGGTAAGCCTGTCGCAGAACGCGATAATCGAGGATTTCGCCAAAGGCGTTGTAAAGAACGTGAATACGGGTTTCAAGACGCAGTTCGTGTTCTGCCTGCTTCTGCGCATCGCCGCGAAGTATCTGCAATACCTGAAACAGATAGAAAAGATCTTCAACTATGTTCAGAAGCAGCTGCACACTTCTATGAAAGACGAGCACCTTATCCAGCTGCTTGGCTTGCAGAAATCGCTTATTTACTTCTCCACTTCGCTGAAATCCACCGAGACGGTGCTTGAGAAGATCCTTCGCGGACGCGTTATCAAGCTGTATGACGAGGATCAGGAGCTTCTGGAGGACGTACTCGTCGAGATCAAGCAGGCTATCGAGATGTCGAACATTTACTCGAATATCCTGTCCAATACCATGGATGCGTACTCAAACATCATTTCAAACAACATGAACCGTGTTATGAAAGCCTTGACTATCATAACGATCGTACTTGAGATACCGAATATCATCTTCGCGTTTTACGGGATCAACACCGTTGACCTGCCGTTTGCCTATACATGGGTAGCTATCGCGCTTGCGCTGGTGCTTGCCGTTCTCGCAACATTTATTCTGATGAAGAGCAAGTTCCTGCGGTGACATATATTCCGGAATAAGAATAACCTCTGAATGCATAATGCGTTCAGAGGCTTTCATTTTTGTGCAGCTTCATTCTTCTTACGGCGGTATGCCGTCTCTGTCAGATATACTCTGCTGTTTCTGAATGGAGTTATCGTCAGCCCCACTGCATTTCAGTCAAAAGCAGCCCATAGCTGTACACTCTGAAATACTGCATTGAGTTTATCGGAAGTTTCTTTTATGCGCGCATCGTGCGCGCTTTTGGAAACTTCCTTACGGCATCGTGCCGTAGGGGGTCCAGCCCCCTTTTTTAAAGGGGGCTGGCGGGGGGTTGGGGGGCAGAGCCCCTTCTCTAAAATCTCTCACAGCCTTGCTATGACTGACAGGCTCCTGCCGTCCTTGCTGACGGCATCGATACGCCCGCCGTGAGCAGTGACGATCGACTGCGCCATTGACAGACCAATGCCGCTGCCGGGTATATCGCTGCTGTGTGACGAGTCACCGCGTCTGAAGCGGTCGAAAAGCTCGGAGTGCGCACCTTTTTCTATGCCCTCTGCGGTGTTTTCCGAGGATAGGGTAATGCGCCTGCCTTTGGCGGAAAGCACGAAGCGGATACTGCCGCCCGCCGGAGTGTACTTCACAGCGTTGTCCGCAAGTATAGAACAGAGCTTTGCCGTCATGCTCCTGTCACCACGGAATGTGATGCCCGGCTGAATGTCTGTAATAAAATCAAGCCCTTTCTGTTCCGCCATGAGGGAAAACGCGTCGAGTATCTCCGTTACCGTATCCGAGAGCGAGAAGACTTCAAATGTCAGCTGCGCCGAGCCCTCGTCCATTCTCGCGAGTGCAACAAGTTCGTTCGTAAGCGTCGAAAGCCGCTCAGTCTGGCTTGTTATGCCCTTTGTCCATTTGCTCTCGCCCTGCTCCATTTCTATGACCTCAGTGCAGGAATTTATCACCGCAAGCGGGGTTTTCAGCTCGTGTCCGGCGTTCGTGATGAATTTTTTCTGCTTCTCATAGCTCTCCGCGGCTGGCTTTGTGATTATCCCGGAGAATATCACTATCAGCACGAAAACGGCTGCTGCCGCATCGATCGCTACGAGAATACTTATCGTCATAAAATCGTACACCGAGCGCAGAGCACGGGTGCGGTCAATGAATATGCACAGACTGCCGGTGTCCGTCTTCCGGACGAGATACTTGAAATTGCCCGAATATCCGCTTCCGCTGCCGGAAGCAATGACCTTCTTCGCCATTGTGAGCGCGTCGTCCGTTGAGACCGCGGCTATCCTGCCCGTGTCGATACGTTCCGTGGAGCCGTCGCTGCTTAGAGCGACAGTGAAAAATCTCGTTTCATACGGCGTTTCTGCCGTTATCAGGTCTCTTCTTCTCTGATCGTCGAACCACATCTTCGGTTCGTTCCGGGGCAGCATCTCCGGCAGATCGTCACCGGGCTTTTCCGACTGGTCTCCGTTCTCGGGAACATCGTTGTTCTGCGGCCGGAACTGCTGTCCGAAGCTGCCGCCGTTGTCCGCGAGGAGATTAAGCAGGATATCGGCTTCCGAGTCCGAGGTGATGTAGTTCGTGATGTTCATGACCGCGACAATGACCGCAAGCACCGCAGTGACCGATATCATTGCCGTGATTATGAAGCTCCTGCGCAGTTTCTTTATCATAATTCAATATCGGCGGAAACGCACTCAAAGCCGAGGGAGGCGCTCACAGCGTCGGGCTGCGATGTCCCTGCGTACAGCGTGAAGTGCTTTCCGAATATCCTTCTTTCTCCGTTTTCATCGACTGCGGTGAACGCGCGTTCCGGCACGGGTATCGTGATTTCGGCGCTTTCTCCCGCCGCAAGAGATACCCGGCTGAATCCGCACAGACTCACGTTCGGTACCGCGTATTCCGATGTGTCCTTTATGTATAGCTGTATAACGTCCTCTGTGTCCCGCTCACCGGTGTTTTCTGCGGTCACGCGTGCTGTGCCGTCAGCGTATGACAGGGAAGTGCATCTGACATTCCCGTATGTAAGACCGTATCCGAAGGGGTACAGCACATTGTCCTCCGCAAAACGGTAGGTTCTGTTCTTCATCGTGTAATCCTTGAAATCCGGCAGCTTGTCCGTGCTTTCGTAGAATGTCACAGGCAGTTTTCCGGAGGGTGAGACCTCACCGAAAAGTATCTCCGCGAGCGCCTTGCCGCCTTCCGGACCGGGATACCACGCGTGAAGCAGCGCACCGGCGCTTCCGGAGTGAACGTTCACTGCGCTTCCCGCGGCGGTCACGATAACTGTAGGCTTGCCGGCGGCGAGTACCTTGTCTATAAGCACGCGCTGTACTTCCGGGAGTTCGAGATCGCGTTTGTCGCCAGAGGAAAATTCATTGCCGGTATCGCCCTCCTCGCCCTCGATAGTCGCATCGAGTCCTACGCAGATCACGACGGCGTCCGCGCATTTTGCGGCAGCGACAGCTTCCGCGTACCTGTCTCCGGGCTGTGCGAGCCCCGATACTCTGTCCTTGTACAGGTGGCAGCCCTCGGCAAAAATTACGCGGCCCGGGAATTTGTCCATGATGCCGTCGAGGAACGTGACATATCTGTCGGCACGTCCGTTGTAGTTGCCTTCGAGAGCCGCACGGCTGTCGGCGTTCGGACCTATCACCGCTATTGTTTTCAGCTTCGACGCGTCAAGCGGCAGAAGCCCGTCGTTTTTCAGCATGACTATCGACCGTCTTGCACATTCGAGAGACACCGCGCGGCTTTCCTCCGTGCATACGGCGGTGTAGGGGATATCGTCGTATTCCGTCCTGCCGTCGAACATTCCGAGCCTTATCCTTGTGCGCATGACGTGTACGCAGGCACGGCGTATGTCGTCCTTTGTGATAAGCCCCTCGTCAAGTGCCGTAAGAAGGTTCATATATGTGCAGCCGCAGTTCACGTCGCAGCCTGCCTTTATCGCCATAGCCGCGGACTCTGCGGGAGTAGCCGTCACATGATGATGTGCGTGGAAATCCTGCACTGCCCAGCAGTCGGAAACGAAATATCCGTCAAATCCCCATTCTTTCAGCTTGTCCATAAGGAACGTGTTCGCACAGGCAGGCTCGCCGTTCACGCGGTTGTAAGCTCCCATTACGCCCTCGACCTTTGCTTCACGGACGAGTGCTTCAAACGCGGGGAGATATGTTTCTTCCATTTCCCTGGCGGATATCTGCGCATCGAAGCTGTGGCGGTCTGCCTCGGGGCCGCTGTGGACCGCAAAATGCTTGGCGCAGGCAGCCGCTTTCAGCACCTTTCCGTCTCCCTGTATGCCGCGGACAAAAGCCTTGCCGCACTCGGCGGTAAGGAACGGATCCTCGCCGTATGTCTCGTGACCTCTGCCCCAGCGCGGATCACGGAAAATGTTGATGTTCGGCGCCCAGAGAGTGAGTCCCTTGTATATGTCGGTGTCGCCCTCTTTCTGATAGGCGCAGTATTTTGCGCGGGTCTCTGTCCCGGTTATCTCCGCGGCTTTTCCTACAAGTCCGGTATCGAACATTGCCGCAAGACCTATAGCCTGCGGGAACATCGTCGCTGTTCCGGAGCGTGCGAGTCCGTGCAGACCCTCGTTCCACCAGTTGTAGGCGGGAATGCCGAGACGCTCCACAGCGGGAGCATCATAGCGGAGCTGCGCAGCCTGTTCCTCTGTGGTGAGTTCGTCGGTGAGTGCTTCCGCGCGTTCCTGTGCGGATAAAGATGTGTCAAGATATTTCTTCATTTCCGTGTTTCCTTTCGTAGGTTGTTTGGGTCACACTTATTATATCATATTTTATTGTGACAGGTCAACAGGAATTTTGATTATTGCAGCGTGCGATCATTTCCCGGAGTCTTGACAAACGCAGCGCGGTATATTATAATATAACCGGGTAATAAATCACCGTGATAAAGGAGGAAAATCAATGAAGCTCAAAAAAATCATCAGAAAGATCGTGATGTCTGCGGCTGCGGCGCTTCTGGCGGCGGCAATGACCGTGACTTCGTTCGCGGCGAATCCCGAAAATCTGCCGACGGTAAGCGGCGGCACGCTACCGGGAACGATAAACGTTACACCGGGAACGGTCACTCCGGGACAGATCTACACACCCACAACGGAAAAAGAGGACCGCAGCGGAACAAAATACCAACCGGGCAAGTACACGAACAACATACCGGAGGAGGAAAGAACAACCATACACTTCGTGCTTGCCAATAAAGAAATAGCGACCGGCGAGATGAAGGACGTTATAGCCGCCAAAAACTGCTCGTTCCAACTTCCGCAGCCCGAATTCAAAGCTAAAGACGGTTATACCTTTGCGCGTTATGTCGGCTTCGACGGACGTGAGTTCCAGCCCGGCGAATACATAAGCCTCGGTGACGCGGACGAATACTGGGTATGGGCTTGTTTCAGACCCGGTAACGATATGACGACCGTACATTTTAAGAAAGAAAACAGTTCAATGGCAACTGGCAAAATGGATGATGTTAAGATCAAGAGTGGCAGTACATTAAAGCTCCCGGAATGTACTTTCGTACCGATAATAGGTTATGATTTCAAATATTGGAAAACTCCCAATGGAAATGTAAAACCTGGTTATTCGATAAAAGTCGGCAACGTGGACGAAATAACTGTTTACGCGGTATATGATCGTGTAAAGTATGTAACTGTCACATTTGATAACGGCTTACAAGGCAGCAAACATGAATCATATAAATCAGATATTTTGTTTGAATATGATAATAAAAAACACGGAATTATTATTCTCCCCAAGCCAATATTTAAAAAAGTTGAAGGTGCTAAGTTTAAGAGTTGGAAAGTAGGGAATCCGGGAGAAAAATATACTTTGGCTAATAGTGAAAAAGGACCCATTATATATGCGGAAATGGATAAAACAAAAGTCAAAATGTCAGAATGTACAGTAAAAGTTGATTACTCCGGAGATTGGAATGTTGTTACTAAAGATAGGTATATAATACCGAAATATACAGTAACAAATAAATACGGAATAGTTCTTGAAGAGGGCGTTGATTTCAAGGCAGAATATAATTATAATTATTATGTTAATAATAAAGCACAAATGGTATTGACAGGCATCAACGGAAATAAAGGAACAAAAAAAGCATATTATAAAATTAAACCGCCAAAACAAAATATAACAAAATTAGAATGTGAGAAGTACGGAAGCGATAAAGGAAAGATTTTTGTAGGATTTGATAAACTTAATGAAGAAATTTCGACGAAAGTTGAAATACAAGTATCAAATACTGATAAATTTTATGCCGAAGAATACTATAAATACACCGCTGATTTAAAAGAGGGAAGATTGAATTACAAATATATCGATATAAAAGAACCATGGGATAATATATATGTAAGAGTAAGGTATATTGATATAGTCAACGGCGACTGGAGCGACGTAAAGAGTTTGAAACTGAAATAATAACTTAACACAAAAAAGCACGGAGCAGAAATGCCCCGTGCTTTTTGCTTTGGAGTCTTTGCCGACCCCCATTCATTTCAGTCTGTGTTCGGAATAAGTCGGGGCTCTGAAATACAGCTGCCGCCCGCGCGGGCTTCCGCGCCGCCGCCTGTCTTGACAATGTAAACGTTTTATGTTAATATTATAAGCACAGAATGATCCCCGGCTTTCCGTAATATTGAGGTATTTTCTATGGACAGATTTGAAAAAAGGGCATCGGAAATAGTATCACAGCTTACCGAGGACGAAAAGCTCGGTATGCTTACTACACATCATAATGCAGTTGAGCGTCTCGGGCTCGGCGAGTTCTTCATCGGTACCGAGGTAGCGCGGGGATATGTCGGCAGAGAGCCGGAGAAGATATCCACGGTGTTCCCGCAGCCGATAGGGCTTGCCGGAACATTCGACCGTGAGCTTATGTATGAGCTCGGCGTTATCGCGGGAAAGGAAGCGCGTGCCTACTACAATGACGGGAAAAAGGGTGGACTTATGCTCTGGGGTCCCACAGTCGATATGGAGCGCGACCCGCGCTGGGGACGCACAGAGGAAGCCTACGGCGAGGACGTTATGCTCGCGGGAGAACTCACTGCCGCTTACACAAAAGGCATGGCGGGAGAGACCGCCGACGGGTATTACATGACCGTGCCGACATTGAAGCATTTCTGTGCCGACAACAACGAGAATGACCGCGGGAGCTGCGACGCTTTCCTGCCGCCCCGTCTTAAATACGAATATTACTATGCCGCTTTCGAGAATGCGATAAGAAAAGGCGGCGCAAGAAGCCTGATGACGGCGTACAACGAGATAAACGGACTTCCGGCGATAATGAACCCGGAGCTTGAAACGCTCATCAAGGAGAAGTGGGGGCTGTGGTTCACGGTAAGCGACGGCGGCGATGTGTCGCAGAACCTTACCGCGCATAAATACTGCGATACTATGGCGGAGGCGTTCGCGCTGTCACTGAAAGGCGGCTGCGACGTTATGACCGATATGGAGAGCATCATCCGTCCCGCCGCCGAAAGAGCGCTGGAGCGAGGGCTCGTCACATGGGCAGACATAGACCGCTCGCTCACACGGACTGTCGCGGCGAGGCTGCGGCTCGGCCAGCTTGCGGAGAACTGCCCGTTCGACGGGATAGACAGCTCCGTCATAGACTGCGAGGCGCACAGAAAGACAAATCTCCGCGCTGCTCTCGAACAGGCAGTCCTTCTCAAAAACAACGGGATACTGCCCGTGAAGCAGTCCCCGAAAAAGATAGCGGTAGTCGGACCCCTCGCGGACGACAACCTGCGCGACTGGTACACGGGATATTTCACCGGAGCGGTGTCCGTTTATGAGGGTATAAAGCGTGAGTTCCCGGAGGCGGAGACCGTGCTCGACAAACTGTGGGATATCGTCGCGGTGAAGGCTGCGAACGGGAAGTATCTTTCCGTACACGAGGACGGAACGGTTTATGCGGACGCGGAAGATATCAGTGACGCGGAAAAGTTTGAGCTTCAGATCTGGGGCGAGAGCTGGGAGAACCTGTTCTCGGTGAAGTACGGAAAGTACATAAGAATGACCGACGACGGTAGCCTGAAGCTGAACAAGGAAGTCGTTTACGACTGGTTCACCCGTGAGACGTTCAATATTGTCGGAAATGCAAGCGGACACGGCTCGACGGTAGAGGACTTCCAGTTCCATAAACGTCTGACCGTGCGCGGTGACGGAAGCCTTAAATTCGTGAAGAAGTGCGCCTTTACAGACGACTGCATCTTTGATTTTGAATATATGGATTACGGTTATCAGCGTGCCGCAAGACTGACTGAGGAGTGTGACCTCGTAATTTACTGCGACGGCAATCACCCCGTTCAGGCGGCAAAGGAATGCTATGACCGCACCACGCTTGATCTTGACCACGGGATCCGGATAAAAAACAGCGAAAATGTCATTATGGTGCTGATATCGAGCTATCCGTATGCCATAAACGACGAGAACGACTCGTTCCCCGCGATAATCTATACCACGCACGCGGGAGCGGAACTCGGCACCGCTGTGGCAATGACGATCTCCGGAAGAAACAATCCATCCGGTCATCTCGCAATGACGTGGTACCGCTCGGAGAATGATCTGCCGGATATACATGATTACGACATCGAAAAAGCCGGAACAACGTATATGTACTTTGAGGGTACTCCGCTGTTTCCGTTCGGCTACGGGCTTTCGTACTCGGAGTTTGAACTCGGCGATATGCATATAAAGCGCATTGACGGCGGATATGCCGCGGATATCACCGTTACGAACACATCTGACACCGACGGCACCGCGGCAGTGCAGATATACTGCTCCGCAAACGGTGACGGAGACGCGGTGATACCGCTGCCGAAGCGTAAGCTGTGCGGATTTGAGCGCGTTTTCGTTAAGGCGGGGGAGACGGTGAGCGCAGAGATCGTTATACCGGAGCATATCCTGCGGGTATGGGACGCGCGCTCCGGGCGTATGATCGTTGAGAGCCGGGACTGCCTGTTCTCGGCGGGTCTGTCGAGCGCGGATATCCGTGCGAGCGTGGTGTTCCGCATTGAGGGAGAAAGCGTAGGAGAGCGTCCGGATACGTTCTCCGCGGACAGTTTCGAGGATCACGACAGTATCAGGATATATCATTCCCGCCGGCTTGACCGCGATTATGTACGCTCTTGCGGCTGGAAGGGTACGCTTGTTTACGGCGGAGTACGTCTTGACGGGGCAGAGTGCGTGAAGCTGCGCATATCGTCGCTTTCCGGAGCAGGGAAGGTGACGCTCGGAGAGGGCGAAAACACGGCAGAAGCCGCCGTTCCGGCCTGTGACGCTTATGACGATTTCGCGGAGATCACCGTGAGCGCGGAAAAGCTGCGCGGCTCCGATACGCTGAAGATCTCGCTGGCAGAGGGAATGTCGCTGCTTGATATCTCCGTGTGCCGGAAAGGCAGCCAATGAGGATTATCCGATAACGGCAAGCGTCGGAAACGCTTTTGCAACATTTGTGCAAAATTTACGAATATGTTAGGCTAAAATGATGATTTTTTCACAAATCTCTTGATATTTTTTAAAAATATGGTACAATTATAATTGAGCAATTGTATGATTGCTTATAATCGTATTGACACGATTTTCGTGTCAGGACAGGAGGAGCTTATCATGAAGATCTTATACGCCGCAAGCGAAGCACAGCCGTTCGCAGCATCGGGCGGACTTGCAGATGTTGCGGGTTCTCTCCCCAAGGCGCTTGTTGAGGCAGGCCATGAGTGTATGGTCGTTATGCCTTATTATGTAAATACAATAAAGCCCGAAGTTCGGGAGAAATTCGAGTATCTCACGAATTTCTATGTGCCGGTAGGCTGGCGTTCTCAGTATTGCGGTATTTTCACGACTACTCTCAACGGAGTAAAATATTATTTCATCGACAACGAGTATTACTTCAAGCGTGATTTCGGTCTGTACGGATATTATGACGATGCCGAAAGATACGCGTTCTTCTCCAGAGCCATTCTTGAGATGCTCGAACACCTTGAGATCAAGCCCGATATTATCAATTCCAATGACTGGCAGACAGCCCTTGTACCGATCTATTACAACATCTACTACAAGTATCACCACAATATGTGGGGAATACGCAATGTGTTCACGATCCACAATATCGGCTATCAGGGTCAGTACGGACTTGAGCTTACCGAAGAGATATTCTCGATCCCGAGACATCTCAGTTCGATCATCGAATATGACGGCGACGCGAACCTGATGAAGGGCGCACTTGAAATGGCGGATAAGATCACGACCGTATCGCCGACCTACGCCAAGGAAATACTTAACCCGTGGTTCTCCCACGGCCTCGACCGCTGCCTTAATTCCAAGCAGTACAAGACCTGCGGCTTCCTGAACGGTATTGATACCGAAATGTACAACAGCAAGACCGATAAGGATATCCCCGCGAACTTCAGCGTCGGCAAGATGGCAGGCAAGGCAACCTGCAAGGAAAAGCTGCTTGAAGAAGCCGGACTTCCCGGCGGCGATGCACCTGTTCTCGGAATTATTTCGAGACTCGTCGAGCATAAGGGCTTCGATCTCATCAAGTGCGTGCTCGACAATATCGTATGCTCCGGCATTAAGGTAGTTGTTCTCGGTTCGGGCGAGAAGCAGTATGAGGATTACTTCTACTATATGCAGAGCAAGTATCCTGAGGCTGTGAGCTTCAAGTGCGGATATATCCCCGCATACGCGAAGCGCATCTATGCCGGTGCGGATATGTTCTTAATGCCCAGCAAGAGCGAGCCCTGCGGACTTGCGCAGATGATAGCTCTCCGCTACGGCACAGTCCCGATTGTCCGTGCTACCGGCGGATTGAAGGACTCCATACTCGACTACGGCGATCCGAGCGGCGAGGGCGTAGGCTTCACGTTCCAGTCCTACAATGCTATGGATATGCTGGGTGCTGTAAACAGAGCGAAGGAAGTCTATGACGATCAGCCGAGATGGAAGAAGCTCGTCGAGACAGGCATGAAGAAGGATTTCAGCTGGACACAGTCGGCAAAGCTCTATATCGGACTTTATCAGGAACTCTGCAGCTGGGAGAACTGATATCCGGTGAAATAATAAAGATATGTACGCCGCACATCTTGGCGGATACCGTAAGATGTGCGGTGTTATCCTTGCGATTATACGGGAGAGAATATGAAGATAACAATACTCGGCTGCGGCTTCGGCACAGCGCTTGCCGTTCTATGGAACAAGGCGGGTCATGAGGTCACAGCGTGGTCGAGGAACCGCGAAGAGATAGACGATATACTCCGCTGCGGAGAGCACAAGAGGCTTCTGCCGGGAGTTGCGGTATCCAACAGGATCTCGTTTACATCGGATATCTCCTGCGTCAGCGGAGCGGATATACTTGTTTTTGCCATACCGTCACCCGGAGTGCGCAGTGTGGCTAAGCTCGCAGCACCTTATATCGGACGGGAAACCGTCGTGCTGAATGTCGGCAAGGGCTTTGAGGAAAGCACCGCGAAAAGGCTCTCGCAGGTAATAGCCGAGGAGATGCCTGAAAACCGTATTGCGGTAATGGCGGGTCCGTGCCATGCCGAAGAAGTTGCGCGCAATATCCCCACTACGGTCGTTATGTCATCTGACGATATGACGGCGGCGGAGTATCTGCAGGAAGCGCTTCAGACATCGACATTCCGCATATACGGCAACAGCGATACCGCCGGCTGCGAAATAGCGGCGGCACTCAAAAATCCTATAGCTCTGAGCTGCGGCATAATCGAGGGAATGAAGCTCGGAGACAATACGATAGCTTCACTGATGACCCGCGGTCTTGCCGAGATAACAAGGCTCGGCGCGGCTATGGGCGCGAAGTGGGAGACTTTCACCGGTCTTGCAGGTGTGGGAGATCTGATCGTGACCTGTACTTCCAAGCATTCCCGCAACCACAGAGCGGGTATCCTTATAGGTGAGGGCATGAGCGCAGCGGAAGCGGTGGCGAATGTCGGAACGGTCGAGGGATACAACAACTGCGGTATAGTGCATAGAACGGCAGTCTCGCTTAAAGTCAAGTCGCCGATAATCGACGAATTATACAAGGTCTGCTACGAGGGCAAAGCTCCCGCCGATTCGGTGCGCGATCTTATGGGTCGTCCGCAGACTCACGAACGTGAAACATACTGGAATAATTGATTCAGGCTGCCGGGGGGCAGCACGCGCGGTTCTGTAAACGATTAACCGCCGGAACAGATCAGTCAATTTTGCCGCGGCAAAACGTGCCGGGCATAACATAAACAAACAGGAGGATAACAAAATGATAACCAATATCCCGCAGGTAAAGCTCGGCATTATAGCCGTATCGAGAGACTGTTTCCCGATCGCCCTGTCCGAGAAAAGACGTGCCGCAATAAAGGCGGCATACAAGGGAGACCTTTACGAATGTCCCGTAACGGTAGAGAACGAGCTCGATATGCTCAAGGCAGTCGAGGACGTGAATAAGCAGGAGTGCAACGCTCTTGTGATATTCCTCGGCAACTTCGGTCCCGAGACTCCCGAGACCCTTATCGCAAAGGAATTCGACGGACCGTGTATGTTCGTTGCGGCGGCAGAGGGCGACGGAGATATGATCAACGGCAGAGGCGACGCTTACTGCGGTATGCTCAACTGCTCGTACAACCTCGGAATGAGACACCTCAAGGGCTATATCCCGTCCTACCCGGTAGGAACGGCGGACGATATCGCGAAGATGATCGCGGAATTCGTTCCGATAGCACGCGCATACATAGGTGTAAAGAACCTTAAGCTCATCACATTCGGTCCCCGTCCGCAGGACTTCTTCGCCTGCAATGCTCCCATAAAGGGACTCTACGAGCTCGGCGTTGAGATCGAGGAAAACTCGGAGCTTGATCTCCTTGTATCGTTCAAGGAGCACGCCAATGACCCGCGCATTCCCGAAGTCTGTGCCGATATGGCAAAGGAAATGGGAGAGGGCAGATACTATCCCGAAATGAGCGAGAGAATGGCGCAGTTCGAGCTCACACTGCTTGACTGGGCTGAAAAGCATAAGGGCGCACGCAAGTATGTTGCGTTTGCGGATAAGTGCTGGCCGGCTTTCCCGTCGCAGTTCGGATTTGAACCCTGCTATGTCAACAGCCGTCTCGCAAGCCGCGGCATACCGGTTTCCTGCGAGGTAGATATCTACGGCGCACTCAGCGAATACATCGGTATCTGCGTTTCCGCCGACACCGTTACCCTGCTCGATATCAACAACTCCGTTCCGCAGTACATCTACGACGAGGATATCAAGGGCAAGTACGACTATACACTCACCGATACATTCATGGGCTTCCACTGCGGAAATACTCCCGAATGCAAGATGTGTTCCGACAGAGCTGTCAAGTATCAGCTCATTCAGCACAGACTGCTTGAACCCGAGGGAAGCGAGCCTGATTTCACACGCGGTACACTTGAAGGCGACATCGCTGCAAGCGATATCACATTCTACCGTCTCCAGTGCGATTCCGATGGCGTTCTGCGTTCTTACATCGCAGAGGGCGAGGTGCTCGACGTTCCGACACGTTCGTTCGGCGGCATAGGCATTTTCGCTATCAAGGAAATGGGACGTTTCTACAGACACGTCCTCATCGAAAAGCGCTATCCTCATCACGGTGCCGTAGCTTTCGGTCATTACGGCAAGCTCCTGTATGAGACATTCAGACTGCTCGGAGTTCAGGATATCGCGTTTGCACGTCCGAAAGGAATGCTTTACAGAACCGAAAATCCTTTTTCCTGAAATTCATAATCGTCACAGTCTGAACGGATAGTGATACCGCAGATTCCTGCTTCTTTCCCCGCCGGCGGCGGGGAAACAATATGCGTTTCGGCCGGATTTCCGTACCGGAACGGTATAAAACGGGAATAAATCCGTATCATATATCCGAAAGGCTGTGATCGTATGAATATGATAGTATGCGGCAGCGACTGCCGCTATCAGAAAGACGGCTACTGCTGTCTCGAAGGCAGAGCCGTAATAACAAACGCGGTAAGCTCACCGTGCTGTTACTACGAAAAGAACGATAATAAGCGCCGGTATCACGGAGACGATGATAACGGCACAGATCGGGAGATAAGTTAGCACACGAAAAAGGCACCGCAACAACCGAAAGGAGCTGTTCAATCCAATGAGAACATCAAAGAAGGCATTATCGGCACTGCTTGCTTCGGCGCTGATAATAGGAGCTGCAGGCTGCGGAGGCGGCGGCGGAAGAAGCGGCGGAGCTGCGGGCGGCGGAGATGCCGCGGCAACAACTACCGCAGCTGTAACTACCACGGAGGATCCCAACAAGGCGATCGATACCGAGGCGAATTACGATGATATGGCAAATATCGAGGAAGTCAACACAGCCAACGAAGAAGGCGCAGGCAAGCTCTATGAATCCGGAAAGACTGCCGGAAACATAAAGGTGCTTTGTTTCTATGACTTCCATAACATAGAGCCGGATAAGTCTGTCGCGGCTGTATTCGCTGAACGTTTCGGCGGTACCGTAGAGACCGATGTGTGCGGTTCGCTTGAAGTTGCCGAAAGACTCGGCGTACTTATGGCTTCCGGTCAGTCCCCGGATATCATAAGAACGGACTGGGAGTTCATGCCCGGCTATTTCATCAAGAACAGAGTTGCTCCCCTTGACGACTGGCTCGATATCAACTCGCCTATCTGGGCTGATATGAGCGGTATCATCGAGAAATGGGCTTACAACGGCAAGCACTATTACTGGCCGTCCAACCTGACACCCAACTACGGTGTTACATACTGTACAGCAAACGTAGAAGCTACAGGCTGTCAGGATCCTACCGACCTTTACTTCTCCGGTGAGTGGACATGGAACGAGTTTGAGGATATCCTTCTTAAGTGGAAGGCTATCGACCCCGAGAACGTAGGTATCTCCATGGGTGAGAGCTCGGCTCTGCACCTTGCGGCGACAACAGGTACTCCCGCTATCGAGTTCACAGGAACAGATATCGTGAATAACCTCAGAAATCCCGCTATCATGAGAGCTATGGAATTTGCCGAGAAGCTGTCGCGTGAAGACCTCGTATTCCCCGACTGGAGAGGTCCGGATAATGCCGCTTCCTGGGATAACCTGATGTTCTTCATCATGCCTTCCGAATGGGCTATAACCTGCGGTCAGGAAACATGGTTCAAGAAGGGTCTTGAGGGCGAGATCAGAACTGTTCCGATGCCGCGTGACCCCAACTCCGACACATACACTATCCTCGGCGATTCCTACGGATATCTCGTTCCCACAGGCGCTTCCAATATGCAGGGCGCGGCGGCGTGGATACTTGCTGCACGCATTTACAGAACCGATCCCGAGGTAGTTAAGAAGAACCGTGACGAGCTTATGTACGACGGTGCTTACTACTACATCAAGTGCCCGGAGTGCAAGCACCAGTTCGAGAGCGAATTCGGCGAAGAGGGAGAAGTATGCCCCGAGTGCAACACTCCCAGAAAGACAAAGTACAAAGTCGTTTATGACGAGCGCCAGATGCAGATATTCGATGACATGGTAGACCCCAACAAGTTCAACTTCGTATTTGACTGCCACCGCGGCTTCGGTCCCGACCTCAAGCAGCAGATCATCGATATTTTCGACTATCCGCTCAAGGGTACGGAATCTTATGTTCAGATGCTTGAAGAGAACTACAATGTAGTTGAGGCTTCGCTTGAAGATTACCGCGCCGATATCAGAAAAGCACAGGAATCATAAATCCACTGACAAAAGGCTCCCTTTGGGGAGCCTTCTGCGTGTCCCAAAAGCCGGTGCAGCGGCGCTTGCGCGCTTGTCCTGCGCGGACGGCGGCAGCCTGCGCGGCTGCATCGCGCCAGCGTGACGCTGGACCCATATTATGTAATCGTAGGTTCGGCTTATAATATCAACTTTATTGACAGACTGAAGGCTCCGTTCCGGGAGCCTTTTTTAAAGGACATACAATGAATACACCAATACATGATTTTCTTGTAAAATATGCGGAAAACGGCACTGTCCGCGCTCATATGCCGGGCGGGAAGGGTCTTGCTTATCCGCTGGATATAACCGAGATAAACGGCGCGGACGAGCTATACGAAAGCTGCGGCATTATCCGTGAAAGCGAGCGGAATACCGCAGGACTGTTCGGTGCCGCGGAAACGTGTTATTCCTGCGGAGGAGCGACGCTTGCGATACAGGCTATGCTCGCGGCGGTATGTGCAGTTTCCGGAAAACGTACTGTTGCCGCGGGACGGTATTCCCACAAGAGCCTGATAAACAGCGCGGTGCTGCTCGGACTGAACGTGAAATGGATCTATCCCCGTTCGTTCCTCGGTGCCGATATCACGCCGGA
>CACZGM010000007.1:0-2245 GCA_902780695.1 uncultured Ruminococcus sp. | reverse complement strand
AAGCGATTGACAGCGATACCGCGGCCGTGTTTGTAAATTCGGTTGACTATCTCGGCGGTCAGTCAGATATTGCCGCAATATCGCGGGTCTGCAAAGAGCACGGCGTACCGCTGCTCGTTGACAACGCACACGGAGCGTACAAGGTATTTACCGGAGACCACCCGCTGACGCTGGGTGCGGATATGACAGCCGACAGCGCGCACAAGACGCTTCCCGCGATAACGGGCGCGGCGTATCTTCACCTTGCGGACAGCCGGTTCTATGCGGAAGCGAAAGCGGCAATGTCGCTGTTCGGCAGCTCAAGCCCGTCATATCTTATGCTTGACAGTCTCGATCTCTGTGCGGAGTATATAGCGGAGAAGCGGAACAGTGCACTTGAGACGATAAGCCGGGTCAGTGCGCTGAAAAGAGAGCTTTCGGACGCGGGAGTTCCGCTGCGGGAAAGCGACGGTATGCGTATCACCATCGACGCGGCAGCTATGGGCTATACCGGCGAAAAACTGGGAGATCTGTTAAGGCGGCGGAATATAGAATGTGAGATGTGCGCGGGACGGTACTGCGTGATGCTGTTCTCCGTGGTGCAGCCTGAGGGCGATTTCACCGCATTGTCCCGTATAATGCGGGCTATACCGCGCCTGGAGAGTATCACGATACCGGAGATGCCGGTCATTATGCCGGAAAAGGCTATGGAGCCGAGAGCCGCTTACTTCTCCGCGAAAAGAACCGTCCCTGTTACGGAAGCCGTAGGGCGTATCTGCGCGGGGATCGGTTCACCGTGTCCGCCGTGTGTGCCGGTATTGATGCCGGGCGAGGTGATAAGCCGGCAGGCGGCGGAGATAATGCTGCATTACGGAGTGGCGGAAATATCCGTAACGGTGTGAAATCTTTCCGCAAATTATTGAAATATATTGCAAAAAGCTCTTTTTTGGTATATAATAGAATAGTAATGAAATGTAATGAAAATATCCTGGAAAGAGTGCAATGAAGAATCCCCTTAAATATATATCCGAATACTGGAAAAACCTTGACAAGACTCTGCTGCTGCTCTGTCTGCTTATCAGCGCGTTCAGCGTCTTTCTGCTGTACACCATGAACGCGAACGACATCAGCGGTCAGGTCAGTGCGAGGCAGTGGCGCATAAACGCGGTCTCCGCCGTTATAGGCGCCGTCTGCGCAATGATAATAGCTCCGATAGATTACAAATTCCTTTCGCGGATATGGTGGCTGTATGCTCCGATAGCCCTTGTACTTGTACTGCTGCTGTTCACTCCGCTGGGCAGGGGAGTAGAGGGCGCGGACGATATCGGCTGGCTGAACCTCGGATTCATACAGTTCCAGCCCTCGGAGCTGCTTAAGATAGCGTTCATAATGACGTTCGCAACTCATCTGAGCAAGCTCGGAACAAGGCTGAACGAGCCGCTGAATATGCTGCTGCTCTGCATACACGGAGCTTTGCCCACGGCGATAATAGTGAAGCAGGGCGACGACGGTTCTGCTCTCGTGTTCATTTCGGTTTTTGCCGCAATGCTATTCGCAGCGGGAGTTTCGTGGAAATACATCATCGCCGGGCTTCTGGCTGTGCCTGCCGCGGGATATTTTGTCTGGAACTATATGATGCAGCCCTATCAGATAAAGCGCATACAGATACTCTGGGACGAGAAGATGCAGCAGGAGGAGATGCTCGGCATATATATGCAGCAGTATCTCGGCAAAAAGGCTCTCGGCTCCGGAAAAATAACGGGGCTCGGGATTTTCGGCAGCGACAAATATACCTACGTTCCGGAGCTTGATACGGACTTCATATTTTCGTATATCGGCATGACTCTCGGATTCATCGGCTGCATAGTGACAGCCGCGGTGCTTGCTGTGCTCTGCCTTAAGATCCTTTCCGTTGCGTCCGCTTCAAAGGACAATCTCGGAAGGCTGATATGCGTGGGTGTGTTCGCGGTATTCTTTTCACATTCGGTAATAAATATCGGCATGGACCTCGGTGTCCTGCCGGTAATAGGCATACCTCTGCCGCTGATAAGCGCCGGAGGTACATCGGTGCTGTCGCTGTACGCGGCGGTCGGGCTGGTGATGAGTGTTTATTATCACCGCCGCAGGGAAGAACATATGTTCTATTCCGAAAAATACGATTAACAATAGGGCACCTCTAAAAACCGCTTTGAAAAGAGAAAATGAGTATAATTCTTATGCCGCTTTCAAAAGCGCATCCTTGCGCTCTTTTGGCGGCATAGTCAGA
>CACZGM010000006.1:93560-96891 GCA_902780695.1 uncultured Ruminococcus sp. | reverse complement strand
GTCGTTCTCGGCTTTGAGCTGCTCATAAAGCGTGTCATATTCGTCGTTCTTGTATGAGCAGTAATCCGCACCGCCCTTGCTGTACCAGTTCGCGAGATATTCTGTCGGGTCGCCCGTTCCGACGGTAGTCCAGTTATTATTGTTGATGTCGTAATCGCCGGCAACGAGAGAGTTCCACTGGTCATCGGAACTTCCGTAACGCGCCGTGATACCGAGTCCGAGGTCTGTAAGGTACATCGTATGTGCGTCGGAGAAATCATTCAGCATACGGTTCTCATATGAAACATAAGTGAGGTTTATGTCCTTGCCGTCAAGCTCGCGTATGCCGTTTCCGTCGGTGTCCACGATACCCGCATCGTCAAGCAGCTTCTTCGCTCCCTCGGCATTGAAAGCATAGGGGTTTGTGAGCTTGTCATATCCGTAAGAGAGCGTACTCGGAAGCACCGAGAAACCTGCCGTGTAAAGACCGCCTATCGTGTTGGACCTGCATATAGTCTCGCCGTCGATTGCCATAACTATCGCCTGACGGAGAGTGTCGTTCGCAAGCACACCGCCCTGATTGAGCCACGAGAAACCGCAGCGCACGCCGGAAGCTATATCAACGGTGTAGTTGCTGTCTTCCTGTAAGCTCTTGAGATCAGCAACATTCGTGATGTTCTCCACAAGATCGACCTGACCCGCTTTGAGCGCGTTTGCCTTAGCGGAAGCATCTCCCATGAAAAGAATCTTTACATTGTCATAAGGAACTGTGCCGTTCCAGTAAGTCTCGTTCTTCACCATATCGAAGCCGACCTGATCGTGGAATTCCTTTACCTTGTACGGACCCGTGCCGATCATAGCCGTGTCGGGGTCTGTCGTTTCCGAGTAGTCAACTATCTCCATAACGGGGTACGCAAGGTTGCCGGCGAGATTTACATAGGGTGTTTTTGTCTTGATAACAACCGTATTTGCAGCATCGTCTGCCGTTACCTCAGCTTCAAATTCGAGGTATTTCTGCGGGCTTGCGGAACCGTCCGGACCCTTTTCACGGACATAGTCAAGAGATTCCTTGACTTTTGTCGCAGTAAGCGGAGTGCCGTTGGAGAACGTGATGCCGTCTCTTATCTTTATAGTCCATGTGAGATGATCGTCGGAAACGGTATAGCTTTCAGCGAGCCACGGCTCAACTTCCATATTGTCATTGAACTTGAAGAGCGCTTCCGCAACGCCGAAACGCATGCAGTTCCACGCTGTATTTGTCTGGGAAGCGGGATTGATAAGACCGTCACTGTACATCTGGCAGCCGAATGTCAGTGTTTTTTCCTCCGTCGCCGCGGGTTCATCGGCAGCTGTGGTTGTGCCGTTATCCGCAGCCTTTGTATCTGCGGGAGTGTTGTTTGCGGCAGTTGTAGTGCTTGCCGTATTTCCGTTGCCGCAGCCCGAGATCATTGCCGCGGTCATAAGTGCGCCTATGATCAGCGCTGTTGTCTTTTTGCCTGTTGTTTTCATTGTTCCTTTGCCTTTCTTTCTGAAATATGAAATATAAAAAGCCGTTTTCCCGTGAGGGAAAACGGCATACAGCGCAAAGAAACAGTGGGTTTGCTGAACCGCAAACACACATTGACCTGTTCACTGCATAAAAATGCGGAACAAGCCTGTCGTCTTATGCGTTATGACCGCCGTCTCTCGCGGCACCGGCATAACGGACAAAGAGCAGGTCTCCCGGCTTGTGAGCGCACGTTTTACCCGCCTTCCCATATGCCTTGGAGGAGCATACAGTGGCATTTCTGCATTATGCAATGGGTAAAACAACTCACTTACGGTTGCGGGACAGCACAGGACTCTGACCTGTTTCCCTTTTCACGCGGACTATCCGTTCATCCGCACACTCTTTGTCGTTGTCATGAAATTAATTTCGGAATGTATTATAGCACAATACATTGAAATTGTCAATGCAGAATGATACAAAATTATACATCATTTTCAAATAATCATTGACATTGAATTATTGATGATGTATAATTTTAAAAAATGAAAGAAAGATATAATGAGAATAATCAGAAAATTAATACAGCGGCTTCTATTATGCATACTTATCGGTATTTTCCTATGTGTGCGCACCTTTGCTGGAAACGAAGATTTTATACCGAGACTTACGGCTCCTGCTTCCGACGACAGCATTTACAGCGCCAACTTTTTTGCACTCTACGTCACTTCAATGCCGAATTGCACAACATACGCATACGGACGCGCGTGGGAGATACTCGGACACGAGCCCGATCTTTGTCACGGGTCGTCGGTACATTGGTTCCCAAACGACGGCGTGAGCGGCAATCCGAATGACTGCTAAGAACGCGGAGATGAACCCCGACTCGGAGCGATAGCTTGCTGGGATCTCGGCTCCTACGGTCATGTAGCTGTTGTAGAAAGCATAGACGGCAATACGGTCACGGTCTCGGAATCCGACAGCGTCAGACAGATATACTGGCAAACCCGAACGTGTGACATAAATGATATGGGCAGCGGATTTCAGGGATATATCTACTTGCTCGAAAAGCCGCCCGAGCCTGTCTTTACCGAAGTTACAACTGCCGAACTTATGCCTGTTGAAACAACTGCGATCACAACGACTGCAGTCACTACAGCTGTTATAACTACGACAGCTAAAACTACTGCGATAACAACTATTGCGGCGACTGAAATATCCGAAAACCAAAATGCCGAGACAGAAAACATAGACCCTATGTCTGTTGTTCGGGTGATGTTTCTGATTATAATTGCGGCTGTATTAATTGTAAAACTTGTAATACCGCTGATAACGAAAATGAATAAACGGGAATGAAAAGGCACTGCTCCGCGGTTTAAGTGGTTCAGAGTCTTTTATGGTTATTAAATACGGCTGCACGGGACAGGTGTGTCCATTCAATGTGATAGTCAATACATACTCCCGCGAAAGGATGTGCAAGTCTGCGGAAGATCCGAAGAGAGATCACAGCATTTGACATTCCGATATGATCGTGCTATAATTTACATAGCGGGTAATATTTTGGAACTGTGTTCTTTCACGGTGCCTTATGACGGGAATGAAAAAAGGGAGAACGGTTATGGATATGATATTTGACCTGAAAATAGAATGTATAATAGATATTATAACCGATAACGGGGTAGATGTTATGACCGGTTCGGACAGGACAAAAAAACTGTCAAAAGGTGCGAAGATCGCTCTTGTTGTCGTGTCGCTGCTGATATTTGCGGCGATAGCGGGCTTGCTGCTGTTCTTCGGTATCGGCCTGTGGGCAGGCGGCGATATCACAACGGGCATACCGCTTACGCTCCTGGGAGCCGTGTTCAT
>CACZGM010000006.1:0-93523 GCA_902780695.1 uncultured Ruminococcus sp. | reverse complement strand
TCATATCGCAAAAACAGGTCATCGAAAAAAGACCGGAGCTGATTTCAGCACTGCCCGGCACTCGCGGTAATTTAATCTTCCGCAGATATCAGTACACTTTCCTGCCCGAGGCGGGATACCGGATCACTAAGGAGGATCGGAAATGCTTGACAGGATCACAGTCTTTGAACACAGCGCCGTATGCATAAGATCGGACAGGATCATATATTTTGATCCGTTTCACATACCCGGCGAGCCGCACGACGCGGATATCATCTTTATAACTCACGATCATTATGACCACTTCTCGCCCGAGGATATTGCAAAAACCGCAAACGACAGCACGGTCTTTGCCGCACCCGCAAGTATGAAAAAATCATTTGCAGGTGCAGGGATATCCGACAGCCGCATTACATACTTTGCTCCCGGAGAGTCGGGTTCCGTTCGGGGTCTGGAAGTAACGGCAGTCGCAGCCTATAATATAATGAAGCCGTTTCATCCGAAAAGCAAAGGGTGGCTCGGATATGTCGTCACCGTTGAGGGAACGCGGGTGTATGTCTGCGGCGACACCGCAAACACACCGGAAGCGCAGGCTGTCAGATGCGATATAATCTGCGTACCGATCGGCGGAGTATACACAATGAACGCAAAGAGCGCGTCGGAGCTTGTCAGAGCAATAAGACCTTCAGCCGCGATACCTATCCATTACGGTTCTATAGTCGGCAAACCTGCCGATGCGGACGAGTTTGAAAGTTATGTGGGCGACGCTGCGAAAGTAGTCAGAAAGATAAAGTTCTGATGCCGCCCGTGTCAGGCACGCCGCAGCCTTTCCTGCCGTATTTGCACAAGCAATATTCAAAAGGATCGCTTTCGGAAAGAAAAAGCATATTGTCCTGTCACGATCACCATATGTTTCGGTCAGTGGATCCGGAATTCCTTCGGGGGCTTGCCGGTCAGCTTGACAAACGTCTTGTAGAAATTGGAATAAGTGGAGAACCCGCACCGTTCAAAGACGTCGCTTGTCCGGCAGCCTTTGTCGAGCAGGTCTTTCGCCATATTGATCCGCTTCATCAGAATGTACTGGTGGACCGATGTACCGGTATATTCCTTGAATCTGTGCGACAGATAATACTTTGAAACATGGAATTCTCCGGAGAGTTCATCGAGCGAAGGCGCACCGGCGATATCATGGTTTATCCGCGAGATCACACGGCTTATCAGGTCTTCGGTCTCGGACTGCTTCGCCTGTGTTGATGCGAGCGCGTCACGCACCCAGTTGAGTATCATAACGATACAGCTCTCGCATACACTGCGCGAATGCATTTCGTTTGCGCTGTCCTCCTTGCCCAGTATCTCGAACATCTTGTTTATAAGGTAAACACCGTTCCTGTCGAAAGATATGAGACTGGTGTTTTTTTCTTCGAGCAGAGAAGAAACCTCATCGGTGAGCAGCTGTATCCCCTGGTTTCCGGAAATGCATTCCGGATAAAGCCACAGCACATAACGGTCGTAAAGGCTCCCTTCTTTTATTATCGTGCGGTGGACTTTTCCGGGCGGGATAACAATGACATCGCCCTTTGAAACGGTGCAGATCTCGTTTTCGATGTAATATGTGACATTTCCGCTTGCGAGGAGATATATTTCGTAGAAGTAATGGCTGTGGAAAGCATATCTCATGGGGGATTTGTCTATCTTGTGAGCTAAATCAAATAAATTTTCCATGTTTTTTATTATACAGCAAATTTTGAAATATTTCAATACCTAAATGGCAATTTTTGATATTTTATTATTTCCGGATATATGATATAATGCAAAAAAAGATACAAAACATTTATTTTGGTTCATAAAATTTGTATCATCTGACTATTGGCAGCAATCCCGGTATTATCGTGTTGTTGCCTGTCCGCTGAGGAGGACGGGTTATGGAATACGGAGATCCGCTTCTTCAGGAGCGTCAGGATCAGAAATTCCTTGCGGTAGGAGAGATAATGCTCCGTCTGACACCGCCGAATTATGAGAAAATACGTGTCACCAATGCTTTTGAAGCAAGTTACGGCGGAAGCGAGGCAAACATCGCTCTTGCGCTTGCCAACCTCGGCGTTGACAGCACATTCTTTACCGTAGTGCCGAATAACAGTCTGGGCAAAAGCGCAGTGAGAATGCTCAGAAGCAACGATGTACACTGCACCCCGGTCATACTCAGCACACCGGAGGAAACGCCTACCCACCGTCTGGGAACGTATTATCTCGAAGCAGGTTTCGGGATACGGGCGAGCAAGGTCACCTATGACCGTAAGCACAGCGCGATAAACGAATACGATTTTTCAAAGGTCGATCTTGACGGGCTGCTCTCTGGCTTCACATGGCTGCACCTCAGCGGCATAACTCCGGCACTCGGTGATAATTGCCGGAAGATGATACACGACATTATAATAAAAGCGAAGGAAAAAGGGCTTACAGTGAGCTTTGACGGCAATTTCAGAAGCTCGCTCTGGTCGTGGGAGGAAGCAAGAGACTTCTGTACGGAGTGCCTTCCGTATGTCGATGTGCTCCTTGGCATAGAGCCTTATCATCTTTGGAGAAACGAGAACGACCATACACTCGGTGACATAAAGGACGGTGTCCCGCTCCAGCCGTCTTATGAGCAGCAGGACGAGATATTCCGGGCGTTTGCGGAGAGATACCCGAACATCAGATGCATAGCACGTCACGTCCGTTACGCGCACAGCGGCAGCGAAAACAGTCTGAAAGCGTTTATGTGGTACAGCGGACATACGTTTGAGAGCAAGCTCTTCACATTCAATATTCTCGACCGTGTGGGCGGCGGAGACGCTTTCGCGTCCGGACTGATATACGCGTTAATGCACGGATACAAGCCGATGGATACGGTGAATTTCGCGGTAGCAAGCAGCGTTCTGAAACACACTATCCACGGGGATGCCAATATTACCGACGATGAACAGGCTATACGGAGCCTGATGAATATGGATTACGATATTAAGCGATAACAGGAGACAATAAAATGAAAGACAACAATTGCGCTTACTGTATGCGTGGAGAATTGCTGGACAAGTTCGGCATTTATGTGTGTGACCTCAGTGTCAGCACACTTGTTCTGTTCAGGGAACAGAGCCACCCGGGACGCTGCATAGTTGCATACAGGGATCATGTGAGCGAGATCGTGGATATATCCGATGATGAGCGCAATGCTTTTTTTGAAGACGTGAACCGCGCCGCCAAAGCAATACACGCGGTATTCAGCCCCGACAAGCTGAACTACGGAGCCTATGGCGATACGGGCTGCCACCTTCATATGCATCTTGTCCCGAAATACCGGGACGGCTTTGAGTGGGGCGGGGTATTTGAGATGAATCCCGGAAAAGTGACACTTACGGAAGCTGAATATGCCGATATGGCGGAAAAGCTGAAGAAGGCGCTTGAACGGAAGGACTGAACAGAATAAATGGCAAAAACGGTAAACGTGACCCCGGCAGACAGTCTCGCCGGTATTCTCGCTGCGGCCGAGCCGGGTACGAAGATCATTCTTGCTCCCGGTACATACCGCGAAAAGACAGAGATATATGTTCCCGGCATAGTGATCGAGGGGCATTCGGCGCAGGATACGCGCATAGTCTGGGGTGATTACGCCAGGAAACTCGACGGAAACGGTGTTGAATACAACACCTTCCGTACATATACTGCCGCCGTTCTCGCGCCGGATGTCACTTTCAGGAACATAACGGTTGAAAACGATGCGATGAACCCCGAAACAAAGGGGCAGGAGGTCGCACTTACCGTTTGCGCGGACGGCTTCACTGCGGAGAACTGCCGGTTCCTGTCAACGCAGGATACCGTTTTCTGCGGACCGCTCCCGCCGGATCTCATCGAGAGATACGACGGTTTCCTGAAAGACTCGCTTCGTGCGGGCGGCGAAATGCGCCAGATATTCAGAGAATGTCTGATAGCCGGAAATGTGGATTTCATATTCGGCTGCGGAAATGCGCTGTTTGAAGGGTGTGAGATACGCTCGGTATATGATGTCCGCGGACACGGAAGACATATCTCGCCGGAAGGCTTTGACAAGTGGAACGATACCGACCGCGACAAGACCGCACGCTTTGCGGAGTACGGAAATATACCGTCCGGCAGGGTGAAGTGGGCGCGCGAAATGACCGCGAATGAAAAGGAACAGCTTCTACACTGTTTTAACAAATAAAATAATGCTGTGTTGTTAAAAACAACCAAATCGAGTCCGGCTGCCGTTAAAATATTAACTATTATTGACAATTGCGCTGTGTCTTGGTAAAATGGTATTATGTGATGTTATCGTTAACACAGCTTTTACAAAAAAGATGTGCCGGTTTTAAGGAACGGTACACGAAAGCAGGGTATTCAGATGTCGTTCAATATAATAACCGAGGCAAGAAGATGCCTCAACTGCAAGAACCCGATGTGCGTGAAGGGCTGCCCGATAAGTACACAGATCCCGACCGTTATAAAAACGTTCCTGGACGGCGATATAGACAAGGCGGGATTCATGCTCTTCGAAAACAATCCTCTGAGCATGATCTGCTCTCTTATCTGCAACCACGATAATCAGTGCGAAGGGCACTGCGTTCTCGGAAAAAAGAGTACACCGGTGCATTTCAGCAGCATCGAGAACTACATAAGCGATACATACTTTGATAAGCTCGATTTCGGAAAGATCGAGAAAAAAGGCAAGCGTGTCGGAGTTATCGGAGGCGGCCCGGCGGGCATCACGATTGCTATACTGCTTGCCCGGAAAGGCTACGATATAACGATATTCGAATCGCGCGAAAAGATAGGCGGCGTGCTTCGCTACGGAATACCGGAATTCAGACTTCCGAAGTCGATGATCGAAAGATACAAGAAGCTGCTCCTCTCCCTCGGGATAAGGATCCGTCCGAATACGGCGATAGGCATAACGATTACGGTCGATGACTTGTTCAGGGACGGATACAGAGCGGTGTTCATCGGAACCGGCGTATGGAGACCGAATACTCTGCACATCAAAGGCGAAAGTCTCGGAAATGTGCATTTCGCGATCAATTATCTTACGAACCCCGATGTATATACTCTCGGTGAAAGCCTGAATGTCATCGGCGCCGGCAACTCCGCCATGGACGTTGCGAGGACCGCGCTGAGACACGGCTGCAAAAAGGTTACCGTATTCTCGCGTTCCGAGACTATGGCGGCGGCTCTGAGTGAGATTGAATACGCGAAATACGACGGCGTGGAGTTCGTTACGGGAGTTGAGCCGGTCGAGATCACAGAGGACGGAACGGTGTTTGCGAAGTGCGTAAAGAATGAGGACGGAAAGAGAGTACGCATTGAAGGCTCCGAAAAGTTCTATCCTGCGGAATCCACTATCATAGCGGTCTCTCAGGGACCGAAGAACAGGATAGTTTCAAGCACTACCGGACTTGACATAACCGAAAAGGGGCTTCTGGTCACCAATACTTTCGGTGAAACTACCCGCGACGGTATTTTTGCGGCAGGAGACGTTGTGCTTGGGGCAAGAACGGTGGTAGAAGCCGTCAACTACTCAAAGCAGGTCGCAAATACCATGGACGAGTACCTGCGCAGTCTCGACGACAAAAAGTAACGGAAAATCATAATGCAACTGTCATTTAAACAATACAGAACAATAGACCTCATAATACTTCTCATCGTACTGGCGGTCGCGGAGGCTTTGACAGCAGTCGCGGCAAAATACTGGTTCACCGGTGAGATATATGTTCTTTCTCCAACGGTCGCTGTCTTATGCATAGTAATGATGCGCTGGGGTGCGTATGCTGCCGTACACGCGGCAGCCGCGGGCGCCGTGCTATGCATTGTGACAGGGGCTGTACCCGAACAGTTTGCGGTCTATTGCATCGGAAACTGCTTTGCTCTGCTGGCGCTGCTGTGGTTCAGGTTCCTCGGCAAGGAGAAGGTAAGGGCAAAGGTACTGATAACAGGACTGTACACGGTTACAGTGTTCTGCGCTGTGCAGATAGGGCGCTGGATCGTCGGGCTTTTCCTCGGCGGCTCGATCAGCGACATAGGCGGCCTGTTCGCGGGAGACTCGCTCTCGCTGGTCTTTGCAATAATAGTCGTTCAGCTGACAAGGCGGCTCGACGGAGTGTTCGAGGATCAGAAGACATATCTGCTCCGTACAGAATCCGAGCGCAGGAAAAAAGAAGCTATGGATCTCGGAGACACCGAATACGGCGACGATGCCGGACATTTTTGATAATATGTATTGCTCATTGAATATACAATAAGGAGGATCTTCCTGATGAGTGCAAAAGTTACCGATTTTCTTATCTTTGACGAAGAAAGCGGCACCTACGTTGAGAACCCCGAACAGATGGTCAGGGACGATGTCGAAAAGCATCACTGGCTCAATGTACTGAAAACGGTCCTTAAAGACTGGCGGCTGTATCTGATGCTCGTGCCGATGATCGTCGTGTTCCTGCTGTGGCGTTATTTCCCGATGTATGAGCTTCTCGGAAGCTTCAAGCTGACGGAGGACGCAAAGGAGGTCGCGGATCAGTACTATGCCGGCTTCTCATATTTCAGGACACTTCTTATGGGAGTCGGGAATGTGGAGCTTTCGGCGCAGTTCTGGAGAGCTTTCAGAAACACCTTCCTGCTCAGCTTCTACGGCCTTGTGTTCGGATTCCCCGTGCCGATCATTATTGCGCTGTTCTTTAACGAGATACGCTCGAATATCGCACGAAGCATTTATCAGGTGCTTACATATCTCCCGAAGTTCATGTCAACGGTCGTTATGACATCGCTCGTACTGATGCTTGTCAAGCAGGGCTCCGATACATCGGGAATGCAGCCCGGCGTTATCTCGCAGCTTCTTGCGAATATGGGACTGATATCGAGTGAAACGGCTTACGCCGGTATGCTGAACAATCCGGCATTCTTCAGGGCGATATATCAGATAAGCGGTATCTGGGAGAGCGCGGGCTATGACAGTATAGTATTCTTCGCCGCGGTCATCGCTATTTCGCCGACGAGCTATGAAGCTGCCCAGATAGACGGTGCAGGAAAAATGGCACAGATGAGATATGTTGTCCTGCCGGCTATTCTTTCGACCATAGTCATAATGCTGATTACGAGAATAGGTTCGCTGCTTAATATCGGATACGAAAAAGTCCTGCTGCTCTACAACCCCAACACCTATGTCACAGCGGATGTCGTTTCCACGTTTGCACAGAGAAACGGTATCGCAGGCTCATTGAAAGGTCTTGCGTCGGCGGCTGAAATGATGAACAACATTATCGGAATGCTGCTGGTCATCGGCGCGAATACGATCGCCAAGAAAGCGTCGGATACGTCACTATATTAAAGGTAAAGAGGTCGCTCTATGAAAAGAAGACTTGAGGTTTCGGAGCTTATCTTCAAGGTAATAAGCTATCTGCTGCTTACCATGTTTGCGATAGGCTGTCTATATCCTTTCATCTATACGATATCATCGGCAATAAGCGGATATGAGGAGGTAAGAGACTCCACGATAGTCCTGCTTCCGAAGAATATTCAGTTTGACGCGTTCAGGGACGTGTTCAATGACAATGTTTTCTGGAACTCGTACACAAACACGCTTTTCCTGACTTTCTATGGTACGATATGGGAAATGATGCTGTCCGTGTTCGGCGCATACGCTCTTTCTAAGAAGCGTCTGCTGTTCCGCAAGGGCTTCAACTTCTTCCTCGTTTTCACAATGTGGTTCAGTGCCGGTATGGTACCGCAGTACCTCAACTATCTGGCTACAAAGCGTGCGTTCCAGGGCATGGGTATCATGGACGACAAATGGCTCGTAGTTATCGCTATGGGTATGCAGGCCATGAACATCATCCTCCTGCGCAACTCGTTTGAGAGCGTACCGTCGGAGATAGAGGAAGCCGCGATAGTGGACGGAGCCACGGAGATGCAGGTACTCTGGCGTGTATATCTGCCGATGAGCAAATCCATACTTGCGACCGTTGCGCTGTTCTTCGGAATATCGCGCTGGAACGGATACTTCTGGGCAAGACAGATGATCTCCAACACCAACGAACAGCCGCTGCAGGTATATCTGCGACTCAGACTGGAGGAATACTCCGATCCCGAACTTACCACCAACTGGCAGATGAGTCACAGCTACGCACCGGATTCGGTCATCTACGCGCTGATCGTCTGCTCGATCATACCGATACTCGTTATCTACCCGTTCATTCAGAAATACTTCGCCAAGGGCGTCAACATGGGCGGCGTAAAGGAATAAACACGGTGTCAGACGCAGGACACCACAGCCCTGCGGTTGATATAGAAAGGACTTTCCGGGAGACGATGATCCCCGTCAAAGTAAAACACGTAAATCTATCCAAAGGAGGATAAAAATGAAGAAAACCAAGATCACAGCGTTGACGATTTCCGCTATTCTTGCTGTTACATCAATGCTGTCCGGCTGCGGAGGCGGCGGAACTACTACGAGCGGCAACAGCGGCTCAAATGACAACGGCGGCGCTCCCGCTGACACAACAACTTCGGCTGCCGCAACAGAAGCAGCAGCGCCGTCAGGCGACGAAGGCACACAGAAGGCTGAAACTAAGGAACAGCCCACAGAAACTATCGAGGCGACAGCTCTCACCTATGCTCCCGGTACTGTTCTGCGCATGGCTTGCGGCTACAACAGCGACAAGACAGGTATGAGCTTCACGGCAGACCTCGCGGGCGAAGGCATTACCCTTGCCGACGGCAATACCTACAACTCCGGCGACCTCAAGCCTACATGGCAGGAAGTCGAGAAGAGACTTGAGATCAAGATCGAAGACAAGTATCAGGGCAACAACGCTAACAATGAGTATCAGTACTGGGATGCTCAGCTCGATCAGGTAGATATGCTCAGCGGTACAGCTACCCTCCTTTCCGAGAACGGTCAGCAGGGCAAGCTCGTAAATCTTGCGGAACATCTCAACGATATGCCTAACTTCAAGGCTTATCTCGAATCCAACCCCATCGTCCGCCTGTCCATCACAGGTGCGGCAGCAGGTCCGAACGCGGGCGCTATCTACTTCTCGCCTTACTTCGACGGTGTAGATGATATCGAACGTATGCCCCTTATGAGAACCGACTGGGTAGAGAAGCTCCTCAACGGTTCCGGCGAATTCACGGCAGACAAGTCCAACAAGACAGCGGCTCCAGTTTACACACCCTTTATGCCCACTTCCGGCAGCATCGACGTTGATGTGGTAAAGGCTGACGGTTCTGCGGTAGAGACAATCAAGAAGAATTATGACGCTTACGGCAATATCGTTGACAAGATGAACGCAGTCGGCGCTATGGACGGTGTTCAGGCAGTCAATATGCTCCGTGAGTACATCGACAAGACATACGACGGATACTACGGCGAAAACAGAGCCGATCTCTTCATCGGCCAGAACGCGGCATGGGACGTTGACGAACTCGTAGCTCTTCTCCGCTGCGTAGTTGCAAATCCCCAGACACTCAACGGCACAGACAGCGTACAGGGTCTCCACAGCCGTGAAGACAACAACAACCAGAGACGTGTTGATATGTTCCGTTTCGCAGGTTCTCTCTTCGGCGTTCGCGGACTTGAGTCCAGACTTGACTACCTCTATGTAGGCACAGACGGCGACCTCCACGACGCACGCAACGAGGCTGCTACATACGAAGCACTTTCCAAGATGCACGATATGGTAACAGAGGGTCTTATCTCCCAGGCATTCGTTAATGCGGAAGAAGTCAAGACCGAAAAGTACCTCGCAGACGACAGCGGCTTCATGCACTATGACTACAACCAGACACAGACTGCTTACAACGCTACTGTTCTTGATACAGCAAACGGCGAAAAGTACATGGCAGTTATGGTTCCTGTTTCCCGCTGGAACGACGGTACAGAGAAGTACATGAGATTCACCGAATCCTGGCGTTCCGTCAAGACAGACGGCTGGGCAATCTCTATCGCCGGTGTAAACGGCAACAACGATAAGCTCAACGCTTGTCTCAAGCTCATCGACTACGCTTTCAGCCCCGACGGTCAGGTTCTTATGTCCTACGGTCCCGATGCTTTCATCAAGCATGACGACGCAGGCAATGTCGTAACATTCGATTTCAACGGCAAGCAGTGGCCCGTTGTTTCCGACAAGTCCTACGAAGACCTCTGGGCTCTCCAGAACGGTAACTACACCAACTATGCACGTTACTACATCGGTTCTACACTGAGCTTCGTAAAGAGCCAGGCATTTGAGTACCAGTGCACACATGAGATAGGCAAGGAAGGTGCAGGTCACATTTCCAAGGCTATCGCTCTCGGAACTATCAAGCATCCCGCACTCGCAATTGCTGACAACTCCTGGTACACATCCGTTCCTGCGGTTCTTCCTCAGGAAGTTGCGGAAGCAAACGCTATCAACGAGCTCACACAGCTCAGCGCTTCCGGTCAGTTCGGTGCAGGAAAGGATCAGATGAACCTTCTCGTTGACATCATCTGCAAGGGCTTCACAGGTGAAGCAGGCGCAGACGCAGCCGCAACAGCGGACAAGATCTCCAAGTCCGTAGCAGACGGCGGCTGGGGCGGCTCCACATACCTCGCAAGAAGAAACGAGGCTTGGAAGAGACTGCTTATGTTCTACAAGAGCATCAACGGCTGATAAACAGGCAAACCGGTATTATCGCGTGGGGAGGGAGATATTCTCCCTTCCCGGCGTAATGCTGATACCCGGTCAGAGTACAGAAAGCAGACGTCTGTACTCTGACGGAGGATCAGTACGACTAATTTCTGATATAAAGGAAGGTTGTTATGTATAGAAAACAGATGTTAATGCAGAAGATCGTGTGTATGATGACGCTCATAGTTTCAGCGCTCGTATTTGTCAGTGCTCTCGGACTTTCAACAGACCTGTACGACGCTTTTTCGAAAGCGGTCATGTACCCGGGGACCGAGTGGGAATATTCGTCCGTACCGGGCGCAACGGTTTACTATGAAATGTTCGAGTTCAACTCCGCTTTCACAAGGGTGGCTATCGGACTCATACTTGTAAATCTTGTTCTGTTTCTCACCAACACACATTCGCGCAGGAAGTATTACATCGGCAACTACATAGCGACCGGACTTTCTGTTGCAGCTTCGATAGGTGTCGCTGCATGGTGCATACCGCAGATCGCGCAGTATAAGTCCCGTTTCATAAACGAAGTCGATTTTGAAGCTCTCGAAACATTTTCAAAAGACTGGGGTACTTTATACATCGGTCCGAACGATACATTCTGGTTCGACATCTGCTACTTTGTATTTGGCTTGCTGCTGCTGACAGCCGTGCTGCTTGTTGTGAACTGTGTTCTGAAGATGAAAGTAATGAAGGGTGAGCAAAGCGCGATAGGAAGCGGAAAGGATGAAAACAATGGCTGAAATGAATGAAGCTACGATCAAAAAGGATCGCCTCAGATTTACAAAGAATAAATTATCCGCCGATCTGATAATTCTTTCGATAGTTGCGAACGCGCTTTATTTCGTAAGCATCTACAGATCTGATGTCGGAAACTACTACTATAAGCTGATGATCGGTGCGTCTGTTGTTTACAACCTCGTGTTCATGCTTGCAGCGTTCCTTGCGTCCGAGGGCGTGAAGAACTACAAGCTCGTTTACAGCTTTGTTGCGGTAATACTCGGTGTACTGCAGGCGGGACGCATATTTGTTCTGCCTTTGGATGCGCTCAACACACCCAGCCCGGTAGTGGGTGCCGAGACCGAGACGGTAATGACCGGCGGACAGTTCACACACGTTGCGATATGTCTGTGCATCTCGGCGGCGCTGCTGATAATCGGCGGAGTCATTGCTTTCATAAAGACAAAAACGTTGAACAGCTATTGTGCAGAGCTTGAAAAAAACGATCAGGGGAAATAAAAGATGAGCAATCTTAAATTACAACATCTCGAAAAGGTCTATGACAACAAGGTCAAGGCTGTCCATGACTTCAACCTTGACGTAAAAGACGGTGAGCTTATTGTTCTCGTCGGACCGTCCGGCTGCGGAAAATCAACGACTCTGCGTATGGTGGCGGGTCTTGAGGATATATCTTCGGGCAATCTCATCATTGACGGCAAAGATGTTACAAAAATGCCGCCGAAAGACCGCGATATAGCAATGGTGTTCCAGAACTACGCGCTTTACGGTCACATGACGATATATGAGAACATGGCGTTTTCTATGATGCTCCGTAAAGAAGATAAGAACGTGATACATCAGAAGGTGCTCGCCGCGGCAGAGATACTCGATCTAACAAGCCAGCTGAACAAGAAGCCGAGTCAGCTTTCCGGCGGTCAGCGGCAGAGAGTCGCTATGGGACGTGCAATTGTCCGTACCCCCAAGGTCTTCCTGTTCGACGAGCCGCTCTCGAACCTTGACGCAAAGCTGAGAAGCGCCACGCGCCGCGAGATACTGCTGCTGCATAAGCGGCTGAACGCGACGATGCTTTATGTAACACACGACCAGACCGAAGCACTTACACTCGCGGACAGGATAGTATGTATGTCTATGGGTCATGTTCAGCAGATAGGAACTCCGCTTGAACTTTATGATGATCCCGCAAACCTCTTTGTGGCGAGCTTCATCGGACTTCCTCCGATGAATCTGTTCGATGTGGAGATCCTTAACGGCAAGGCTGTATGTGCCGACTTTGATGTTGATCTTTCCGAAGAGGACAAGGAGCTTCTTTTACCGTATGAGGGAAAGACGGTGACTATGGGTATCCGTCCGGAGAATGTGACCGAGGGCGGTCATATCGCGGTAGATGTGTTCTCAAACGAAAATCTCGGATATAATACACTTGTCAACGGTACTGTGGGCAAGCACAAGATAACCTGCAAGTTCCGTGACTGGTGTACATACAAAGCAGGCGATAAAGTTATGGTCTCCTTCACGAAGAAGCACTTCTTTGACAAGGAAACGACCAACGCCATAAGATAACAAGGGAGAAATACAGATGGCAGATCAGAAGACAAAAAAACAAGGACGAGGGATCAGGGAAGTGATCCGTAAATATATGGTCGCCCTCAAGCGTTCGCCTCAGGCTATACCGCTTGTGACGCTGATCGTCGCGTTCCTTATGTATTCTCTTAACCTCTCTTCCATTGCGAATACTACCGCGAGGATCAACGGTGCGAACATGGGGCAGTGTGAGTTTGTGGCAATGCTGTTTTCGATCCTGGCGTTCGTGGTGTTCCTGAGAGCATTCTCGAAACGCAAGAAAGCCAACAAGGTGATGCTCGGACTGCTCGGCGGTATGCTCGCGCTGCTTATATTCGTGGATGTGGTATATATCACGCGTATCGTAAGCGCTACCACGCGAATGGAGAACAAGATAATCATTGACGAAAGTTCCTCTTACATAACCACGGCTCAGAATGTGGTCACGCTTCATGTGGTGCTCATCGGAGTTACGGCGCTGCTTCTCATAACGCTCCCGCTTTACTCGAAAGCTATCAGAAAGATCAGGACATCTATCGATGTTGAGGGCAACGAGAATATGGCGGCTATCGATATAGATGACGACGACCGGTGATATATGGCTGATAAGAAGAAAAAGCGTAACCCGGAGCCTGCTGACAGATCGGCGGCGGATTATTACAAGCTGAAGACCGATGCTGTGGAGCGCCTTGTAAATACCGAAAACGCTCCGGAAGTACCGGAAGCCGAGCTGAACAGGTACAGATCGAAAAAGAAGTTTCATATTCCCGCGTGGCTGAAGATCACATTTGTGAAATTCTGGTTTGCCGGTGCGGTGTGCTACTTCTTCCTGTGGGGACTCGGAATGTACCTCCAGGGCATTGAGCTTATGATCGTACTCGCGATCGGGCTCGGTGTGGTCACCGATCTGTTGACTAACAGGTTCCTGAGGCGGTTTGAGCCTTCGGAAGGTGCGTATGACAAGTGGATGATGGTGACGACGAGAAAGTTCTGGTCGATATTTCTCAACGTTATTTATGCCGGAGTTCTTCTGTACTGCGTGTTCCGGACTTACTACGGGATAAATGTCTTTATGGGCGTTGACCCCAATGTAGGTCACACGGAAGAAGAGAGTATGCTCGGTGTCGAACCGATACTTTTCGGATTGTTTTACCTCGGCTTCGATATGCTGCTGGTATTTATGAGAAATACGATAAAAAAGATATTCCGCGATGCCGAGAAAAAGGCGATCGGCGGGAAATGATATGGAGATAAGATGATAAAGACACTGTTTACGGGCTCCGTGAGCGCCTGTTTCGAGCTTGAAAACAACAGCGCATACAGCTGTGAAAATGAATATACCGTAAAGCTCGACGGAGAGACGCTTTTCAGTTCGGATACCAATGTATTTTCTCTGTTCGGACTTAAACCGGACAGAGAATATACTGTCGGCGTGTCTGACTTCGGTGAGATCAGATTCCGCACTATGCCCGAGACCTGTGCGGTGAATGTCAGAGATTTCGGAGCGGCTGGCGACGGCGTGACCGACGATACACAGAGCATACAGACAGCCTTGAACTGTCTGCCGCCGGGCGGAAGGCTCTGTTTCCCGGAGGGTGTGTATCTGACCGCCCCGCTTACACTCAAAAGTCACATAACGTTAGATATTTCGGAAAATGCTGTGCTGCTTGGCTGCACGGATACGGCGAGGTACCCTGTGATACCCGGGACCGCCCCTGACGCAGTGACCGGCGAGGATGTGCACTTCGGCGCGTGGGAAGGCAATGCGGTGCCTATGCATCAGTCGCTTGTCTTCGCGGAGTACGCCGAGGATATCAGCATAGTCGGCAGAGGAACTATAGACGGCAACGCGCAGAACAGTGAATGGTGGATCAATGTCAAGGAGCGCCGGATCGCGCGTCCGAGACTGATATTTTTCAACCGCTGCAAAAACATTACTATACATGGCATTACTGCACAGAATTCCGCGTCGTGGCAGCTGCACCCGTATTTCTCGCAGGATCTCAGATTCCTCGATATCGCGGTGAACGCGCCGAAGGACAGCCCGAATACCGATGCCCTTGACCCGGAAGCCTGTGACAAAGTTGAGATCATCGGCTGCCGTTTCAGCGTCGGTGATGACTGCATCGCAATAAAGTCCGGAAAAATAGAGCTCGGCAAAAAATTCAGACAGCCGGCGGATCATCATACGATACGCAACTGTCTCATGCAGAACGGTCACGGTGCCGTGACGCTGGGCAGTGAAATGGCGGGCGGCGTTAAAAACCTTACCGTTGAGAGATGTATATTCAGACGGACCGACCGCGGACTTCGCATCAAGACCCGCCGCGGCAGAGGAAAATACGCGGTGATAGACGGGGTGACATTTGAGAATATCCGTATGGACGGAGTAATGACCCCGATCGTTATGAATATGTGGTACAACTGCTGTGACCCGGACAGATATTCGGAGTACAATACCACTCGTGAAAAACTTCCGGTTGACGACAGAACGCCTTATCTCGGCAAGTTCACTTTCCGAAATATGAAGTGCCTTAACTGTCACGTTGCCGCCTGCTACTGCGACGGTCTGCCGGAGATGCCGATAGATGAGATAACAGTTGAAAACATAGATTTCACTTATGACCCCGACGCGAAAGAGGGCGTTCCCGCAATGAAGAACAACGCCGTTAAAATGCGTAAGGCGGGAATGTATTTCGACAATGTGAGAAAGCTCACGGTCAGGAACGTAAGTGTTGACGGCTGTGACGGAGAAGAGCTTGAAGCCCATAATGTGGGCGAGCTTATCAAGGAGTAACGATGTACGAGAAGTATAAGGATATCGACAGATATATTGAGAAACTGCTTGACGGCTCAACTCCCGACAGGCCGCTGTGGAATATAGAAAAGATAATTGAGGGAAAACCTCCGGCATGGAATTACATCGACGGCTGCATAATCACCGCTCTGCTGGAAGTTGCAAAGATCACCGGCAAAAGCAGGTATTTTGATTTTGCGGAGAGCTTCATCGACTGGTATGTCCGTGATGACGGCACTATCGTCGGGTATTCGCAGGAAAAATACAACCTCGATGATGTGAACGAAGGACGCGTGCTGTTCGACCTGTATAAAGCGACAGGCAAGGAAAAATACAGAAAAGCGATAGAGCTTCTGCATGAACAGCTTGAAAAGCAGCCGCGCACCAATACCGGAAACTTCTGGCACAAGCAGATATATCCCGATCAGATATGGCTTGACGGACTGTATATGGCGCAGGTATTTTATCTGCGGTATCAGCAGGAGTTCGGAAACGGCGACTGTTCTGATACAATGGATCAGATACGAAATGCGAGACGGCTGATGTTTGACGAAAACAAGAAGCTGTATTATCATGGCTGTGACTGCTCAAGAACCGCATTCTGGGCGGATAAGCAGACCGGCTGCTCGAAGAACTTCTGGCTGCGCTCGATAGGCTGGTACACTGTGACACTTGCCGATCTGATCGGTTATATAAATAATGACTCAGACAGGAACGAGCTTATCGGCCTGTTCCGCGAGATCATAGAGGGTATAGTTCAGTATGCAGACCCGCAGACGGGAATGTATTATCAGGTCGTTGACTGCGGCGGACGTGAGGGCAATTACCTCGAAACAAGCGGAAGCAGTATGATCGCCTACGCAATGATGAAGGGCGCAAGACTCGGTGTTCTCGACAGTAAATATTCCGAAATCGGACACCGGACTTTTGACGGCATCTGCGGCAAATATCTCAAAACAGGCGAAAACGGCGAGCTTGACCTTGGAGGCATCTGTCTTGTGGCAGGTCTCGGACCGGAGAACAACAGGCGCCGTGACGGAACATACGAATACTACATTTCGGAACCCGTGGTCGATAACGACGCAAAGGGCGTTGCACCGTTCCTTCTGTGCTACACAGAGGTAATGAGAAGAGTTCAGCAGCAATAAAGGATCTACACATACAATCATGAAAAAAGTCAAAATCGCATATATCGGCGGCGGATCAAAGGCATGGGCGAGAGTCTTTATGACAGATCTTGCGCTTGCGGATGATATCTGCGGAGAGATCGCTCTGTATGACATCGATATTCCCGCCGCACAGCTCAACAAACAGATCGGGGCGCGCATAAACGAAGCTCCCGAAACGATAACAAAATGGGATTATAACGTTTATGACACTCTCGGAGACGCTCTTGACGGTGCGGATTTCGTAGTTTGCTCGATACTTCCCGGGACCTTCGACGAAATGGCGGCTGACGTTCATCTTCCCGAAGAATACGGCATATATCAGTCGGTAGGTGATACCGTAGGTCCGGGCGGTGTGCTTCGTGCTATGAGGACAGTTCCGATCTACGAGAACTTTGCCCGCGAGATAAAGGCTCACTGCCCCGATGCGTGGGTGCTGAATCTCACAAATCCGATGACAGCCTGCACCAAGACGCTGTATGACGTATTTCCGGAGATAAAGGCTTTCGGCTGCTGCCATGAGGTTTTCCATGCACAGGAATTTCTCTGCTGCGCCGCAAAGGAGATGCTCGGTGTCGAAAGACCTCACCGCAGTGAAATAAAGATAGATGCGTGCGGCGTAAACCACTTCACATGGATCACGGAAGCCAATTACAACGGCACGGATATGCTGAAGGTGCTGCCCGGATTTATCGACAGATTCTACGAGTCGGGATACTGCGAACAGAATGTGAACGATCCGCATGGATTCCGTGATGATCCGTTCCTTTACGGAAACAAGGTAAAAATGGATCTTTTCAGACGCTTCGGTGTTCTTGCCGCCGCCGGTGACAGACATCTTGCGGAATTCATGGACAGATCATGGTACATAAAAAATGAAGAGAACGCCGAAAGCTGGCTCTTCCACCTTACTTCGGTAGATTACCGGAAAAAGGATATGAGGAAGAAAATTGAGCGTTCGCACAGACTGGCTGACGGCACAGAAAAAATTGAAGTAAAGCACAGTGATGAGGAGTGCGTTGAGCTTATAAAAGCTCTGGCAGGAGCGATCCCGCCCCGCATATCCAACGCAAATGTGATAAATGTCGGGCAGATGCCCGATATGCCTCTCGGTTCGGTCGTTGAGACAAACTGCGTATTTTCGCAGAACAGCCTGAAGCCGATAACGGCAAAGAGACTCCCGCGTGATGTGAACGCGCTTGTTCTCAGAAACGCTGTTAATATTGAAAATACTTACTATGGCATAAAAGAACGCAGCTTTGACAGGATATTCGAGGCGTTCATGAACCAGCCTCTCTGCGCCGGACTGTCTCTTGATGACGGCCGCGCATTGTTCGGGCGTATGGTGAAGGCCACGGAGAAATACCTGAAAGACTATTATCCCATGGAGAAGCTCTGAAAGTGGCAGAAGCATTTTTATTTGCCGCGAACGCAGTATTGCCAATCGTACTGACGATAGCTCTCGGTTATTTCATCAGACGGACCGGGCTTTTGAGCAAGAGCTTTTTCGATGCCGGAAACAAGCTCGTATTCAGAGTTTTGCTTCCTGTGATGCTTTTCTGCAATGTCTATAAGATCGAGCATCTTTCGGATGTGAACCCGGCATTTGTCATATACGGGATAGCGGCGGTCGTTATCATATTTCTGATTGCGATACCGGTATGCTGCGGATTCACGAAGGACGGCAGCAAGCGCGGCGTCCTTATACAGGGAATATTCCGTTCAAACTACGCTATCATCGGAATACCGCTTGCGGAGTCGCTTTTCGGCGCCGCCGGAGCAGGCGCGGCAGGAGTTATGTCCGCGTTCTGTGTACCGGTTTTCAATATACTCGGTGTTATCTCGCTTACACTTTTCAACGGAAGCTCCGAAAAGAAAAAAGCAGATGTCGGAAAGATCTTCCTCGGTATAGTGAAAAATCCGCTTATCATCGGTACAGTCGCAGGACTTCTGGTTCTGTGCGTGCGCGGTCTGTTTGAACAGAGCGGCATAAGTTTCAGATTAAGCGATGTTACATTGCTGTTCAAGGTGCTTGACAGCCTGAAAGCGTGCTGCACGCCTTTCGCGCTGATAGTTCTCGGCGGCAGGTTTGAGTTTTCCGCAGTCGCAAGACTTCGCAAAGAGATAATCTTCGGTACTTTGATGAGAAATGTGGCGGTTCCGGTATCAGGACTTTCGGCGGCATATCTGCTGATGCAGCCCCTCGGTTTTTCAGGCGAGCATTTCGCAACGTATATCGGAGTGTTTGCGACACCTGTAGCCGTCTCGTCCGCTATAATGGCGAAGGAGATGGGCGGTGACGATGACCTCGCGGGTCAGCTTGTGGTCTGGACGAGTCTGTTCAGCACGGTCACAATATTTGTTTATGTTACGGTCCTGAAAATGCTCGGTATTTTTTGAGCGTATATCAACCGATTAATTTTTCCGGAAATATGGAGGTAATAATATGATTCTGGATATGTTCAGCTTAAAAGGCAAAGTCGCAGTGGTTACCGGCAGCAATACCGGACTCGGACAAGGCATAAGCAAGGCTTTTGTGGAAGCGGGCGCTAAGGTGCTCGGCGTTTCAAGATCGCCCAGCGATGATACACAGAAGATGCTCGGCGAGGAGAATTTCGCTTACATCACAGCCGACCTTTCCTCTCTCGATCCTGTTGAGACTATCATCAGCACAGCTGTTGAGAAGTTCGGCAGACTTGATATACTCGTGAATAACGCGGGCATCATCAAGCGCGAGGACAGTATAGATTTCTCTGTGGAAAACTGGGATCTCGTAATGAACACGAACTGCCGTACTCTTTTCTTCCTTTCACAGGCTGCCGCAAAGCAGTTCATGAAGCAGAAGAGCGGCGGAAAGATAATCCAGATAGCAAGTATGCTCTCTTACCAGGGCGGAATAAGAGTTCCTAGTTATACTGCGAGCAAATCCGCGGTAAAGGGAATTACAATGACAATGGCAAACGAGTGGGCGAAATACGGCATCAATGTAAATGCTATCGCTCCGGGATATATGGCGACCAACAACACAGAAGCTCTTCGCAATGACGAGAAGAGAAGTGCGGATATTCTTGAAAGAATACCTGCCGGACGCTGGGGTACACCCGACGACCTCATGGGTGCGGCTGTATTCCTTGCATCTTCTGCAAGTGATTATGTAAATGGTTTTACACTGGCTGTTGACGGCGGCTGGTTAGCGCGGTGAACGCACCGCAGCGGATCCCGTATCGTACATTCATCGGATGTACAGTCGCTGCCTCGCAGCCGTTATTCTCTGAAATATACGAAATCAAATAAAAAACAACAGATCGGAAGGACATTACTGAAATGGACAACAAAAAATTTATCGAACAGCTTGAATGTACGGGTATCGTGCCGGTCATCAAGCTCGAAAACACGGCAGATGCCGTAAATCTCGCAAAAGCTCTTTACGACGGCGGTATCAGATGCGCGGAGGTAACGTTCCGTGCCGAAGGAGCCGATAAGGTGATCGCGGACATGGTGAAGGCGTACCCCGATATGCTTGTGGGAGCGGGTACCGTGCTTACTACCGAACAGTGCGACCGTGCTATTGCTGCCGGTGCGAAATTCTGCGTAGCTCCGGGTCTCAACCCGAATGTCGTAAAACACTGTCTCGACAAGGGTGTTCCCTTTACTCCGGGTGTTGCGAACGGCTCGCAGATAGAACAGGCTATGGAGCTCGGACTTGATTTTGTAAAATTCTTCCCTGCGGAGCAGGCGGGCGGTCTGCCTTACATCAAGGCAATATCCGCGCCCTATTCGTCGATGAAGTTCATGCCCACCGGCGGTGTCAATGAGAATAATCTCAACACCTACCTCTCGTTCAGGAAGATCGTGTGCTGCGGCGGAAGCTGGATAGTTCCGGATAAGCTCGTCAAGGCGGGCAAGTGGGACGAGATCACGGCGCTGTGCCGTTCCGCAGTGAACAAGATGCTTGATTTCCAGATGGTACATATCGGTATCAACTGCGATAACGAGGACGAAGCGGACAGCGTTTCCGCAAAGTTTGACAAGATGTTCGGCTGGACACAGAAGATCGGAAACAGCAGTATTTTTGCAGGCCCGTTCATAGAATGCATGAAGTCCCCGTTCAAGGGCGCAAAGGGACATATCGCGGTATCTACGATCAATGTGAACAGAGCCGTATATCAGCTCGGATTACAGGGTATAGAAGCGGATATGTCAACTGCGAAGTATGATGCCGACGGCAGAATGACAGTCGTATATCTTAAGGACGAAGTCGGCGGATTTGCAGTTCACCTTGTGGAAAAGAAGTAAAAGGAGAAAAAAAGAATGGCTAAAATAGTGACAATGGGCGAGATAATGCTCAGACTTTCTACCCCGAACAATGAAAAGATAATTCAGGCAGACGAATTTGATATCAACTACGGCGGCGGTGAGGCTAATGTTGCCGTATCGCTTGCAAATTACGGTCACGAGGCCGAATTTGTGACCGCTGTGCCGGACAACCCGATCGGTGCAGCTGCCGTAGCGGCGCTTCGCAAGTATAATGTAAAGACCGATCATATCGCAAAGTGCGGTGAGAGACTCGGAATATACTTCCTCGAAACAGGCGCTTCGCTCAGAGCATCGAATGTTGTTTACGACCGTGCGCACTCCTCTATATCTACCGCAGACGCTTCCAAGTTTGACTTTGACGATATATTCAAGGATGCCGACTGGTTCCACTTCACAGGCATTACTCCCGCAATATCCGATCTTGCGGCGGAAGTGACCGAGGTTGCTCTGAAAGCGGCAAAGAAGCACAATGTTACGGTTTCGTGCGACCTGAACTTCCGTAAGAAGCTGTGGTCGTCAGAAAAGGCTCAGAAGGTAATGACAAACCTCATGCAGTACGTTGATGTATGCATCGGAAATGAGGAGGACGCGGAAAAGGTCCTCGGCTTCAAGCCCGGCAACACCGATGTTACAAAGGGCGAGCTGGAGCTTGCAGGCTATGTTGACATATTCAACCGCATGATCGATAAGTTCGGATTTAAGTATGTGATCTCTTCTCTTCGCGAGAGTCATTCCGCTTCCAACAACGACTGGTCTGCGTGCATTATGGACGGAGCAACAAGAGAGTTCTATCATTCGAGAAAATACAACATCAACCCGATAGTTGACCGTGTAGGCGGCGGCGATTCGTTTGCAGGAGGTCTGATCTGCGGACTCAACGACGGCAAGGATTTCAAAGCCGCGCTTGAATTTGCGGTAGCCGCTTCCGCACTCAAACACACTATACCCGGTGACTTTAACCTTGTTACCCGTGCAGATGTCGAAACGCTCGCAGGCGGCGACGCATCGGGCCGTGTTCAGAGATGATGAAGCTCTTTATCCGTGCGCATGACCTCGGTGTCAAGGGTGAAGATAACATCGCGGCGCGGCTTGACGAGTTGGGATTAAGCGGTGTTCAGCTCGTTGCCTACAAATGCCTCGATGATGTTCCGTACACTCCCGGAGCCGTGACAAAGGAACGGGCTGAGAAGTTCCGGACGGTATTTGAGAAAGCGGGAAAAACTGTGCCGCTTATCGGTGCCTACTTCAACCCCGTCCACCCGGACAGTGAGAAGATCACAAAGGGTATCGCGGTATTCAGGGATTACCTCTCCCTTGCAAAGGAATTCGGCGGCAGTATCGTAGGCTCGGAGACCGGCTCATACAACGGTGACAAGTGGACTTACAATCCGCAGAACCGCACCGAAGAAGCGCTGGAGCGTGTGATACGCACTTTTGCCGGCCTGTGTGAATACGCGCAGGACTGCGGCGTAAATGTGGGAATGGAAGGCGCGTTCGGACACGTCTGCTGGAACGTAAAGACTCTCGAACGAGCAGTAAAGACTATCGGTGCAGGCAATATCCGGATAATATTTGATCTGTACAACTACCTCGACGGGTCCAATGTGAACACGATGTATGACATACTTGCGGAAGGGTTGCAGACTTTCGGAGACAGGATATGCGTCTTCCACATAAAGGACTGTGTTATAAACAGCGACGGTTCGCTGAAACAGGTCGGAGTAGGCAAGGGCATATTTGACTACGGCAGGATCATTCCGGAGATACGCAGGGTATGCCCGGACGCAAACCTTGTTCTGGAGGGAACGACCGGTGACGACATCGCCTTCGCGGTAGATCATTTAAGAAAGCTGATATAAAAGAAGGAGAAAACCAAAATGAAACTCGACATAAGATACAGCAATCACCCCGATGATTCAAAATACTATGATACGGAGAAACTCCGCAGGAATTATCTCATCGAAAAAGTATTCGTAAAGGACGAGATAGCTCTTACATACTCGCATCAGGACAGAATGATAGCGGGCGGAGCAATGCCGGTTGACGGCGAACTCAGACTCGGCAGCACAAAGGAGCTCGGAACCGAGTATTTCCTTGAAAGAAGAGAAATGGGTCTTATCAACGTCGGAGGCAAGGGAACGGTCATTCTTGACGGCAAGGAATACGCGCTGAACTACAAGGACGGTATGTACATCGGAATGGGAACAAAGGAAGTAGTTTTCCGTTCTGACGATCCCGCAAAGCCGGCAAAGTTCTATCTCAATTCCAGCCCCGCGCACAAGACCTATCCGACAGTGTATATCACAAAGGATAAGGCAAACCACAGACCTCTCGGAAGTGACGAGAATATGAACAAGCGCGTTGTAAACCAGTATATCCACCCCGCGGTATGTGAATCATGCTCTTTGCAGATGGGTATGACCGAGCTGGATAAGTGCAATTCGTGGAACACAATGCCTTCTCACACTCATGAGAGAAGAATGGAAGTTTACTTCTATTTCGAGCTTGAAGGTGACAATGTGGTATTCCACTTCATGGGTCAGCCGCAGGAGACACGCCACATAATCATGCACAATGAGCAGGCTGTCATCAGCCCGAGCTGGTCTATCCACAGCGGTACGGCAACAAGCAATTATACATTCATCTGGGGTATGTGCGGTGAAAACCAGACATACGATGATATGGACAATATAAGCAATCTCGACCTTAAATAATAATTCACAGGGTCGCTGAATACTTACAGAAAAGTGTGGGCTTGAAGTTATGGCATATTTAACATTACGCGGTATCAATAAGATCTATCCCAACGGCTTCCACGCCGTACATGATTTCAATATGGAGATCGAAAAGGGCGAGTTCATCGTTTTTGTCGGCTCATCGGGCTGCGGTAAATCCACAACTCTCCGTATGATCGCCGGACTTGAAAATATCAGTAAGGGCGAGTTCTACATTGACGGCGAAAAAGCGAACGATAAAGGTCCGCGTGAGCGCGGTGTGGCAATGGTATTCCAGAGCTACGCGCTTTATCCTCACATGACGGTGTACGACAACCTCGCTTTCGGACTTACACTCCAGGGTGTTGACGACGATGTTATAGAGCAGAGGGTACAGTCAACTGCGAAGATACTCGGACTTACGGATTACCTTGACAGACTCCCGAGAGAGCTTTCCGGCGGGCAGCGTCAGAGAGTCGCGGTAGGGCGTGCTATTATTCGCAAAGTCGATATTTTCCTTATGGACGAGCCGCTCTCCAACCTTGATGCGAAGCAGCGTGTGACGATGCGCTCAGAAATTACGCAGATACACCGTGAGACCGGTGCCACTACGATATATGTTACTCATGACCAGACCGAAGCTATGACAATGGCTGACAGGATAGTCGTTATGAAAGACGGTTATATCCAGCAGATAGGTACGCCGTATGAGCTTTATTTCAATCCGGTCAATATGTTCGTAGCAGGATTTATCGGAGAACCGCCGATGAATTTCATCGAGTCCACGATCCGGAAAGGAAAACTTGACCTGAAGGAAAACAAGATCGACCTCAGTCTGGTTGCCGATCAGTCGGTGCTTGACCGGTATGAGGGCAAGGAAGTGATCTTCGGATTCCGTCCCGAGGCGGTCAAAGTCCTGACCGGCGGTGAGACCGCAGGCAGGGAGTACTTTGTACACTGCTTTGTCAACCTTGTAGAGCTTCTCGGTGACAATACCAACGTTTACGTCAACTTTGACGGTGTGAACAGCATACTGAAAGTAGATCCCCACCAGTCTCCCGATGTCGGATCCGGCTTTGAGTTTGCCATACCGTTTGACAGCGTATATCTGTTTGACAAGAATACCGAAAAGCGTATAAAACTCAGAGAAGAATAATCTGTATTGCTGCGTTTTTCACTGCCCGGTGCGGGAGGATAAAATGCAGCAAACGATTGCAAGATAAAGGATAAAAACCATGAATGAACTTAACAGAACCACTCACCCCGCAAAGGACAGGCCTGTAAAGGTACTGCAGTTCGGTGAGGGAAATTTCCTGCGCGCTTTTGTTGACTGGATACTGCAGGACCTTAACGATAAGGGCGTTATAAATGCCGATGTTGCATTGGTCCAGCCTACACCCAGCGGCAGGGTACGCGACCTTGAAAAGCAGGACGGACTTTACACCGTATGCCTCGAAGGCATAGAGAACGGTGAAAAGGTGCAGAGCCGTCAGGTAATAGATGTTCTGCGGGAATTTGTTGATCCATATACCGAATACGGCAAATTCCTTGAGCTTGCGAAAAGCCCGGAACTCGAAGTAGTTGTCTCCAACACGACAGAAGCGGGAATTGCGCTCGACAGCACGGATACCGATTTTTCCGTGTGTCCGAAGAGCTTCCCCGGCAAGCTGCTTGCGTTCCTGAAAGCGAGATACGATCATTTCGGCGGCGACGCATCAAAGGGAATGGCGATAGTTCCGTGTGAGCTTATCGACCACAACGGCGATGAATTGAAACGAATACTCGCCGAACTCGCGAAGATAAACGGCATGGATGACAGCTTCATAGGCTGGCTCACTTCCGCCAATCACTTCACAAACACTCTTGTTGACAGAATAGTTCCCGGTTACCCGAAGGACAAGGCGGCTCAGATATGCGAGGAAGAAGGCTACAATGATACCAGTATCGTCAAGGGTGAGGTATTCCACCTGTGGGTACTTCAGAAAGAGCCTTTCGTATATGAAAAGCTCCCCGCAGACAAGTCCGGGCTCAATGTCATATTCACAGACGATATTACTCCTTACAAACAGCGCAAGGTAAAGATACTGAACGGTTCACACACATCAATGGTGCCGATAGCTTATCTGTGCGGCATAGATACTGTTCGTGAAGCGGTGACCGACCCCGATGTGGGCAGGTTCGTAAGCGAACTCGTGAACGGCGAGATAAAACCGACTATCGACCTTCCCGCAGATCAGATGGACGCTTTTGCGAACAGCGTTATAGAGCGCTTCATGAACCCGTTCATACGCCACGAGCTTATGTCGATAGCACTGAATTCCACAACGAAATTCAGAACGCGTCTGCTGCCTTCTTACAACGACTATCGTGCGAAGTTCGGAAAATCTCCGGAGCATATACTGTTTGCGTTCGCGGCACTGGCAGTATTCTTCCGCGGCAAGCGCGGCGATGAGGATATTGAGATAAAGGACGACTCGGAATACATAGATTTCTGGAAGGAAGTATGGCAGCTTTCTTCTCCCGCGGAAATAGCGAAAAAAGCGCTTTCCGCAGCCGATATATGGCAGCAGGATCTTGATGAGGACAGCAACGCGGAGCTTGTTGCAGGATATATTGACGATATGCTGAATAACGGTATGAGAGCTGCGCTTAAGAAATTTTTAGGATAAGAATTATATGAAAAATAGCATTGTCATCTCTCCCGGCGATTCGGTGGGAGTTGCTCTCACAGCACTTAAAAAGGGTGCGCAGGCAGACGGCGTTACTCTTGCCGAGGATATTGAAAGAGGGCATAAATTCGCTCTGAAAGAGATAAAAGCCGGCGAGAACGTCATAAAATACGGCGAAGTGATCGGCAGAGCGCTCTGCGATATCGCTCCCGGTGAGCATATCCACACGCATAATATGAAAACGTGCCTCGAAGGTACACTTGAGTATTCGTACAGCAAGCGTGACATTGCCCCGGCATCTGCGGGAATTTCCCGCACTGTAAATGTTTTCGAACGCAGAAACGGCGAAGTCGGTATTCGCAACGAGCTCTGGGTAATACCGACGGTAGGCTGTGTAAACGCGCAGGCGAAGGCGATCGTAAACGCGTTCAGGAAAAAGTATGGTGAGCTTGCCGGAGTTGACGGCTGCTTCACCTATACCCACCCCTACGGCTGTTCGCAGATAGGCGAAGATCATGAGCGCACAAAGCTGCTGCTTCAGAGAATGGTGAAACACCCGAACTGCGGCGGAGTTCTTGTACTGGGTCTCGGCTGTGAGAACAACCGCATGGATGTATTTCGTGAGACGCTCGGTGATTACGACGAAAGCCGGACGAGGTTCCTTGTGGCACAGGATGTCTCCGATGAGATCGCAGAGGGCGTGAAGCTGCTCGGAGAGCTGTATGAGAACGCCAAAAACGACAGGCGTGTTCCGAGAGACATAAGCTGCCTTAAGATAGGACTCAAATGCGGCGGTTCGGACGGCCTTTCCGGAATAACCGCAAACCCGCTGGTAGGAAGGTTCTCCGATTATATTGCGTCTGTTGGCGGCACTACGGTGCTGACGGAAGTGCCGGAGATGTTCGGCGCGGAACAGCTTCTTATGAACCGCGCAAAGGACGAAGAGACATTCGGTAAGGTCGTTGAGCTGATAAATGGATTCAAGGAATATTATCAGAAAAACGGTCAGCCGGTATATGAAAATCCGTCGCCGGGAAATAAAGCAGGCGGCATCACTACGCTGGAAGACAAGTCGCTCGGCTGTACACAGAAGTCGGGAACACGCGAGGTCTGCGATGTTCTGTTTGACGGCGATACTCTTACGTCACACGGGCTAAATCTTCTGAACGGACCCGGAAACGATATGGTGGCAGTTACAAACCTCGGCTGTGCGGGATGTCATCTCGTCCTGTTCACAACGGGACGCGGTACGCCGTTCGGAGGATTCGTCCCTACGATAAAGATATCCACAAATTCCGATATCTGGAAGAGAAAGCCGAACTGGATAGATTTCAACGCCGGAAGCATTGTTGAGGGAGACACGTTCGACAAAAAGCTCGAAGAACTTACCGATCTCGTCGCGGCGGTGGCTGACGGCAGACAGACGGTTAACGAACGGTATGATTCCCGTGAGATAGCATTGTTCAAAACAGGCGTAACATTATAACACAAGGAGCACAACATGAAGAACTTTATGGATAAGGACTTTGTCCTTAAAAATCAGACAGCCGTAACTCTTTACGAGAAATATGCGAAGGATATGCCGATCTTCGATTTCCACTGTCATCTGCCGATAGAAGAGATATACAATGACAGAAAGTTCGGCTCGATAACCGAGTGCTGGCTTGGCGGCGATCATTACAAGTGGAGACTGATGCGCGAAATGGGCATCGACGAAAGCTACATAACCGGCGATAAGGACGATTATGAGAAGTTCCTGAAATATGCGGAAGTAATGCCTTATGCTATCGGAAATCCGATACTTCACTGGACGCATATGGAGCTGAAGCGTTATTTCGGGATCGATGAAGTTCTTTCTCCCAAGACAGCAAGAGAGATCTTCGACAAGTGCAATGAAAAGCTGCAGACGCTTACCGCGCGAAAACTTATCTCAATGAGCGGAGTAAAAAAGCTGTTCACGACCGACGATCCGATAGATGATCTGCACTTCCACAAGCTGCTGAAAGAGGACAAGTCCTTTGAAGTTGAAGTTTATCCCGCGTTCCGTCCGGATAAGGCGATAAACATTGAGCTGCCGACCTATGTACCTTATATCGGAAAGCTCGCGGAAGCGGCGGGAATGGAGATCAGCGGTATAGACAGCCTGTGTGATGCTCTTACCAAACGTATTGATTTCTTTGACAGTGTCGGCTGCGTATGCTCGGATCACGCTCTCGATGTTGTGATGTTCATGCCCGCGGACAGGGAAACCGTGGACGGCATCGTAAAGAAAGCGCTCGCCGGTGATACTCTCACCCGTGAGGAGATCGAAAAGTACAAGGGATATATACTTGTACATCTCGGAAAACAGTACGCACGCCTGCACTGGGTACAGCAGTACCACATCGGTGCGCTTCGCAACAATTCAAGAAGATATATGAGCCTGCTTGGTCCAGATACCGGATTTGATGCCATAGAGGATCAGACTTTCGCAAAGAAGCTCGCGCTTCTGCTGGACACCCTTGACAGCACCGACGAGCTTCCTAAAACCATTCTTTACTGCCTCAATCCGCGCGACAACGAAGTCCTTGCGGCTATGATAAACTGCTTCCAGCACGCAGGTGTTGTCGGCAAGATGCAGTTCGGTTCGGCATGGTGGTTCAATGACCAGAAGGACGGTATGGAACGCCAGCTCATGGCACTGTCGCAGCTCGGACTTGTATCAAAGTTCGTCGGAATGCTTACCGACAGCCGCAGCTTCCTGTCTTATACCCGTCACGATTATTTCAGACGGATCCTCTGCAATATGTTCGGAACGCTCATCGAAGAAGGCGAATACCCGGACGATGTGGAGTTCGCAGGGCAGATAGTGAAGGATGTCTGCTATAACAATGCGGTAAATTATTTTGCCAAGTAGTATATGATTTTCTCGCCTGACCTGTATAAAAACGGGTCGGGCGAAAGCCGCTTTTATTAAACGGTGTTCAAAACGCCGTTTTGTTGCCCGGGATCCCGTAATATACGACCCCGGAATGCTGAAAAAACGCTTTCAGCGGATTTTAATCGGACACGTTCCCTGATTGTCATTCTAATTTCGTCCCCGACCTGCAAAAGACTTCCGGTCTGTGTTATGAAGCCTTTTCGCGGTCGGTAAACGGACATCGGCATACTAAATTATTTCGGAGGCGTATATGTTTAAGAAGCTGGGTTTTCAGATCGTTTTTATTACCACGATATGTATTGCAGCAGTAATTACGCTGCTTATTACCGTAACGCTTATTTCAATGCGCGCGTATAACGACAGCATCATGCTCGAAAGAGCGGTAGTCGGTATGCAGGTGCTTGAAAACCGGGTGCAGTCAGAGATAAACAAACTCCACGACGCATATAAAAGCATAGTGAACGATGAAGGAGTAACCGTGTTCCTTCCGACCGCGGAAAAAAACAGTGAAGTGTTTGATGCTGCACTGAACGATGCGTTCGGAGGAAACAAGGATTTCTATATGATCGTTGCCGGCGCGAACGGAAACATAACCTACAAGTCTGAATCCTATCCGCTCAGCTCTTTTGATTACAGTCAGGTCGCAAACGGAAAGGTGATAAACGGCGTTGCGAGATGTGATGATGAGATAGTTGCGATGTATGCGGATACGACAAAGCTGTACGGCGAGACCTATGTTATATGTCTCGGGTTTACTATGGGCGCTACGGACTGGCTCGACGACGTAATGAAAATATCCAACTGCGATGCCACCGTATGGAACCGTAACATCAGATATGCCACCACACTCAGGCGGGACAACGGCGAACGTGCAACCGGCACCGAGCTTAACGAAGATGTGCAGGAAGCGGTGCTGCAAAAAGACGGCAGGTATGAGGGACAGCATGATGTCGTTGACAGGCATTACTATGTTTCGTATCAGACGATGAAGGACTATGACGGCAACATCATCGGTGCGTACTGGGCAGGCGCAAACGCTTCAAATGCCGACGGCAAGTTTTCAGGTGTTACCGCAACGGCGATAATAATCGGCGTGCTCGGAGCAGTAGGCATCGCGGTGTTTATATTCGTGTTCTGTCTGAAGCGTGTCACCAATCCTCTGAAGAACGCGGAGGAATATGCTGCCGAAATGCGTGCGGGTCAGCTTGATACAACAAATGTCACATACAGATTCGCTGATGATGAAGTCGGTCAGTTCGTTGAGATACTCCGCGGAGCAAAGCACAGTATGTGTGATGTCGTGGGCGATTCGTCACGGATACTCGCGGCAATGGCGGAAGGCGACTTTACTCAGACCCCCGCGGTCGATTATCCCGGAATTTTCGAGGATATCGAGAAGAATATACTCAAGATCGAGGACGATCTCGGCAATACGCTCAGCAGTATGAACGTATCGTCGGACGAAGTGCTTTCGGGCTCGAACCAGATGGCGGAAGGTTCGCAGTCCCTTGCGGACGGCACAACGAGACAGGCTTCCGCTATTGAGGAGATCTCCGCGACAATCGCGGAAGTATCGTCGCAGATAGCTGCTACCGCCGGAAATGCCGCACACGCCGGTGATCTTTCCGCCCAGACGCAGGATAAGGTCAATCAGCAGGATAAGCAGATACAGAGCATGGTCTCTGCAATGAACGAGATAAGCGATACTTCAAGGGAGATAGAAAAGATAATCAAGACTATCGAGGATATATCTTTCCAGACGAATATCCTTGCGCTGAATGCGGCTGTTGAAGCGGCGCGCGCCGGAGATGCGGGAAAAGGCTTCGCGGTAGTTGCCGATGAAGTACGCAATCTTGCGAACAAATCCGCCGAAGCTGCAAAAAGCACATCATCGCTCATTACCGCGTCTATCGATGCGGTAGGCAAGGGAAGCGCGATAGCTTCCGCCACAGCCGAGTCGATGAAGGAAGTCAAGACAATATCCTCCGAGACCGCAGGGCTGATAACTCAGATAGCCCGTGCAAGTGCAGAGCAGAACAGCTCAATCAGGCAGATCACCTCGGGCGTTGAGCAGATAGCTCAGGTAATACAGACAAACTCCGCTACGGCAGAAGAGACTGCGGCATCGTGCGAGGAGCTTTCCGGACAGTCTAAACTCTTAAAGGATCAGATCTCAAGATTCAGGATCAATCGGTGAAAAATATGAAGGTAATAGATTTTCACACGCATCCATATATTTCCTCCGGCGAGTTCCTGTGTTTCTATCCCGAATGCTTTGATCCGTCACCGGAACAGCTTCGGGAAGATGTAGAAAAAGCCGGTATATCGCATATCTGCGGGAGCGTTCTGCTGAAACGTCCCTACACTGTGGAGGAAGGATTTTCGTACATAAAAGAGTGCAATGACAAGGCTCTTGCACTGAAAGATACGCTCGGGGATTTTTACACGCCGGGATTTCATATACACCCGTATTTCGTGAATAAGTCTGTCGCGGAGATCGAAAGAATGGCAGACCGCGGAGTGCGGCTGATAGGTGAACTGGTGCCGTATATGCACGGTTGGAGCGATTACGCGAACGCCGGACTGCACACCATACTTGAAGCTGCGGAGCAGTACGGAATGACCGTGAGCTTTCATACCATGAAGGACGAACAGAAGCAGATGACGGAAATGATAGCGGCACACCCGAAGCTGAATTTTGTGGCAGCACACCCGAACGATAAGGAATTGTACCTGCTTCATATCGAGAGACTGAAAAAATTCGATAATTTCCGCCTTGATCTGTCGGGAACGGGAATTTTCAGATACGGTCTTGTTGCCTACGGAGTAAAAAAGGTAGGGTCGGAAAAATTCGTTTTCGGTACGGATTATCCGATATGCAATCCCAGAATGTATGTTCAGGCTATCCTCCAGGAGCCGATAACCGACGCGGACAGAGAGAATATACTGTATAAAAACGCGGCGGAACTGCTTGATATCCTGATCTGACGCAATATTGCTGTCGGCAGGCAGCTGAAGAGGTAATCTATATAACTATGAATTATAAGGTAGGGTCTGTAAAAATGTACAAGATAGAGCAACTCATTAAGTATAAATATTTTGACGAACAGATCGAAAAAAACGGTCTTGATCACATAACGGAACCTCTTACGGGACTGATATCAAGACCGTATATGCTTGGTTTTGTCAAGTCGCTTATTGCCGATAACAAACCATTTTCTCTCGTGATGCTCGATCTTGACAATTTCAAATTTATAAACGATACCTACGGTCACGGCACCGGAGATGATGTGCTTCGCGGCGTATCTTCCAGCCTTATCGATTATCTTGACGGGTTTGGTGTTGCCGGCCGTCTGGGCGGCGACGAGTTCCTGTTCGTTGATCTCAGGGATATCAGTTACGATGAAAAGAAATCATTCTTCGTCAATCTCTATAACGACGGAAAAGTCCTTCGCAGAAACTATGAACTGACCGGGTGCAATCCTTTCGTTACCGGAACCATAGGCTGTGCGACCTTCCCCGACGATACGACCGATTACGACGAGCTTTTCTCGATGATCGACAAGACTCTTTACCGCGGCAAGAATAAGGGCAGAAACTGCTATATCATATATGTTGCGGAAAAGCATAAGAATATTGTGATAAAAAGACTGTCAGGCCACGGTATCTGCACGGTCATGCAGTCTATTACAAGACAGTGTGAGCTTGTTCCCGGGGCAGACAACAAGTTTCACGCGGTGATCCCGCTCCTTATGGACGAGCTTGGAATAACCGATCTCTACTATGCGGATAAAAGCGGTACGATGTACGCTGTACTCAAAAAGGACTTCAAAGAAGATGCAAGTGATATTGAGGAGCTTACAAAAGACGATATTTATTATACGAATAATATCGGCGAAGTCCAAGAACACGCGCCGATCTTCTATAAATCTCTGATAAAGCATGAAATGGAAACGGTGCTTGTAACAAGAGTAGGCCTGAAGTCCGAAACGGACGGTTATCTTATCTGCGCGGAACCGAGAAGTCACCGCATCTGGCAGGAGGACGAGTGCGCGTCGCTCTATTTCCTCGCAAAGCTCATAGCTGTAGGAAAGCGGCTGGACAACGAAGGACTTCCTTGCTGATATCTGCTGATTTGTGCGGTATTGTCTTTATTCAGCTTTTCGTAATAACTTTAAAATAAAACAGAATAAAATGTGACATATTATGTGTGACCAAAAAAATCATTGACAATTTTTTGGTCACACTTGTTTTTATGGGTGCCATATGTTACAATTAATTAAAGTATTGCAAATGACGGTGATGTTATGTTTTCGGAAAAGCTGAACAAGCTGATGTCTTCTCTTGATATAAATATAAAGTACCTCGCGGGGCAGATGGAATGTGACCGCTCGTATATCCAGCGCCTGTGTTCGGGGACACGCGTCCCGAAGCAAAACGGTACGGGCGCGTACAATCTTGCGGACGGGCTTTATAAAGCAGCGTCCGGAAAGGAAAAGATCGGAGATCTGTGCGGCATTATCGGCTGTGACGCTTTCTCTTCCGGCGGTCGGATACGGTCAGCGGTCGTAGAATACCTTTATGACGGCGAAACAGTAGAAAATGTAAGATCGCGCAGATCTTATATATCCGACACGTCTGCTGCGGCATACAGCACTTTCGGAACAAGGCTCGATTCAATAATGACGCTGACGGGCTTGTCAAATATCAGACTCGGAAAGCAGGTCAATACCGACCCGTCGTATATAAGCCGGTTCCGCAGCGGAGTCCGTTCTCCGAAAAACAATCCGCAGATGATGAACGATATTGCGGAAGCTCTGCTTGACAGGCTCATAGAACATAAAAAACTGCCCGCGCTTGAGAAGCTGATGGATCTGTCTCCGAACGCTCTTGACAACCGTGAAGCTGCTTTTGAGATGTTCTATGACTGGCTTTATGAATCGAACAATAATGACAGCGCAGTGCTGATAGAAGGTCTGCTCGATCATATCAGCGGCTTTCGCGCAGGAGCGGGAGAATCTCCGCTCAGCTTTGAACAGGCGGTTGACAGCGCTGTGCTGTCGGACAATTCTTCCGAATACTACGGCAGTGACGGGCTGCGCCGTGCGGTGATACGTTTTCTCGGAAATGTGGTCACGCTTCGTCCCGAAAAGATATATCTCTATTCCGATCAGAAAATGGACTGGATCACAGCGGACAGCGAATTCCGCATCAAATGGGCATCTCTTATGATGATGTGCGTCAACAACGGTACACAGATACACATTATACATAACATCAACCGCAGTATGTCGGAAATGGCCGATGCGATAAAAAGCTGGCTGCCGCTGTATCCGTCAGGCATGATACACGCTTATTACTGCAAGCCGCAGATCAATGTGAGATTTTCGACGACATTGTTCCTTTGTCCGGAACATTTCTGTATCAGCGGTTCCAACGTTACCGGAACGGAAAACGACATAGGAATGTACAGATACGATACCGGACGGGAACAGCTCTGCGCTCATCAGGCGGCTTACAGCAGTCTTCTTGAACGGTCAAGCCCGCTTGTCCGGTTCATCAGCACCGCGGACGCGGATATCTCGGTCAAAGCCGATCCCTCATCGGTGACGGTGATCTCCGGAACGCTTACTTTTGCCACTATGCCCGACAGCCTTATCCGCAGGAAAGCACCTGATCTTACCGCGGCTCGACCCGGGATATCTGCGGTAAACGAGCTGTATGAATGCGTTTATCTCCCTGCCGATGAAGAGCTTTTCGGCGGTAGGGTAACTATGGATATCCCCGGTCGTGCAGCGGTTTACACCACTGAGGAATACGCAGAGCATATCGGAAATATTCTGAAACTTCTGGAAAGCAGGCAGGGATATCGCCTTTGTGTATTGCCGCAGCCGCCCTTCGACGATATGAAGATGATAATTGCGAAGAATATTGTTGCTGTCAGCCGGCTGAAACCGCCGTTCATGACATTTGTTTTCCAGCACCCCGATATGTGCAGGGCGTTTAAATCCTATGCCGACAGCGTTAAAAAGCAGTACGGCAAGCATATCGCAAATGTGCGGCAGACGCTTGAAAAATACCTGTGACGAAAAAAGGCCGAAATGAAAGGAGTAATGACATGGATAAGAAATGTTCAAAATGCGGAAACCCGTTATCCGACAGTTCGGCGTTCTGCCCGGTGTGCGGAACGGCAGTCCATGCCGATGAACCGGCTCAGAGCAGCTTCTGTTCAAACTGCGGTTCGCAGCTTAATCCCGGAGCCGCGTTCTGCGACAAATGCGGGACGGCAGTCGGTACCGATGCCCCTTCTCACGGAACATTCTGTCCGAAATGCGGTGACCCGATACCCGACGATTCGGCGTTCTGTCCGAATTGCGGGACGGCAGTCGGTACCGATGCGTCTTCTCACGGAACATTCTGCTCAAACTGCGGAAAACCCATATCCGAAAGCTCTTCATTCTGTCCGGAGTGCGGGACGGCAGTCCGTGCCGATGCGTCGGTCCGCGGAAGCTTCTGTTCAAACTGCGGCTCGCAGCTTGATCCCGGAGCCGCGTTCTGTGACAAATGCGGCACTAAGGTAAACAAAGCCGGACAAGCTAATAACGCACAGCAGCAGATCGCGCAGCAGGTCCGGCTGCCTGTTCAGCAGATGCAGCCGCCTGTGTATCAGCAGCCCGCTCAGATGATGTCGCAGCAGCTCGCACAGCAGGCGTATATGAACGCGCAGTATCAGAATATGGGCGCTGTGAATATGAAACCGAAGCGCTACATACCGCTTCGCATCATACTTATAATCATCTGCCTTGTTCTGGCGTTCTTTCTGTGGAAGGACGGTATCCGGAACATACAGAATGCAAGGCTTGAGCCCACCGCATTTTCGGAACCGCTGTCGGGTGAAGATGAAGACAAGGATGAACTTCAGGCACAGTACGATGCGGCTTTAGCCGATCCGCCGCAGAGGCCGGCTTTTGTTCCGTCGCACGACCTTTACAGCTGGCTTTACGGAGATAATGTAGAAGAAGGAGGTGCGCAGCAATGACAAGACCCAAGAAATTTCCGACTATACTGCTCATCTTCACGCTTGTATTCGCGATCTTCGTCACGGGTGTCACAAAGCCCGGTTTCCTGCTTCCTCTTTTCAGACCCAATATAGCCGAACCTGCCGAGCCGACCGGCGAACCTCCGACGGCAGGCAGTATCGAAGGAAACAGCCGCGCGTTCAATATAACTGCGGATACCGGATTTTCTATCTCGGCGGCGGAGAACGCTCTTGACCACGACAGGACGTTCAGCGTCTCCCGTATCGGTGATGATGTTCTGCGCGGTTTTCAGGATATCGCTTTCGGGTGTGAGGATATCGACATCATACCGATGATCGGCTGGGAAGTCGATGCCGATATGCAGCCTGAAGATCGTATGCGCGGTGTTTTCAATATGGATTTCGACCTTTCACAGTTCGGTATCCCGGAAGAACTGTTCCGTTTCATGACCGTTTACCATATCGACGATGACGGTATGTGGGATGAGTACGCAACGGAGCTGCGCGGTTCGAACCTGCACGTCGAAGCGAGTCATAACGGTCTGGTGGTCCTTGGTATAGCCATAACGGCCCGTAAGGTGATATGGACGCTTGTGACAATAGGCGGTGCTATTTTTGTTAACAAATTCATAAACAATCCGGACGAAACACAGCTTATGAACATGGAGGAGTACGATGTTTATGAATACGATGAGGTCGTGGAAATAAAGCATACCGACAAGGGCGATATGCCTGTACTCAGGACAGCGGGGAAAAAGATCTATAAGATAAAATTCAGCCTTTCGCCCAAGATGGTAAGCCTTCAGAAAACAATGGAGGAAATAGAGATATCGACTTATAATGCAAGCGCCGCAGAAGCGATTGCAAGCATGAAGCGTGACTACGGCGAGGACTATATGAGCGATCCGAATATGAAATATGCCTATGCGCTTACCGTTGCAAGGCAGGTAAAGATATTCGTGGAAAAGCTCAGCAAGGATAACGACTATATAGAATGCGGCAATTCGTTAAAGGCAGAGCTCGATAATAATAATTACACCTGGGAAAGCGCACATAAAATGGCTGAACTTGTCCGCTATGCCCACTATTATCTGAGAGATATCGCAAAAGTCAAAGTACCTACGGACTGCCCGGTGATCTTTATGAATCCCGGTATATCGAATGCAAAAACATCGCAGTATATACCCAGTATGCGGAGCTTTGCGGCAATACCGACGAGCGGTCTCGGACGCTCGGAGCCTGCTAATTCCAAGATACTCAGCACACTCACACATGAAATGTCGCATATGTGCCAGAGAGAATACTGTACGGGAGCCCGCTCAAGTCCGAAATATGACGAAGCCTGCTCACAGCTTCTTGAGGAACAGGCGTGCGACTGGTATATGTCACATACCATGAACATTACGGGAGCGGGCGGAGTAGTCACCGTTTCGACATCGGAGAACGGTTCTCTTATGAAAACAAAGCCGTCGCTTGAAAACGGTATACAGTTTGACTTCTATGCCGTTGGAATGAACAATTCCTCCAGCGATGTGTGGCTTTCATCAGAAGCCGACAAATTCACGACCTTTGATAAATCCAATATGGAGGGGAATCTGGATACTGCCGACCTCGGTTATCCGTATGCGCGTTTCATCGAGTATCTGTGGAATAAGTATGAAAAGGGCGGCACCCGAAAAATGACATGGCACAAGCTGTTCGGTGCGTACTGGCTCATAGATATAAAACCGTCAATGGGTCCGCTTCTCAAATCAGCGTTCGGGTACTGGGAACATGATCTAACACGAAGGTTCAAAGATTTTGCGGAAGAAAACAAGATGAAATTCTTTGGGATCAGTAAGGACTATAAAGGCAGATATTTCAGCCCGTCAATAGGTCTCTCTAACCGGAACGGCGGAAGAGTGAATGTCAAAAATGAGGATTACACGATAAGGACCCGTTTTTTCAATGTGTACGTTCCCGATAATTACAATAAGCAGGCATCGCTTCTTGTGGCTCAGGACGAGGGATTCAGGTCCACGTTCACGGATAGGTCGTTTATTCCCGTCGGAAACACTGACTGTGAGACCTGCAAGCATGGTCTCTTTTATCCGCCTCAGTCTGTCGAAGCGCTGAAAAAAGGTGCTGTGATCGAGGTTGACGGCGGAACGCAGGGGGTCGTGACGACAGTTTCAAACTGGTTCTCGTTCTCGAAGGCGGCTGAGGGCTACTCGCTGTGGACAATGCTTGCCCCCGACGAGATAACCCCGGAGATAAAAGACGGTCAGCTGTGGTTCAGAATGCCGGAAATGAGTGAGGTGGCAAAGAAAAACCTTGTTGACGGCTATCGTGTGACAATAACTGCTTCGACCAACCCCGAAAGACCCGTTATCGAATACTACACTCTCGGGATAGCCGGACAGGAGCGCTCGATAAATCTTGACAGGCTTATCCCTGAGGATCTCATTAAGCGTGCGGAGGAGGACGAGTCCGGAGATACCGTATCATTCACCGTCTCGGTATGTGAATACATCAAGGATCAGGACGGAAAAGTGCATTACGGTCCCGAGTCAAATCCGAGGAACAGCATGAACGCACTTCTTGCGGAAATGGGCGCACATGAGGGCAGGATAACCATAACGCTTCACTGGTATGGTCACGATGACCTCGACCTGCACTGCATAACACCTCAGGGCGGTCACATATCATACAGCAATAAGGAAGCGGACGGCGGATATCTTGATGTCGATATGAATATAAGCGGCGACAGAACGGAGTCCGTAGAACACATCTACTTCGACCAGCCCGATGCCGGTGACTATCAGGTGTATATCGTAAACTACACAGACCGCACCCAGGGCGATCACAACGCCGAGATCTACATTTCTGTCGAAGGACGGCAGATAATAGCCGACACCGCAAGCATGGGCAGCAGGAGCAAGACCTGGAAGTTCAGGACGACCTCGGCTGTTCTCGCGGAATCCGGCGGTCAGTATCTTGTCGCGGAACCGCTGGCAAGCGTCGATCCTCCGGCAAGATGACAGACAGCATCACCGGTAGTGTATCCGGATAACAATACAGGAGGTCAAGCCTATGTTCTGTACTAACTGCGGAAAGCAGACAGACGATAACGCACGGTTCTGCCCCGAATGCGGAGCAAAGACAGGTAAAGCGGATATGGGTGCGGCGGCAGTGCCGTCTGCCCATACCGCCCGGCAGCCCGCGCAGGCTCCGCCGATACAGGGGCAGCGCGTGACAGAGAACATATATCTCTGTCCGGACGGCGTTTACCGCTGGGCTTATGAGTATAAGCTGATGCGCAATCCTACGATACTGATAACGATTTTCAAGGTCATGGTGCTCTCGGTCGGAATAGCCGCTGCCTTAGTTCTGATGATAGATCTGTTTACCGGCCTGTTCACAGGTGATTTTGATGCCGAGCTCTTTGTTTCGGTCATTACCACTTTCTTGATAGCTCTGCCGTTCATTCTGCTGCTGTCATTCATAGGTTATGTCATATATGCGGCAATGTCCGGCTGGAAATACTGCGTTATGTTTGAAATGGATGAAAACGGTATCACTCACACACAGTTCGACAAATCGCTTGAATTGGGCGAACTGATGAAACGGATCTCTGTGATCGCCGCAAGCATCGGCATCGTGTCCCAGGCGGTGAGCGCGGGACTTCTCATTCGCACCAGTATGCGCACCGAGTTTGACCGTGTGACAAAGATCAAAGCGAAAAAGAACCGGAAAACGATATATCTCAATGCGGGTCTTTATCACAATCAGGTCTATGCGGGAGCCGCGGACTTTGATTTCGTTCTTGGCTATATAAAAGAAAGGCTTCCTGCCGAAGCGGCAGGAAGGTGAGAGCTGTTACAAAACAAAATAAAACGACCTGTCTGAATTTTAAACCGCCCCGCATTATGCTTTTCGCACAATGCGGGGCGGTATATCTTTAATTTCCTATCGAACCCGTGTATTTCGGAATATTCTTTTCGGCGTATTCAACAGCCTGTTCGAGTGTCATGCCGTGGAAGTAACCGGCTGCAAAGTTCCTGCCAGATATCTTATCGTCCACGAAAGCGCCGACAACAACACCGGGCAGCGAGCTTTCGGGAGCGTTGGGCGCGTGCTGACCGCCGAGGTCGGTACGGCACCAGCCGGGATCGGTGAGACTGATGATAACATCGGTGCCGTCGTATTTCGATGCCAGATCGAATGTCACCTTGTCGAGTGCAGCCTTGCTTGCGGAATAGCCTGCCTGTTCAGGTTCGAGCCGTATGCCGCTCGTTGTGTTCACGATACGCCCGAAGCCGCGTTTCTGCATCTCCGGCAGGAAGTGATATACTATCATCATCGGCGCTATCGTGTTTATCAGAAAGCTCTTTTCGTAGTCCGAAGCGGGTGTGGTAAGATAATCCGTGCGGTATGCGACCTGTACGCCCGCGTTGTTCAGCACGATATCTACCTGCCTGCCGAGAGCGTCGATATCCGCGAGCATTTTCTCCACCTGCGCGAGGTCGGAGAATTCCGCTCCCACGGCGTATGCTTCGACACCGAGGGCTTTTACTTCCTCAAGCACCTTTGCGCAGTGCTCCGCTGTTCTTCCGTGCAGTATCAGATTGCAGCCGCGCTCCGCCATAAATTTTGCCGCGCCGTATCCTATTCCTCTTGCGGCGCCGGTTATCAGCGCCCATTTTCCTTTTACATCAATCATTTTGTTTCTCCTGTAATATGTTCCGTTTTCAGATCTGTGTATTCCTGAGGTTATTTACCGCGGCGATAACATCGTCGCACCATTTGTCAAATTCGCAGTCGTCCTGCTGACATTCCGGGTGAGCGGTCACATACTCCACCGTGCGGCGTATTCCCTCACGCGCCGTGACTTCCGCTCTGAAATCCGGGACGAGCTTCTTTACCTTCGAGTTGTCGAATACCACCGAGCAAGCCTTGTCACCGATAAGGCTGCCGGTATAGTCGTATTTTTTACCGAGCGCCGCCAGCGTTTCCGACGATACATAGAAAGGCTTCAGCGCGGCGCCGAGGGCATCGGCGATATAACCGTATATCTCGTTCCAGCTGACGCTCTCGTCCGTTGTGATGTGAAAAGCCTCGCCTATCGCGGCGGGATTCCCGATAAGTCCGATGTAGGCTTTGGCGAAATCGCTGTTGTGGGTTATCGTCCAGAGCGATGTACCGTCACCGTGTATGATGACAGGTTTTCCGCTCATTATGCGCTTCACGACCTGCCAGCTGCCGTTTGCGCCGTGAACGCCGAGAGGTACGCTGCGCTCGTCGTAGGTGTGGCTCGGACGAACAACGGTCACCGGGAAGCCGTCTTTTCTGTACCGTTCAAACAGATATTCCTCACAGGCTTTCTTGTTGCGTGAATATTCCCAGTACGGATTTTCGAGGGGCGTTTCCTCGGTTATGGTATAGCCCTGCATCGGTTTTCTGTACGCCGACGCGGAGCTTATGTAAATGAACTGCTTTGTCTTTCCGGCGAAAAGGCGGAAGTCACGTTCGAGCTGTGCGGGTACAAAGCCGATGAACTCGCCGACACAGTCGAATTCCATTCCCGCGAGCTTTTCCGCAGCCGCCTTTTCGTCATTGATATCGCAGCTTATGATCTTAACGTTCTCCGGCAGTCCGCCATTGTGGTTCCCGCGGTTGAGCAGATACAGCTCGTCGCCGCGCTCTGCGAGCAGGCGTGTTATCGCCATGCTTATTGTTCCGGTGCCTCCGATAAAAAGAATTTTCATAGTATCCTCCTTGACGGGCATAATGGGCCTATCGCTTTATTAATTCTATCACAGCCTGCCGTATAAATCAACGGGGATTTCCAAATAAAATAGATATTTACGATTATTGAGAATATTTTTCATATCGTGCAATAATACGAATACCGCACAGCTGCCGATCTGCACTGCGCGGTATTTGCTTATATTATTGTCATTTGCGGAGCGATTCCGGCACGGTGACCGGTATCAGACCGCTCCGGAATACGGCTGCTGCCGCCGTGAAGCACGGAATTTTCCGGGTGTTGCACCGCGGTATTTTTTAAAGCTCTTGATAAAATGGCTGCAATCGGAGAATCCGGTCTCCTGTCCGATAAAATCTATATCAAGGTCAGTGAAGATCAGATATTCCTCGGCTTTGTATATCCTCATACGCTCGATGTATTCCTTGCAGCTCATGCCGTATCGCCCGCGGAATTTAGCGGCAAAGGCAGAATAGCTCAGATGACATTCGGCGGCGATATCCGCGACCCGTATGTTCTCTCCGAGCCTGCTGTCGATGTACTCGGTTATGTTGTCAATACTTCGGTCGGTGCCGTCACTTGCGGGACATTCCCATATATTCAGTCCGGAGCTTTCCCAGTGACGTATTATCCTGTATATCAGACGGTATATCTGCGAGCGCAGCATTACATCATATCCGTACCGGAAGTTTTTCATCTCGTTTATGCAGTCAGCGAAGATGCTTTCACATTCCATTTCCTTTGCCGACTCTCTGTCAAACAGTATCGGCATACCGCTTTCGCGGGCATAGCGGAACAGTCCCGACGGTGACGGCGAGTATGAAGATATGCTCGGAAATTTGCCGATGTCGAACTTCAGCACCGAATATACCGGAGTTCTGCTGTCTGCTGCGGAAATGGAGTGTACGCAGGACGGCGGGAATATGACGAGATCGCCGGCTTCCGCCGTGAACGTGTCGCCGTCGGCAGTCATGGAGGCTGTTCCGTCAAGCATATATACGAATTCCGCAAAATAGTGCCAGTGCGGCTTGACCGGGAATTCCTCGTTCGCCGCGCCGAACACGAAGCATTCTATCGGGGTGTTGAGGCTTGCGGTCTTTTCAAAAAGGTTGCTCATAGCGTTCTCCGCCAAAAATCTTAATATGCTGCTGTTCGGGAGAGAAAGGGATCTGTTATGACCCGAGCGGGTTAATATTCCTTTCATCGATGTGACCGCATCTCAGGCAGATCCTTGTTTCTGTGCCGGGAACATCATAGCCGGGATCGGACGTTACCTTCCATTCTCCGTATTGGTGACCCAGAGCGGGTGTTTCTCTTTCCTCGGTGCTGCCGCATATTGTGCATTTTCTTCTCTCGGTTCCGCCGTTTTCACAGGTAGCGATCCTGCTCAGCTTCCATTCTCCGAATGTATGACCGGCAGCAGGTGTGGTTCTTGATTCGGAAGTCATGCATACCGTACAGGTCCTTGTTTCGGTGCCGCCGATAAGACAGTTTGCTTCTCTTGTTACAGTCCATTCACCGAACCTGTGGCTTGTCGGAGGTATTATCTTTTCTTCGGTGCTGCCGCATACAGAACATTTTCTTGTTGCGGTCACGCCTTCTTCACAGTTCGCGCCGAACTGTGCTGTCCAGTTTCCGAACGTGTGTCCTATGGCGGGTACAGACTGAGTCTCTGTAGCTCCGCATACCGTGCATATCCTTGTCTCGGTGCCTTCTGTCTCACAGCCGGCAGGTGTCGTTACCGTCCACTCCCCGAATGTATGTGTATGAGGTGCAGTGGTTTCGACAGCTGCCGCGGTCACGTTCGCAGTTACTGCGGGTGTGCTTTCCGTTACCGGTGCAGCGGGTTCGGGAGCTTCTTCCGTTGTTGTTTCGGGTATTATCTCCGGCTCCGGCGCTTCGGTCGTGTCGTAGGTGATCTCTGTGGGAGTTATCTGGGGTTCGGAAGTCTCTGCTTTTTCCGGTTCCGGTTCAGTTTTCACGGTTCCGTCGCTGCTCCTGCTTATCAGCGCGGTAAGTCTCGCTGTTCCGTTCGTCGGGAGCGCAGAAAGATCGAGATGTCTTACAGTCTCTCCGTTCTCGTCGTGTGTGAATTCCGAGAAATCACTGCCGCCTCTGATAATAACGCTTTCTCCCGCGCCGAATGTCTGTTCGGTACCCGTATATGTTCCGCCGGTAGTCCGCAGCTTTACATCAACGTTTCCCTCGCTGACCTCAAGGAGTGTATATACGATATCGCCGTCTGTATAGACAGACGCGTTGAATTTTGTGCCTTTCGCGGACAGGGTCGAGTTTGGCGTGTCAACATCGAAAGAATCGCCCGCGCCAAGTGTCGTTCTCAGGTCGTTAAGCTCCGAGCCCTTGTCGAGAGCTATCCTTATACGGCTATGATCTTCCGTCTGGTCTGCGCTGATAACAAAATGTGTTTCCGCTTCTGCGTAAATGTACTTGTTATTGTCTATCAGAACGGTAATGGAGGACTGTTCCGGGACATTGACAGCATCTCCGCTGTACAGCTTCTCACCAGAATAAGCCTGTCCGCTGTTGATATCGCCAGTGATGCTTACGGAACCGCTGACTTCCTTTGCTGTAATGCCGCGGTATGTGCTGCCGCCGCTGTTCATCATCATTATCGCCGCCGCAATACCGACAAGTATAAGCACAGCGACAGCAGCCACTGTGACCTTTCCGTTGGCTGAGCTCAGAAAACCTTTGATATCCATTATTGCTCTTCCCCCATATATAAAATAATGTGAAAAAATCGGACTGATGCATTCCGTCCGCGCTCTTTCATACCTGCCGCGGAAGCATTATCAGTACAAAGCCCGTTACCGCCGCCGGACGCGGTGATAACGAGCGGTATTTGTCTTATCCTGGTTACGGCAAGAAGGTACAGCTGCTGTGCCTGACCGTATATTCACCGGTAAAGGTGTGTAATATCTCGGTCATATTGCCGTTTTCTCCGGATCACTTCAATACTCATTATACTATTATATATCAAAAGTGTATGGTTGTCAAGGGCAAAGACACCGCTGAACGCAATTCCGAAATACGTGTTTATGATATATTTCCGTGTACAGACGGCAGGCAGTACAGCCCCTGCCGCTTTTTCGGAAAACCGCGATATTGACATATCGCGCGGGCTTATGGTATAATACGGTAACACGATATTATACCGGAAGGACGTGAGAACGCAAATGGCAGCGGCAGAAAACAGAGCGGCACTTGAAAATGTCTCCGTTATGCATGACGACGAGTTCGGCGGCGTATATATAAGATACTCTGCGGAAAAGCTCCGTCTTCTTGGTATAACCTTCGGTGACAGCGTGGATATTGAGTTCTCAAACGGATTTACGGTAAAAGGGCTCCCGTATTACAGCGGATATTACAATCCCGCGGGTGAGGTTTTGCTCGTGGCGTATCCGGGATACCCGTTCATAAAGGCCGCGGTGAACTTCGGCGGCGATCTGTGGGAGATCGCCGGTATCGGCGCGGGGGACACGGCTTCGGTGATACTCGCGGAGAAGGGAAAGCATCTTGCGGTGCAGACATCGCGTGATATACAATATACGGACGAACGCGGCGATTACGCAAGTGATGTTGTGTTCGCGAATTTCCGCAGCGTCCGTGCGGGGAATATAAAAAAGGACATACTGTACAGATCGGCATCCCCCTGCGACAACAAGCACAACCGCGCTCCCTATACCGATCTTCTCATGGCGAGAGCCGGAATAAGATATATACTGAACCTTGCCGACAATGACGAAAAGATAAGGCAGTATATGTCGGAGCCGGGATTTGCCTCCCCGAAATTTTCGGAGCTGTACAAAAACAGCTGTGTCCTGCCAGCTCAGATGACAATGGCATACGGTACGGAGGACTTCCGGAACAGGACGGCGCTTGTGCTCCGGTCGATAGCCGGACATGAGGGACCGTATCTGGTACACTGCACCGAGGGAAAAGACCGCACCGGATTTATCCTTATTCTTCTCGAAGCGCTCTGCGGTGCGGCTTACACCGAGATCGAAGAGGATTTCATGATAACGTATGACAATTACTATGGGATACGCAGGGACAGCACTCCCGGCAAATATAACGCGATTGTGAACGGCATTATGTACCCCATGCTGTACAGCATTATCGGCAACGAGAGCGTTGATCCAGCGGCCGCCGGTCTTTGCACATGTGCCGAGCGCTATGCTCTGGATATCGGGATTGACCGTGCCGATCTTGACAGACTCCGCGACAATCTGACCGGCACTCTTGCAAAAGACATCTGACGTATATTCCAGCCATAAATAAACAAGACCGTTGAAATCATTCAACGGTCTTTCTTTTGTTATATTAATCCGGTTTTCCGTATCACGGTCACCTTGTTCTCTCGTCACCGAAGAAGAACAGCGCGAGTGTGCCGGGACCCGTATGCGAGGTTATGATCGTGCCTATGTCGAATATTTTGATATCACTGCGTTTCAGATTGCGGAAAGCCTTCGCGACCATATCCCGCAGTTCCTCCGCCGCGTCCATGCAGTTCGAGTGCGCTATCCAGCACCGTCCGGAGTAGTCCTTTCCGCCGTCTGCGTGAGTCTCCATTGCTTCCGCGGTCTTGCGGATAACGTTCTTTATACCGCGTACCTTTTCATACGCGATTATCCTGCCTTCGTCGTTGAAGCGCATAAGCGGGAATATTTTCAGTATCGTCGCAATTGCGGCGGCAGGACCGGAAACGCGTCCGCTGCGCTTGAAATAATCCATAGTGGTGGAGTAGAACTGATAGTGCAGGTGAAGTCTGCTGTCGAGGATCCACTTTTCGACTTCATCAAAGCTCCTGCCTTCGTCCCTCATATCCGCTGCAATATCTATCAGCATACCGTAGCCGGAACAGGCACCGAGCGAGTCGATCACCGTTATCCTGCGGTAGGGGTATTTCACTTTCAGCTCCTCTGCGGCTGCGACCGCGTTTGCGAAAGAGCCGGTAATGCCGGAACTGAGTGTGACGTGTATCACATCGCCCTTTTGCAGCAGCTCGTCAAAAAATTCCTCATACCGGAAACGATTGATCTGTGATGTAGAGGGCAGCGCACCCGCTTCCAGCATACGGTAGAAATTAGGCAGCGATTCGGGGTCTTTCCCGAGGTCGTCCGTATATTCCTTGCCGTCAACGGTGTATGTATAAAACAGTACGGGGAGCTCTCTCTTTTCAAGATAGGAATAGGGGAGATCGACAGTCGATTCACATGACAGGATAAACTTTCTCATCTTGTGTCCTCGCTTTCCGGCATATTTCCGATTTTGATTATTTATTGCATTCCCGCTTTCGGCTGGAACTCAAAAATAGTTTCAATATACACTATAATCAGTATATCATTCTGTACTGTGTTTGTCAAGTCGAAAGGAAAAATAAGCAGACGGCGCGGCGCTTACGCCTGAGATTTTGGGGAGCCCATTTCCGGATAGCTTTGATCGCTTTGAGGTTAATGAAAAAGTTATCGGAGCAAAACAAAAGACTGCTGAGATCTGTCAGGTTTCAGCAGTCTTATATATTTTGCAGATGAAGTCTTTGCCGATCCGCTGTGTTTCAGTCTGCGCCGGATATAAACCGGTACTCTGAAATTCAGCAGCTGCCAGCGCGGAATCCGCACAGGACAATGCGCGTAAGCGCAGTGAAATCGCAGAGACTTATTCGGTTCTCAGAGCTACTACGGGGTCTTTCTTGGCGGCCACGCCGGAAGGGAAGAGACCTGCGATAAGTGTGAGAACGATGCTTATTGCTATGAGAATAACCGCTGCAAACGGCGGGAGAGAAGCGAGATTTGCAATCTCGGTCATATTTTCGATAATAATATTTATCGGGATTATCAGTATCACCGTCACAAGTATTCCGATAGCGCCGGATATAAATCCGATGATCGTTGTCTCGGCGTTGAATACGCGGGAGATATCCTTCTTCGACGCGCCGATAGAACGGAGAATACCGATCTCCTTCGTGCGTTCAAGTACGGAGATATACGTTATGATTCCTATCATTATCGACGAAACGATAAGCGAGATCGCAACAAACGCTATAAGGATATAGCTTATCGCGTTGATGATATCCGTCACGGACGACATCAGCAGTCCCACCACATCGGTATATGTGATCTGATGATCTTCGTCAACAGTCGAGTTGTACTGCTTTATTATGTCGGTAACGCGCTCTTTGGCTTCAAAATCTATCGGGTATATTGCTATTGAGGACGGTGTATCCATGCTTATAACACCGAGTGCTTTCAGATTGTCGAACTGGCTGGAGGACGATCGTCGCGCTGCTCATCAGACATCGACATGAAGAACGACATCTGATCTTCGCTGATATTTGAGATATCGAACGCCGACATATCAAAATTCGCAATGTTTATATTTCCGAGCGCCGGATCCATGGGCAGAGCCATTCCGCTGTCCTCGCCGCTCATCTTCATGATATACGCCATCTGCTCCTCCGGAGTCATAGCGTTCAGCGCTTCCTGCTGGTCTTCCGGAAGCATCGCGATTATAGACGACATATCCGGCATTTCGGGCATCTCCGGCATCTCCGCGCCCGCAGGCATCATTGACGCGATGTACTGCTGCTGCTCCTCGGGTGTCATCTGCGCGAGTGCCGCCTGCTGTTCGGGTGTAAGCGACGCCATTATCGTTTCCATATCCGGAGCGGCTGCGGCGGCAGCTTCATACTGCGCCTTCATCTCCTCCAGCTCCTTCATCTTTTCCGCTGCTTCTGTGAGCTGGTTCCGGAGGTCTTCAAGCTCGCGCTTCTTCTGCTCGGCTTTCTCCTTTGCCTCGGCTTCTGCCTTGTCGCCGGCTGCGGTATTCTCGAACGGCAGTCCGTTGAATACATCGTATTCTTCCTTTTCCTGCTGCTCTTTGACGATCTCGCTTTCGTTGATCTTTTCGGAAATGTATGCGGTAAGCTCTTTCTTGTAGCCGATAGTACCGCTTATGGAGGTGGAGCGCTCCTTCTCGCGTATGATTCCGACGATCTTCAGCTTGACCGAGTCTTCGCAGATATCCTTCATAAAGTCCTCGTCGTCGGTCATAAGCTGCCATAAGCCGTTCTCGTCCTTCTTGTAGAGATCGGAGTTCGGTACAACGCTGAAAGTCTTTCCGATAAAGTCCTCAAAAGCATAATCCGGGCTTTCCTCGACCTTGTCGATCTTGTTCTTGTCCTTTTTCTGCATCATATCGCGGACTGCGTTCCTGAGCTCGGAGGGATCCTTCATTCCCAGCGCGTACAGCGTAAAGTCCGTGATCTCATTGTTCTTGTCTATGATAAGCACGGCTTCATTGTAGTTTTCCGGCTTCTTTCCCGCAACAAGCTCGTACTTTGTATTGAACATATTTTCGTTGTCGGTGATCTCGCTGAAAACGTTGATATCGGACGCCGAGGAAGATACCTGCGATCTTAGGCTGAACATACCGGAAACAGAGCCAAAGCCTATCTCGTCAAGCACGTTGTTCGGGTTCACCCGCTTTATCCCGTCCTCTGTCTCCGAGAACACCTGCAGAGTAAGTCCGCCGTAGGAGTATTCGATATTCGTGACATTTTTGGCTATATCCTTGTTTCCGTCAAGGAACTCCTTGAAGCTCTTGAGGTCATTGGTATTGGTCTGTGCGTACATACCCTCAAGTATATCGCCCATACGGTCATCGGTGTAGATCCTGTCTTTTGATCTGTTAGCGCGTTCATTCGCTTCATCTATCATATTTCCCCCGGATACGGTAAGGAATGACGAGATATCGGTGCTGCTCTCGTCTATCTGTATCGGGTAGGAAGCGAGCGTGTCATGCTGTATATCGTTGATATACTCCTGCACGCCGTTTGAAAGCGAGAGTATGAGCGCGATACCGATAATACCGATACTGCCTGCAAAGGACGTGAGTATCGTTCTGCCCTTTTTTGTCATGAGGTTGTTCAGGCTCAGCGACATAGCGGTAAAGAACGACATCGAGGTTTTGCGGACTTTATCCGGCTGATCTTTGAGGGGCTGATCGGAAACGTATGGATTGCTGTCGCCGGTGATATTACCGTCAACGAGTCTTATGGTGCGGTTTGCATACTTTTCGGCAAGCTCGGGGTTATGTGTTACCATTATAATGAGCTTGTCCTTGGAGATCTCCTTGAGTATCTCCATTATCTGTATGCTCGTCTCACTGTCGAGTGCGCCGGTAGGCTCGTCGGCAAGCAGGATATCCGGGTCATTTATCAGCGCTCTTGCAATAGCAACTCTCTGCATCTGACCGCCGGACATCTGATTCGGCTTTTTCTTTACCTGGTCTTTCAGTCCGACCTTTTCAAGCACGTCGAGAGCGCGTTTCCTGCGTTCGCTTTTGGACACGCCGGAGAGGGTGAGCGCAAGCTCGACGTTCGAGAGCACGGTCTGATGCGGTATCAGGTTATAGCTCTGGAACACGAATCCGATCTTATGGTTGCGGTAGGTGTCCCAGTCGCGGTCGCGGTATTTTTTTGTGGAGACTCCGTCGATGATGAGGTCTCCGTCGGTGTAGCGGTCAAGACCGCCGATGATGTTGAGCAGGGTGGTCTTTCCGCAGCCGGACTGACCGAGCACGGCGACAAATTCGTTTTCGCGGAAGTCAACGCTCACGCCTTTAAGCGCTTCAACGACCGTATCGCCCATTTTGTAGTTTTTCTTGATGTTTTTCAGGCTTAGCATTTAGTGTGATATCCTTTCTTTTGCGGCGGACGCGCCGCTCCGTAATGCGTAGCTTCATTCTTCTATGGGCGGGTGCGCCACCTCGGCGGCGGACGCGCCGCTCCGTAATGCGTAGCTTCATTCTTCTATGGGCGGGTGCGCCACCTCGGATAGTAAGTCTGATCTAAATTGCACCAACCCCACTGCATTTTTCGCAAAAGCTGCCCGTAGCAGATTGCTCCGAAATACAGCTACTGCCAGCGCGGGCTCCGCGCTCTCTACTCTCCCAGTCTTTTCACTGGCTTGAAGCCTGCGGTCTTTGCGAAATTCATATTGCAGGTAAATGAATTGACGAAATCGGAAGGGTCTATCCTGTCGAAGTTTGCCGCTTCAAATTTCTCTCTTTCAAACAGCACCGACAGTATCGTGACCTCTGCGTCGTTTCCCGTCGAGGTATCGAGGATATTGTCAACGGCGTGAACGATGACTCCGCCGACGGGCAGCAGCGCGAATATCTCTCTTGCGAGCCGCACTGCGCAGCTGCACACATAGTCCTGCGTAAGATCGTAATATGCGGTATTTGTCATTTCCTTTTCGGAGAGCTTCCCGCTTTTCAGAACGCTGACCGTCGTTTTCGGAACGACTTCTTCCGACTTTACCGTGAACTCTATCTCCATTACCGACGGGTCGTCTGTGCCGAATTCAAACCCGCTGCCGTATTCCACAAGGTCTTCAAACGGGTCGGCTTCGTTTATGGCTTCGAGATAAGCGTCGATATCGCCGTCGATGATGCGCTGGGCGAATTTGTAGCTGTCCTGCCAGTCCGCAAATTCCTGCGCGTCTGCTTTCTTTGCTTCTTCAAGAGCGTCCGTCAGCTTTTCCTTTGCTTTCGCGTCACCGAACAGCCTGCCGGCAAGCCCCGGCTTATAATCGTCTATCGCCTTCTGCGCTTCCTTTTCGCGGGGACCCTGCTGTCCCTTCACGAACGGCGGAGGCGATTCAAGCACTGCGCTCCAGTCCACGTCGTTCTCGCATTCCTTATGCACCGATTTTATCAGCTCGACGTAGTTCTCGGCTTCCTGTGCTTTCAGCGCGCTTTCCTGCATCTCGGTAGCTTTCTGCTCGGCCTTCTGTGCCGCAAGTTCCTCTTTCTGCTTTTTCAGCTCTTCCTTCTTTTTCGTAGCTTCGGAAGTGGACTTTTTCTTCTTGCCGCTGCTGAACGTCTTTACATACGAAAGTCCCGTTCCCGGTATTCCGAACGTTGCCGTGCGTCTGCCGCTGGTGTTCAGGGAATAGCGCGCCCCGTTCGTTCCGAGACTCACGCCCACACCGGACTTGCTTAAATTGAGCTTGACACCCTTGCAGATGTTCAGGCTTTTATGAAATCTCAATCCCATAATTAATACCTCCGGAATCGGAAATAGTGAAAAATGAATAATGAATAATTGTGGTGTCCGTCTGCGGCAGACTTTTTTATGATTTCCCGTTTAACTCATCAAAAACGGGTGCAGCGTCACGCTGCCGCAGGTCAGGGGTGCGCAGCCTTTGTGCGGTCTGTAAAGACAGCGCGTAAGCGCATATTCAGCTGCCGGAATCATACGCGTCATCGCGCCGGTCTTCAGCCTTTTGCCGCATTTACCGCGTCCGACATCATCTTCTCAAGCTCTTTGTCGCTCTTGTCGTTAAGAGCGGCTTCATTGTACATATTAAGAAGCACTCTTGCAACGGGAGTGATGCCGTCGGTTATAACAAGATCGTAGTTTCCTTCCGGCCAATCCTCCGAAAAGAGGTAGAGACTGCCCCATTCGTTCCAATCATCGCTGTCGGGGCGGTTAAGGTCACAGACCGCTTCATTTCCGGCGAGCATCTCAACAAAGGTATCTGTCAGCGTCTCCTCAGACTCCTTGTGAGGTACTATATAAGCATGAAACGCATCCGAGTCCTTTGCCGTGTCGAGTTCTATCGAGATCCACTCGTCCAGCGCAAATATAAAACGTACCTTTTCCGCGGATACCGGCCAGGAATTGATCCCATTGTCCAGCCCGGAACCTATTCGGTTTCCGGTGAGTCTGATGCCCTTGATGACAGGTTCTTCACCGTCTTTAAGATTCAGAGAATACAGCACTCCGGGTATAACAGGCGCCGCAGTGCTTTCGGTATTTCCGGAGCTTCCTGCATTTGCGTTATCCTGTGCGGAAGCGGATACCGGGGCTTCTGTCTGCTGAGCCGATGTCTGCTTCGGTTCGGCCTTGTTTCCGCAAGACGAGAGAGCAAGTATTAATGCGAGGGCAGCTGTGATGTACGATAGTTTTTTCATGGTGATATCCTCCTGTTATGTTTGTATGCGTCGGTTTATTGCGATTGTTCCGCCAGCAGGACCGACGGCTCTATCAGTCTTCACCGAGCTTGAGAGCCTTGTTGATGTTTATTTTTCTGATAAGCGCACCGAGGATAGCGAATCCGCCGCCGAGCATCAGCACGATTATCACATACAGCTTGATATAGTCGCTCTGTGAAGCCGCAACAAGGAACGGCGGCACCTGATCGGCGGGATTGTACATCGAGCGGAACAGCGGAACGAACATATCGCTTGCAATGCCGCCGATTATGAACGACATCGCGAGTGAAACACCGGATACGAGTATCTGCTCATAGCCTATCATACCGATGATCTCACGGAATGTAACGCCCATAGCGCGCAGTATGCCGAACTGCAGTGTCCTGCTCCGTATCGACAGTATCCAGTATATAAGGAAACCGATGATCGTCATTATCATAATGACCACAAAGCTCAGCGTCAGAGCGCCGTTCATGCCCTGCAGCTGCGGCTGGTTCTTGACATTTATGAGCTGCTGCGAAGCGTCGGTTATCTTCTCTATCGGCATTCTTCTTGCGGATATGTCATTGTAGAGCGCCGCGCTCGACGCGCCGTTTTTCAGCTTGATCCACACCTCATAAGGTTCGAGGTCGGAAACGCTGCTTGTGTAGTAATAATTCATTACCGCAAAGCAGTTCACGGCGTAGGAGGTGATCAGCTCCTCCTCTTCCTCGCCGGTCTCTTCGTCCTTTGCGGGTTTCTTGCCGCCCTTCTGCGGAACCGCCGATACATTCGGGTTTATTCCCGGCCAGTAATCGACCACCGCAAGCACAGGAGCGCTGATCTTCTCGTTCGCGCCCCACTTCATGTCGATAGCGTCGCCGAGCTGTATCTCATACTTGTCCGCCAGCGCACGGGATATGATAACGCCGGACGGGTAATCCTGCAAAGCCTTGATGTAATTCCACCAGTGTACCGGAAGCAGGTCATTCCTGAACCACGCCGTCTCCGCGAACTTGTACGGCTCGACAGCCATCAGCGTCACACCGCTCTCGGTCTTGTTCCCGACCGTCACCTTGGCTTTCTTGTTGACAAGCACCTTTGTAGCGGTCTCAACGCCTTCGAGCTCCTCAAAGCGCTCAAAATCACGCTCGACATATCCCGAAGCCTGTGCGCCGGGTTCCGACGAGGTCGCTTCGAGCCAGTATTCCTTCAGTACGATGTCGGCTCCGTCGGCGTAGCGTATGCGGTCTTCCTTCTGGTCATTTATCGTTCTCGCCGTATTTGCGGAGAAGATGCCGAGGGAAAATGTCACCACAAGGAACAGCATAAGAAAGCGCTCACGGCCGCCCTGTGAGCGGCATACCGTGGTTATCGCCATATACTGTGCCGGTGTCCACAGCGGCTTGAATACGATGTATATCAGGTTCAGCAGATAGGGGTAAATGCGTATGAAAAGCAGTCCGAGACCGAAGATGAGGCAGGTGGAGAAGATGAAGAACAGCGGGTTGATATCTCCCGTTGAGACCTCGGAAATCTGCTCGTCGGCGGTGTAGAACGCATAGAACACCACAGCAGCGGCAATAAGCAGGAAGTCTATACCCGTCTTTTCCCACAGCGACATTCTTACTACTTTCGTTTTGCTCTGCTTGTACTGCACTATAGACAGCTTTGAAGCCGGTATTATCGGTATCATCGTAGCCGCAAAGAACATTATCACCGCAAGCAGCGAGTACAGCAGCGCACCGGAGGTGATCTTCGCGGAAATGCCGGTCCTGTTGACGAATTCGAGAAATCCGTCCGAAACGCCGAGAAAACGGCACATCACAAGTCCGAGGAACGGTGCGGTCACGAGCGTAACAACTCCGAGTATGCCCGCTTCAAGGGCGTACATACCGAATATCTGCAATGAACCCGCGCCTCTGCTCTTGAACACGGCTATCTCGTTCTTTTCCTGCTCGACATTGAGACGGGACACCATGAACAGGTAGAATGCCAGCATTACCATTGTAGGTATCTGCAATACCCAGAGTATGCCGGTCAGCTTCTCCGCTTCCTTCGCATAGTTTTTCCATATATTCAGAACGCCCATGGTGAACTTGCAGCCGAGGGTCGGATAAAACTCCGCGTCCTCCTCTATCGCAGTCACCGCGAATGACAGGTCGTTCATGTCCATTTTCTGATAATCGAGAGCGTACCGCACCGCGATATCCGCGGGCTTTACCGCGCCGTCCGCGGTCAGCTTCCCGAAGCAGTCGTAGTCGATGATAAGCGCGCTCGCGTAGCCGTCGGCTTTTTCCGACCAGTATATGTCGTTCGGGTCGGACTGCTCGTATATTCCGACGATGCGCACGATAAGATCGCCCGCGCTTGTATCGCCGCCCTTTATCGGGTATTCGCCGCCGAGTGTTATGCCGAGGTTCTTGAGCGCGGTCTCGCTCGCCACGGCTTCATAAACTCCGTCGGAAGCCCTGCCGCCCGTGCAGTACATCGCTCCCGAAGTAATTGACGCGTGCTCGGTAAATCCGGTCATCGCCGCGAGCTTCATTCTTGTGTTGGAAGTGCCTTTCGTGCCGCCCGACACGATATACAGCATATTGTCGTAAACTACGGTCTTTGCGGCACCCACAGGTATCGGCAGGTAATCCGCCCTTTCCTTTACGGTCGCCGGCAGCTCATTGATCGCCGCGATACGCTCCGAGCCCGGAGCCGACTCCGGAAATGTGCGCTCGACAGCGTATATTCCGGGGAAATCCCCCGAACTTAACTGATACGCTTCCATGTCCTTTATCAGCGTGCGCTGCAGGGAAGCGTCCATATATATCGGCACGGTACTCATCATGCCCGCCGCCATTAAAAATCCGATAAACAGGCACAGAACCATCCATTTGGTCTTGCGCATCTTTCTGAACAGTAACGTAAACACTTTACCTTCTCCTATCGGAAATGCCGGTCATCTGATGATGACGGCTTCTCCTGCTTCAAGACCCGATGTTATTTCCGCTTCCGTCGCGTTCGTTATGCCGATCGTGACATCCTTATCCTTCTTTTCGCCGTTCTCAAATACCTGAACGTATGATCTGTCGCCGTCGGTCTTGATGAGGTTTCGGGGTATGACGACAGCGTTCTCCGAGACGGACCTGACCTTCTTTATATTTGCCAGTGAGCCGAGGTACGCAAATGACGGTACAGTCCCGTCAAAATCCGCAAAGAGCGCCTTCTTGTCATCGGCACCGTCGGCCGCGGCTTCATGCGGGGTATAGTACACCGTGCAGGGGTAATCGTCAGACTCAACGGTCACGGTCACCTTGTCGCCGACAGCGAAATCCGTCACATCGCCGTCATAGCTTGCCGCGACATAAAGGTCCTCCGGATCGACTATCCTAGCTATGACCTTATACGGGTCGAACTCCGTACCCGGGTCGATCTTATACACATACGACACCTGCCCGCTCATAGGGGCGTAAATCTTCGCGCCGTCGTAACGCGCCTGATACATTTCAAGCGTGCTCTGCGCTATCTCAAGGTCGAGCTTGTCGGTCTGGGAACCGCTTGCCGAATAGCGCAGCTGTGCCGCCTGCACCTCAAGCTCCTGTATTTTGAGCAGGTATTCGAGCTCTCCGACATTCATTTCCGCCACAAGGTCGCCTTCATTTACGAACTCGCCGGCGCGAACATACACATTCTTGATCTGTCCGGTGTAAGCGGTGAAGTAGCACTCGGCTTCCTTCTTCGACTTGACATAGCCGGTCACGTTTATCGTACTCTCGATCGTTTTGCGGCGTGCGGTGAATGTGGAATACGCGACCTCGTCCGGAGCAATGACCGGCGGGTCGAGGAGCTTTTCTTCTTCGGGGAAGAAATAGCAGCCCGACAACAGCATTGTGAGAGCGAGAATCGGTATTGACAGTTTAAGTCCCGGTTTATTCATTTTTCCCTCCGGCAGACGATATGCGGACATATCGCCGGGCAGTGACCCGTTTTGCAGATTATTTATGGTTCTCCGGCACCCGAGGCGGCGGAAAACGATATCACATTATATAATACCATAAATAAATCAGATTTTCAAGTGATAGATGAAAAAATGCGGATTATTTTTGTGCGATGCCATATTAAGTGAAATTGCACAAAACCACCGTACACATCAAAGCCCGAAATGACGGGAAATCGTATATTCTCCGTGCCGCGGACGTGTCAAATATACTCAAAACCGGAAATGTTTTGTGCATTTTGCGGTTAAATTAAGTTCCGCGGTCAAAATTTGAAAAATCCCTTGAAATTTGTTCCGGATTGTAGTATAATAGAATAGATTTTGGAATGATCGCGTTTATTGATGCCGTTACGCCTTCCGGAGAAATGATTATCCGTATGCCGCCCGGTTATCTGCGCGGTATGAAACCGGCAAATACGCCTTACGAAAAGAGGTCATATAATGAATATATGTTCAACTGCCGTTCTCGCGGCACAGGAGATAGACTGGGGCAAGGTAGGTTCTACCGTTGTCACGGGTCTTGTGGTGGTATTTCTCATACTTGCGATACTCGTCCTGTTCCTGTGGCTGTTCGGAAAGGTTTTCAAGGGGATAGGAAATATACAGGAGAACAAGGAAAAGAAAAAGGCTGCCGAAGCCGCGGCAAAGAAAGCCGCAGAGGCAAAGCCTTCACACGCTGCTCCCGCTCCCGTTCCCGCCCCGGTCTCGTATGAAGACGAATACGAGGAAGAGGACGACGACGAGATCATCGCCGTCATAGCTGCCGCGATAGCCGCTTACGGCGAAGCGGAAGGCAAGCAGTACCGCATTGCCGGCATAAAGCGTCAGAGAACAGCGCGTTCCGGCTGGAGCGCCGCAGGTATCTCGGACAATATGCGCGGATTTCTGAACTGAGGGGAGGGGCAAGGATATGATAGAAACATTTCTCGAAACTATACAGACTCTCTGGCAGCAGTCCGCGTTCTGCAACATAACATGGCAGCAGGGAATTATGCTGATTATCTCCTTCTTCCTCATGTATCTTGCGATAGTCAAGCAGTACGAGCCGATGCTGATGCTCCCCATAGCTTTCGGTATGGCGCTTACGAACCTCCCCGGTGCGGAGCTTTATCACCCCGAATTCTTCCTCACGACCAACATTCCGTATGCGACCGTGCTTCATGACGGCGGCATACTTGACGTTCTGTATCTCGGCGTAAAGTGCGGCATCTTCCCGCCGCTGATCTTCCTCGGCATAGGCTGTATGACCGACTTCGGTCCCCTTATCGCGAACCCGAAGAGCTTCTTCCTCGGCGCGGCGGCACAGGGCGGTATATTCTTCACATTCCTCGGCGCGTGTGCGCTTTCGGCTACCGGCATTGTTGACTTCTCTCTCGCGCAGGCGGCATCTATCGGTATCATAGGCGGTGCGGACGGTCCTACGGCGATATGGCTGACATCGAAGCTCGCACCCGAACTGCTCGGTTCTATCGCCGTCGCGGCGTACTCATACATGGCGCTTGTGCCTGTTATCCAGCCGCCGATAATGAAAGCCCTTACCACAAAGAAAGAGCGCTCGATAAAGATGGGAATGCTCCGCAGCGTTTCCAAGACGGAGAAGATAATCTTCCCGATCGCGGTTACGGTAATTGTTGCATTTATCGTTCCCTCTGCCGCTCCGCTGGTAGGTATGCTGATGCTCGGCAACCTGTTCAAGGAGAGCGGAGTTGTTGACAGACTCGTAAAGACCGCTTCGGGCGAACTGATGAACATAATCGTGATCATGCTCGGCACAACGGTAGGTGCTACCGCTACAGCCGCAAACTTCCTGAGTATCCGCACGATAATGATAATCGTGCTCGGTCTCCTCGCGTTCTGTGTAGGTACAGCCTGCGGCGTACTTCTCGCGAAGCTTATGAACAAGCTCTCCGGCGGTACTATCAACCCGCTTATCGGCTCTGCCGGTGTTTCCGCCGTTCCTATGGCAGCCCGTGTTTCGCAGAAGGTAGGTCAGGAAGAGGATCCCTCGAACTTCCTCCTCATGCACGCTATGGGTCCGAACGTTGCCGGTGTTATCGGCTCTGCCGTTGCCGCCGGTGCGCTTATGGCGATCTTCGGATGATCCGCCTTCGGCTTTTTGGGGCGTTGCCCCAAACCTTACCAGCCCCCTTTAAAAAAGGGGGCTGGACACCCTAAATAAATCCCGTACCACGGAAATTCGATACGCGCTTCAAATAATAAAAATAACTGCTTGTTGTGACCTTAACAACAAGCAGTTTTAATTTACTATCGGAGTTTTTGCCAACCCCCATTCATTTCTTGCAGAGTGACCCACTGATGAATCTCTGAAATACTGCATTTATTTAGGGGGTCAAGCCCCCTTTTTTAAAGGGGGCTTGCGGGGTCCGGGGCAGCGCCCCGTCTCGAAAGTCTCTTAATCTCTCAAAGAGTAACCTTCTCTATCTTCCAGATCTCCTTCGCGTAATCGGAGATCGTGCGATCGGAGCTGAACTTGCCTGCACAAGCCATATTCATCCAGCACTTCTTCGCGAAAGCGAACTTGTCTGTGTAATCCTTGTTGAGCTTGAGCTTCGCCTTGACATAGCTGTCGAGGTCGCCGAGAACGTAGTAATTGTCGGCTCTGTGCCAGTGTGCGCCGTCCAGAAGCGAGAAGTAAAGCTCGCGGAAATCTCCGGAACCGCCGTCGCTTACTGTGCCGTCGATAAGGCTGCGGACAACTCTGCCGATCTTCGGATCGTTCTCGATCGTGTAGCGCGGGTCGTAGATCTTCATTATGCTTTCAAGCTCCTTGACCGTAGCGCCGAAGATGTAGTTGTTTTCCTTGCCCGCTTCCTGCACTATCTCGACATTCGCACCGTCAAGCGTTCCGAGGGTGACCGTACCGTTGAGCATCAGCTTCATATTGCCGGTGCCGCTCGCTTCCGTTCCCGCAGTGGATATCTGCTCGGAAACATCTGCCGCCGTGACGAGCTTCTCCGCGTAAGAAACACGATAGTTCTGTACGAATACGACTTTGAGCAGATCACGGGTGTCGGGATCCTCGTTCACTATCCTGCCTATCTCGTTGATATACTTGATTATCGCCTTTGCTCTGCGGTAGCCGGGAGCCGACTTCGCACCGAAGATGAATGTCGTCGGATAGAAGTCCTTGATAGAACCGTCCTTGATGCCGTAGTAAATGTAAAGTATTCCGAACGCGTTCAGAAGCTGACGCTTGTATTCGTGCAGACGCTTTATCTGAATGTCGAATATGCTGTCCGGGTTTATCTCAACGCCCTCATGCTCCCTGATGTACGCCGCAAGCTGCACTTTCTTCTCGTGCTTGATATCCATGAAACGCTGAAGCTCATGCTTGTCGTCCGCAAACCATTTCAGCTTCTGCAGGTCTTCGAGGTTGGTCATCCACTCGGTACCCTTGTTGAGCTCGTTGATAAGCGCGGAAAGCTCCTTGTTGCAGAGAGCAAGCCAGCGGCGCGGTGTGATGCCGTTCGTCTTGTTCTGGAACTTCTTCGGATAGAGCTTGTACCATTCCTTGAGCGCGTCGTTCTTGAGTATCTCGGTGTGTATTTCCGCAACGCCGTTTACATAAGTGGAGCAGTATATAGCCATTCTTGCCATGTGTATGATGTCACCGGCAACTATCTTCATCGGGTCGATGTCCGGCTTGAACATTCCTGACTTGTAAAGCTCGCCGACGAATGCTTCATTTATCTGGAGAATGATCTCGTATATTCTCGGAACGACCTCCTTCATTATGTCGGCGCTCCACTTTTCGAGAGCCTCCGCCATGATCGTGTGGTTCGTGTAGTTGAAGGTCTTCTTCGCTGTTTCGAGCGCGTCGAAGAAATCAAATCCCTCCTCGTCCACAAGTATTCTTATAAGCTCGGGTATCGAGATAACGGGGTGCGTGTCGTTGAGCTGAATGGTGATCTTATCGCTGAATTTCCTCATATCACCGCCGCCGCGCTTGTACTTCTTTACGATATCCTGAACCGACGCGGAGGAGAAGAAGTATTCCTGCTTAAGGCGGAGTATCTTGCCCTCGCGGGTATCGTCGTTCGGGTACAGCACGCGGGAGATATCCTCCGCCATACGCTGCTCGCGGCAGGCTTCGTCGTACTTCTGCGCGTTGAACAGCTCAAAGTCGAATTCCTTTACCGGTTCCGCCTGCCAGAGACGCAGAGTGCTGATGTGATCGGTGCCGTAAGCGACTATGGGCATATCGTAAGGCACAGCCTTTACCGTCTGGTCGCCGTACTTTACCTCTACGGTGTCGGAGTTCATGCGTTTGCTCCACGGGTCACCGTATCTTGTCCAGTCGTCGGCTTCCTCACACTGGAAACCGTCCTTTATGGACTGTCTGAACAGACCGTACTTGTAGCGTATTCCGTAGCCGTCAAGCGGAAGATCGAGAGTAGCCGCGCTGTCGAGGAAGCAGGCTGCGAGTCTTCCGAGACCGCCGTTTCCGAGAGCTGCATCCTCTATCTCTTCAAGGTCGGCAAGGTTCACGCCGGCTTCTTTGAGAGCATCGGAGACTTCCTCCTCTATGCCGAGACAGAGCAGATTGTTGTATATGGCACGTCCCACAAGGAATTCCATAGAGAAGTAGCAGGCACGGCGCGTACCAAGGTGCGCTTCTTTGCTCTTCGCCCAGTTTTCGGAGATCGAACGCATCACCGCGGAGGAAACAGCGAAATGTATCTGCTGCGGAGTGGCTTCCTTTGCGGAAACGCCGTATTCCTCGGATAAAATGCTGTTGAACTGATTCAAAAATTCTGTTTTGTTGAACATCTTTGAGTTTCCTTTCATATAAGTATTCTATTATTATAGCATATAAATACTAAAAAATCAATACAAAAATAAAGCGGAAAGAGATGATAAATACCATAGAAAGCTCCGCGCTAATAGCATCGCAGGTCTCTTTTCAGCGCTCCGGCACGGACACATCAAGCCCAAGCCCCTTGAGCATCTTTATATCGCCGTCTATGTCATTCCCGGAGGTAGTGAGCATATCTCCGGTTATCGTTGCATTTGCGCCGGACAGGAATGCCGCGGACCCGGAATCCCGCATAATTATGCGTCCTGCCGCAAGCCGTATGTAGGCAGTCGGGACAATGAACCGGAATATAGCGGCGGTGCGCAGGATATCCTCTTCTGTGAGCGGAGTCTCGCTTTCAAGGGGAGTTCCCTTTACCGGACGCAGCGCGTTTATCGGTATCGAGCCTATGCCGAGCTCGGCGAGGGTCAGCGCCATATCCAGTCTGTCCTCCGGGGTTTCACCCATTCCGATGATACCGCCGGAGCATACGTTCAGTCCGCACTTCTGCGCCCGCTTTATGCAGGCTATCTTGTCGTCAAAGGTGTGGGTGGTGCAGATATTCGGGAAGTTGCGCCGGGAAGTCTCGATGTTGCAGTGGTAGGTAGTTACTCCGCTTTCCCGCAGTCTTATGAACTGCTCCTCCGTGAGAAGTCCGTGGGACGCGCAGAGCTTTATGCTGCACTCCCGGCTCATTCTGCTGTAAGCCGATACGGCTTTCTCAAAATCCTCATCACTGAGTGTGCGCCCGGCTGTGACAATTGAGAAGCGGTGCACTCCCTTGTCCGCGTTGTGGCGGCATTCATTCACTATGCTGTCCTCGTCGAGAAACGGGTATTCGTCAATTCCGGTGTGGTTGTGGGCGGACTGGGCGCAGAATTTGCAGTTTTCCGGGCATCTTCCGCTCCTGCCGTTTACGATACTACACAGATCGACGTAATCGCCGCAGAGGGCTTTTCTTATTCTGTCGGCATTCCTGCACAGCTCGTCAGTGCCGCTTTTTATCAGAAATGAGAGGTCATCATTGCGGGAAAGTCTGCGTCCTGCTATGATCTCATCAGCAATTGCGTAAACATTCGTGTCTGCCATGGTCTGTTACCTGTTTTCAATAGTGTATTGTCTTTGCAAGCGCTTTTCTTATCGGGACAGCCATATACTGCGCCGCGCATACGCTCAGTATATCCTTGACGGCGAACGGCAGCACCACAAGCACAATGCTCTGTATAAGGTCTATCTGTGCGAGGACAGCATACTGGACCGCACCGCAGAGATAGCAGAGCGCAAGTCCGCCGATTGATACGGCAATGCGAAGCGGCAGATTCTTCATCTGAAGTCCGCAGAAAAATGCCATTATAATAAAGCCGAACAGAAATCCGCCGGTAGGACCGAAGAGAACGGCAAATCCGCCCTTCATTCCCGCAAATACCGGAAGACCTACGGCTCCGATAAGCACATAAACCGCAGTCGATACCGTTCCGGCAAGTGCGCCGCCGACAGCTGCGCAGAGCGCCACGCCGAATGTATGGAGCGTGATCGGAACGTTGGTGGGGAGCGGGACAGTCACCTGCGCCGACACAGCTATTATCGCCGCGAAAAGTGCGCACATAACGATCTTCAGAGTTTTGCTTTTTTCTTTGCTTGTTTCCATATTTTTTCTCCTTTTATTACATTTATACGGTGATCACGGTGTTCCGGCACTTCAGAATTTTCTGATATTCACCTCGCCGGAAGCAAGATAACTGATTTTTCCGTCCGTGCTGCGTACTATAAGCCGTGCTTCATCATCTATGCCGACAACTTCGGCTGTGTGTGCGGCTCCGTCCGCTTCGTATTCTATGGTTTTCCCGGTCAGCACCGAACGCCTGCGGTACTCGGCGATATAACTCCTGTCGGGAAGCTCGTCGAAATACGCGAAAAACCGTTCAAGCACCTTTGCCGCAAGCAGCGGCCGTATCTCCGCACCGCAGCCGAGAGTGCCTGCCTTTTCTCTGATATCCTCCGGGAACTCGGCGGCAGCGGCGTTTATTCCTATGCCAAGCACAGCGTATTTTACGGAGCCGTCCTGTGCGAGAGACGATTCTGTAAGTATCCCGCAGACCTTCCTGCCGTTCACATATATGTCGTTTACCCACTTTATCCCCGCGGAAGTGCCGTTGAGAAAAGCGTCACAGGCTTCCGCGACCGCAGCTGCTGCCATTGTGGTTATTGCGAGAGAATCTGCCGCTCCGAACCGGGGACGGAGAAGTATGCTCATATAAAGCCCCGTGTCCGCGGGAGAATAGAAGCTCCTGCCGAGCCTACCTTTCCCGGCGGTCTGGGCTCCGGCGATAATGATCGTTCCTTCCGGAGCTCCCTGTCCTGCAAGCGCTTTTATATCATCGTTTGTCGAGCCGGTAACTCCGGCAGTGCGGATGTCGAGCCTCCGTGCGATGCCGGCGGGAAGTGCGTCATATACCTCGTCCGCGGTAAACATACTCATTTTCTTCTGCGCTTCCTTTCCTCTCTGAGCTTTGCCTTGTACGCTGCGGCGAACGCGGTGTAAACGCCGGAGCAGTCCTCACTTTCGTCGCCCTTTCCTCCGTAAACGGAGCTTTCGTATTTTTCCGTGAACTCGGATATATCCGTACCGAACAGCTCCGCGCATCTCGCCGCGGTATCCGTCGGGGTCATGGTATTCTCGCCGTTTCCTTCATAGCGGTTTATCATGCCGTTTATCTTTATGTATATCGCGGATTTCTGCGCTGCGCCGCGCAGGGACTTCATTCTGTGTACATACCGCGATTCCCTTACTTTCGGGCGCAGTACGGTGAACAGCACTCCGGCAAACGCTATAAGCGCGGCTCCGGCACCCACAAAAATGAATGTCATATCGAAGCCGCTGTCAATGGTGCTGCTGGTCGGGTCGAAGCACGTCCAGCCGTAGCCGTCTATCCACACCTGCGTAAAGGCGTGCGAGTCCGCGGTCGTTACATACCAGTAGCCCCCGTTCGCCTCGTTGCGCTGTATCAGGAAGCCTTCGCAGTACCTTGCTGTCATTCCGAGCTCCCTGCACATCAGTGTCATCGCGGTCGCATACGCTATGCAGGCGCCGCGCTTTGTGCCGAATATGAAGTTGTCGGGTGAGCGGTCGTTTGTCGTAAAATTTATGTCGTAGATATAGTCGCCCTTGCGGAAGAACTCCACTATTGCCGCCGCCTTGCCGTAGTCCGACTCCGCACCCGCGGTTATGCTCTCCGCAAGCTCCTTTACGCGGAGTCTCGCCTCGCGTGAGGAAAAGCAAGCGTCCCTTATCTTTTCCGAGAGCAGGTAGTCGTTATACTTCACTGCCTGCTCCTTCGCAAGAAGATACGAATTCGATGCCGTGCCGGTAACGGCGAGCTCTTTTGCAAGCTCGTCGGTGAACATAGCGGAGAAATCATTGTCGTACTCGAATTCCGACCATGATAACCGGTAGGAATTTGCCGTCCCCACATCTTTGTTGGTGATGAAGTATTCGTCGTTCTCCGTTCTGTATATCTTCGTGTCCGAGTTGTAGAGCGAGATGTCATTCGGGTTTTCCGGCGTGTATATCGCCTTTACCTGTCCGGAAGCGGGTCTTACCCAGCAGCTCGCAGACAGCGGTTCCGCACCGTCATATCCCGCTTCTGCATAAAGCGCGGACGGGTCTTCAAATTCGAGATACTTCTTCCAGCCGGCGTAGCCGTCGTTTGAATTGCCGTAGTATTTCCATGTGTTCTCCGTTCCGTCGTAGATGTTGAAGCACTGCCGCTTCACCAGCTTCGGATTTGCACCGTAGAAATAAAATACCACAGTGTCGTCCGATGAGGACGAGGAAGCGGAGGAATTGTTGCTGAAATCGTCGAAATTCGCGGTCTCGGCGGCACTTATCGTAACACCGGTGACGAACTCGTCGAACTGCTCTCTGAACGGCGCGAATTCCAGCTTCGGCATAAATGACGCAAGAATCGTTACCGCAAGCACGAATGCGAGCGATGATACCGCCGTTCCGCGGTTCATTCCGTGTATAAGCTGCTCCTTGCCGTCCGATGAGGCTTTTCCGGCGTTTCCCGTCATTATGAAGAAAAACAGCGTCATAAGCACTATCGGGTAAATGACCGGTATAGCCGTGAACGTCTTTGCGAAAAGGCAGAACGGACACAGGCATATCAGAAACAGGAACAGCTTTCTGTACCGCACCCGTGTGAAATAGTACAGACAGGATATCAGTATAAAGCCGATGAGCAGTATCATCGAGAATACGCTGCCATAATGCACCTGCGTGAACCGTGAGGGCTCCAGCACCCACGACGACAGCTCGGTTATGCTGCGGAAATCGACAAAGCGCAGAGCAAGCATATCCGACGTGATAAGCAGCAGCACAACCACTATCGTTGTAAGCCACGTCTTTCCCTTTTGGCGCAGGAACTCATACAGCGAGAAGAGCAGCAGCGAAAATCCCAGCGAGACTATCGTGAACAGTATCACCGCCAGGACCGACCCCGCCGAGTATATGTATGACGCCGCGCTCATTACCGCCGTGCTGAGCAGTATGGGTACGGTGTTTTCCGCCCAGAACGGCGGAAGCGAGATTTTCTTTGTATTGTCCATTTTCACCTGATAAAGCGGATATCGTTTTCGTCCCGCGTGATGCTCCATATATTCTCCGACGGCACCTCGACCTTCGGGGCTGCGGCGCATCGGCTCTCATATCCGGACACCTCGGCAGCAATGTGCGCGTCGCAGCGTGCCGAGAAAATGACCGTATGACCGTTTTCCGAAGACGGCAGCCTGCCGACCTCGTCCTGCGAGAATTCGTAATCGGTGAGGCGGTAGCGTATGTCGGAAACGTCCGAGGGCGTAACTACGGGTATAGTCTCCCAGTCGCTGCCGAAGCGTATCTTTAAACTCGACGGGAGCTCGGTCTTTGCGAACTGCATCAGCAGCGACAGCATACCCTCAACGGTGAGCTGTTCTTCGCGCCTTGCCGTAAGACGGTCGTGCGATTTTGAACCGGCCTTGTCCAGCACGAAGGTCTGTTCCGCACCGGAGGAGCCTTCCAGCCTCCGGACATAGAACTCCCCTCTTTTTGCGGAGAGCTTCCAGTTTATCAGCTTAAGGCTGTCGCCGGGCTCGTACTTTCTGTGTTCGTAGCCGGGTGTGCCGTTCACGGCGAAAAGCGACTGCGTAGTTTCCTCGCTGTCGTCGAAAGCCGCCGCGTCGGTGAGGCTGCGGGCAAGACCCTCGCGCCTGTCAACAGCGGGAATGTCGGGATATATCTTTATCTCCGCGGACGCTTTCGGCATACTGACGCGGAAGCTGCACAGACCGAGAAAATCCGTGAGTACGATGCTGCTTATGCCGATCTTGCCCTTGCCGAAGAACTCGGCTTTGTAGTCGGCGGCAAATTCCATGCTGCTGCGTCCGAATACCGCCGCGCGAATCCTCTGCGGAGAAGCCGACGAGAAGTGGTAACTTGAAAACAGCTCCGCCGATACGAAAGATGACGGAAGTACGCCGGAATTTTCCAGCACCAGCTTCACGGACGCGGTCTCCGCACGGTTGAGTATGTCCTCGCTTATGGTTATACGCGCGGTGAGCTTCTTTTTCGTGTATGCGCACAAAAGCAGCGATATCACTGCCGCCGATACCAGCGCTATTATAAGATAGCTGCCGCCCGGCGCTTCAAGATAAAGCGTGTAGAGGACGGCAAGCGCTATCAGCAGCAGATATGTTATTACAGATCTTATGTTTATCATGTTCTTTATTCCGTCGGGACGGGAGTTTTTTCCAGAATATGGCGCATAGCGGCGATAGATATGCCGAATGTGGATTTGCCCTTGGGCGATAACATGAGCCTGTGCGCGAGCACATCACAGGCTATATCCCGCACGTCCTCCGGAACAGCGTAATCTCTGCCGTTTATCAGCGCGAGTGACTTTGCCGCGGAGTACAGAGCGAGACTTCCGCGCGGACTTGCGCCGAGCAGGGTATATTCGCTCTCTCTTGTGGCGGTGACTATGCCGACGATGTAGCGTTTTACACTGTCGTTCACACGGACTGCCTCCGCCTGTCTGCGAAGCTCCGTTATATCGTCAAGCGTCATCACCGGTTCGAGCTTCACTTCTTTTCCGAATCCGCCGCCGAGAAGCTGCATCTCCTCGCCCGGGTCGGGGTAGCCTATCGAGATCTTCATCATAAATCTGTCCATCTGTGCTTCCGGCAGGTGATATGTACCGTAAGTCTCAACTGGGTTCTGTGTCGCAAGAGCCATAAACGGCACCGGCAGCTTGTGTGTCACGCCGTCGGCGCTTATCTGCAGTTCCTCCATTATTTCGAGCAGCGCGGACTGTGCCTTCGGTGAAGCACGGTTTATCTCGTCCGCGAGCAGGAAGTTGCACATAGCGGCACCGGGACGGAATTCCGATTCGCCGGTCTTGGGATTTATCATCGTGAATCCCGTGATATCCGACGGCATAAGGTCGGGTGTGAACTGGATACGGCTGCACGAGCCGCTCACACTTTCGGAGAGGGCGGTGACAAGCCTTGTCTTTCCCACGCCCGGAACGTCCTCTATAAGCACATGGCCGCCGGAAAGAAGTGCGGCGGTGAGTTTCAGGATAACATCGCGCTTGCCTATGATCGAGCGCTCGATGTTGTCGGTAAGGAGCTTTATCTTTTCATTCATCGGAATTTTTCCTTTCCTTTTGTTCTTTATCGTAGAAATATTTTATTATGTCACGGCGCGTCACGATACCGATGAATTTGCCGCGGTCGTCGGTGACGGGGACGAAGTTCTGCTCCATTATCAGGTACAGCAGCTCGTCCATATCCGCGTTCACGGTAACGGCTTTGTCGCGCTTTGATCTTATGATGTCCGAGACAGGCATTTTCTCCAGTGAGCGCAGAGAGCCGCTGGAACACATAGCCCAGAGGAAGTCGCCCTCACTTACGGTACCGGCGTATTCACCCTCAGCCGATACGGCGGGTATGGCGGTATAGCCGTGTACGCGCATTTTTTCGAGCCCCTGACGCACCGTGGCGGAGGAGCTAATATATGTTATCTCGTCTTTGGGACGCAGCAGGAACAGCAGGTTCATGTATTGCCTCCATTGATATGTATTGTTCTGAATGTGACTAATATATTATTATACCATATTTCCGGATTTTTTTCAACTGTTTTGTTCACATATTTTATACCGGCAGCATTCAGAGAATTGTCCCGGCACATCAGGACAGAACGCAGAGTATTCTGCTGCCGGAGCATACATTAAGGCAATACCGCAGCAGGTATTGCCTTTGTCCGGATAATATTCTGTGTCAGAGTTCCGCTTTCTTTATGATCTCATCGGTCTTTCTTCCGGCTTCCTCCGCTGCCGCTGCCATTATCGCACCGATGTCCGCTCCGGCTATATCGAGCCCCTCGGCACTTATCAGCGCGGTGTGCTTTATGCCGTAAACCGACTTTGCGAGATATTTCACATAACCGTACCCGAAGGTATGACCCTCTCTGCCGATATTGCCGCCGCAGGACGTTACATATATCAGCGCCTTTGCCTTGCACAGACCGAGCGGAACGCCCTCGGGAGAGTAACCGAAGGTGAGACCGACAACGTTTATATGCTCAATATACGCTTTGAGAGAAGCGGGGAAAGACATATCCCAGAACGGGGCGGCAATAACGACAATATCCGCTTCCGCGAAATCCCGCGCATATCTGAACAGCGGATTCGAGAAATCGCCGTGCGCCGCGGCATCATCTCTGCTCTTCAGGAAGAACTCCGTCGTCTGCGGGAAAACATATTCGTATATCTTTTCCTCCGTTACGCTGCCGCCGAGCTTGTTCAGCACGATATCGGCAAGCTGCCTTGTGCGCGACTGTTCACGGGGTGCCGCGTTGATAAACAGGATCCTGTTCCGCATATATATGCGCCTCCTTCCGGAATGCCGGCGATCTGTACGAAAAGAACAGACCGGTTTCTGATGATTGCTGTGACAATATCATTATACCGTATATGTGCGGTATTGTCAAGGCTTGTCCCGAACGGGACGCCTGTTTTGTTCCCCGCGGGATCTTTTTGCGGTATCCCAGCGTAAAGTTATTTGACAATACGCAGATTTTGTTGTATAATATCATATGCAATTTCAGAAAAAAAGCAGCCCCGATGCGGAAACCGCCTTGACAGTGTTCCCGGAAAAGTGGTATAATGCAGGAAACGCCTGTACGGAGGTGCGTATGACTGTTTATCCTTTGACTTCCGTGCGGAAGCCGGCGGAACAGTAAGCTCTGATAACGGGACAACGCTCTTGTTATCGAACCGACATATTGAACGGAGTAAAAACAATGGAACCGAATAAAAAGCACAAGGAAAGACCGGAGGAAATGAGTCCGGAAAGACGCGACAAGCTGCTTATCACGCAGGTGCTTGAAGCTCTCGCGAGGTCGATAGACGCAAAGGACAAGTACACAAACGGTCATTCGGAGCGCGTAGCGATATATTCGAGAATGATCGCGCGCAAGCTCGGTTTTTCCGCCGAGGAGCAGGAAGACATATACTATATGGGACTGCTGCACGACATCGGAAAAATAGGCGTTCCCCACGACCTTATCAGCAAGACCTCCGGACTTACGGACGAGGAATACTCCGTCATGAAAAGTCACCCGATCGTCGGGTATGACATTCTTTCGGAGATAAGCAGCATGCCGGAGCTCGCCATGGCTGCACGCTGGCATCACGAGTACTTCAACGGCAAGGGCTACCCCGACGGGATAGCGGGTGACGATATCCCGTTCTTTGTGCGCATAATCGCCGTGGCGGACAGCTATGACGCAATGGCTTCAAACCGCAGTTACAGACAGTATCTTCCGCAGGACGTTATACGCGCCGAGATAGAGAAGAACAGCGGCACGCAGTTCGACCCTGTCGTAGCAAAGGCAATGATAGATATAATTGACGCGGATACCACATATTCGCTTCACGAATAGACAACGGATATATCTCTTCCCCTGAAAAGCCGGGGAAGAGATAAAGTAATTTTCCGGCTGAAAAAAATAAAAGGAGACAGTCATCTATGACTTTGAGAGATGCCGACATAGGGCAGACGGTAAAAATAGAAAATGTCGGAGGAAGCGGAGCGCTGCGCCAGCACTTCCTTGATATGGGAGTCATTCCCGGCACCGAGATCACGCTTGTGCAGTACGCGCCCATGGGCGACCCTATGGAGCTGCGGCTGCACGGATACGAGCTGACTCTCCGTCTTGAGGACGCGGAGAAGATAGATGTGTCGCCTGTCTCCGGCAGGATACAGGCAGAGGTGATCAAGCCGGGCGCACATAATACCGCAGAAAATAAAAAAGCCGGCGGCAGCGAGGCAAAGACCATGTTCGTGTCGGAGCATCCCGGTCTCGGTGAGGGCGGAAGATTTCACCCGAAAGGCAGCGGCGATCCTCTCCCAAAAGGGACCACTATCAGAATGGCGCTTGTCGGAAACCAGAACAGCGGCAAGACCACGCTGTTCAACCGACTGACCGGGTCAAACCAGCACGTCGGAAATTTCCCCGGCGTTACCGTGGACAGAAAGGACGGTACGATAATCGGTCACCCGGACTGCGTTATCACCGACCTGCCCGGAATATATTCGATGTCGCCGTACACCAGCGAGGAGATAGTATCCCGCAATTTCGTGCTTGACGAAAAGCCGCACGCGGTAATAAACATAGTCGATGTCACAAACATAGAACGAAATCTTTATCTCACATATCAGCTGCTCGAAATGGGGATACCCGTTGTCGTGGCGCTGAATATGATGGACGAGCTGACCGCGAACGGCGGCGGTGTAGATATAAACGAAATGGAGAACCTGCTCGGAGTTCCCGTAGTTCCGATCTCCGCGGCAAAGAATGAGGGCATTGAGGAGCTTGTGGAGCACGCGGTGCATATCGCCTATTACCGCGAAAAGCCGGAGCAGCGCGATCTCTGCGACAAACAGCACAAGAACGGCGCCGTTCACCGCTGTATGCACAGTATAGCCCACCTTATCGAGGATCATGCCGAGAAAGCTGGAATGCCGCTTCGCTTCTCCGCGAGCAAGGCTGCAGAGGGCGACCCGCTGATACTCGAACGGCTCGGACTCGATACGAACGAAAAGGAGACTATCGAGCATATCGTAAAACAGACGGAAGCGGAGAGCGGGCTCGACATAAACGCGGCGATAGCGGATATGCGCTTCTCGTTCATCTTCGGGCTCTGCGAACGTTCGGTCATAAAGCCGCGCGAGAGCAGGGAACATATCCGCAGCCGGAAGATCGACCGCATACTTACGGGCAAATACACGGCTATCCCGCTGTTTATCATCATAATGATGCTGATATCGTTCCTGACGTTCAACGTTATCGGCGCGTTTTTCCAGGAGCTTATCGAGATCGGCGTGAGCAGCGTCACCGAGCTTGTTGACCAGGCTCTGACCGACGCGAACGTAAACGAAGTGATACACGGACTTATCGTGGGCGGCATATTCGAGGGTGTGGGCAGCGTTCTGAGCTTCCTGCCCGTGATCGTCACGATGTTCTTCTTCCTGTCTATACTTGAGGACAGCGGATATATCGCGCGTGTGGCGTTCTTTATGGATAAGCTGCTGCGCAAGATAGGGCTTTCGGGCAGAAGCATCGTCCCGATGCTGATAGGCTTCGGCTGCTCCGTTCCCGCGGTAATGGCTACGCGCACGATGCCGAGCGACCGCGACAGGAAGATGACCATACTGCTGACCCCGTTCATGAGCTGTTCCGCGAAAATGCCGATCTACGCCTTCGTGATAGACGCGATCTTTCCGGATATCGGCTGGCTCGTTTACATAGGGCTTTATGTGCTCGGCGCAGTGCTTGCGATACTTGCCGCCCTGCTGTACAAGAGTACCAAATTCAAGGGCAAGGCTGTGCCGTTCGTAATGGAGCTTCCGAATTACCGTATGCCGGGAGTGAAAAACGTGCTGCGTCTTATGTGGGATAAGGCGAAGGACTTCCTGCAAAGAGCGTTCACGGTAATTCTGATAGCATCGCTCGCTATATGGTTCCTGCAGAGCTTCGATCTTTCAATGCAGCTCACCGACGACCCCGGAAACAGCATTCTTGCCGCCGTGGCGGGGGTACTCGCTCCGGTAATGGCTCCGATAGGTCTCGGGGACTGGCAGCTTCTTGTTGCTCTCGTTACGGGATTTATGGCGAAGGAGAGCGTTGTATCGACGCTGGAGATACTTTACAGCGGCGGTGCGGCAGCAGCGATGACCGCGCTCACAGCCGCGTCGTTCCTTGTGTTCTCGCTGATCTATACACCGTGTGTAGCCGCTGTTGCCGCCATAAAGAGGGAACTCGGCATCAGATATGCGGCATTCGTTGTGGTATGGCAGTGCGCGATAGCATGGGTCGCCGCGTTTATCGTACATATCATAGGTATGCTTCTCGGAGGTGTGTGAATGAATACAGTTGATATCATACTTATCGTTCTGATAGCCGCCGCTGTCATCGCCGCGGTAGTTTTCCGCATAAGATCGGCAAAACGCGGAAAGACCTGCTGCGGAGACTGCTCGCGGTGTCCGGGGCGCTGCCCCGGAAGACTGCCTTGAGAGATTTTGAGAAGGGGCTCTGAGTCTGTCGGTTGCCTATAAAGAAGTCCATGTTATAGCTTTCAAACAGACCGTGTAACTATTCAATAACTGTAGCCAAAAGCTCCGGATATGCATTATACGATATCCGGAGCTTTTACTATTTGATTAAACGGATGTCATCGTCCTTGACCTCGATCACATTATTCCTTTCCAGTCGACGCAAGACTATCATAAATTCTCTTTTTATATTAGAGCCGACGCGATGCCATCCATATCCGTATTTTGCAGCATCTCTTATAAGGTTATCCATTTTACGACTGCCATATCCATCCTGTAAAATCTTCAGAATAACACTTTCATAGTCTGATGTTGGGATTTCTTCAGGCTTACCTCCCGCGAAACAAGAGCGATATCTTTCTTCATATTCTGCTCTGACCTCTTCCTTACTTTTTTCGGTCAGCTGTACATATTCATCTGCCTCCTCAATCGGAATAACAGATTCTTGAGAGCCCGGAAGTTTTTCGCTGTAATTAGCTATTGCATCATCTATAGCCTCTTTTAGTCTTCTTTTTTCCGAAGCGATATCCTTTACCCAATCAGTTGACCATATACGATAGATTTTCCACCCCATATCTTCAAGTATGGTCTGTCTGAGGCGATCCCGTTCGCGTGCAGTTCTTGCAGAATGGTAAGATGCACCATCACACTCGATGCCGAGCACAAACCTGCCGTCATATTCCGGATGATATACACCGAGATCGATACGATATCCGGAGCAGCCTACCTGTGAAGCTACATTATACCCTTCGCCGATAAGATAATCATATACCGACTCCTCAAACGGAGACTGGAGATCAACCTCTTCCGGGACAGATATATCTGCTTTAAGCACAGAGTCTCCGTTTATAGCAAAATCAATATAATCTCTCAATAGCTTGGGACCTTTAGATGTGATACGATCTGTCTTAATGTCGTATGGCATGATAGAACCGACTAATTTAAGATTATATCTTGCTCTGGTTATTGCAACATTAAGCCTTCGTTCGCCGCCTTCCCGGCTTAATGGGCCAAAGTTCATATTGAATTTACCGTTCTGATCGTAACCGTATCCTATACTAAAGATTATAGTATCGCGCTCATCACCCTGTACGGATTCAAGGTTTCTGATAAACAATGGCTCTTTCCTGTTGTCTCCGAAGTACTGTTCGATTTCAGGGTGCTCTTGTCTAAGCCTAATCACTGCATTTTCAATTACTTCTTCCTGTCTTGAACCGAAAGCGATTATACCGACACTTCTTTCCGGTGTAGTGCGGAAGTGCTCAAGCAAGAGTTCAGCTATACGCTTTGCTTCTTTGATATTGCCGCCTCGTCCTCCTCTGTTATAAATACCGTTCTCAACGAAAACATACTCAACTCCCATCCCCGGAGCCTTAATTATAGACGAAGGGAATGTTATCAGTTTATCATGATAGATTTTCTTATTAGAGAACGCAATAAGAGCTTCATGCTTACTTCTGTAATGCCAGAGCAAGGTCTGTGTTGAAAGACCGAAAGCCGCTTCATCCAAAAGCGATTCGTAGCCTATATCATAATTGCTGTTATTATTGTCTTCGTCATATTCGTCATCGTCGGAAACGTATGTACTGAAGAAGTTTGTAGGAGGGAGCTGCTGGCTGTCTCCCGCGATTATTACCTGTTTTGCCCGGAATATCGAACAAATCGCTTCTTCTGTGCGAACCTGTGATGCTTCATCAAAAATAACGGTATCAAACCGAAAATCACTGCTCCCGAAGTATGTGCTCACAGACAGAGGCGACATGAGCATACACGGTTTAAGCGATGGCAGCAGAGTCGGTATTTCTGCAATCAGCTTTCTGATGGGCATAAGCCGGCTCTTCTTATTTATTTCGCGCTTAAGAATAGATGCTTCATCGCCGTTTCCTACAAAATTAAAATCGGGAAGCTGCCGGATCAGCTGTACTCTCAGCATTTCGCGGGATATTTTAAGATGTGTCTTGTCAAGATCTATGAATTCTTCAACGGTATTCTCTTGTCTGTCACGCCGGAAATTAAAAATCTGATCAAACTGTACCGATACTTCATCAAGCCAAGACCTGTAAAAGCATTTCCTGTATATAGGTACTATGCTGTCACTGTTGAGCTTCTTATCTATGACACTTTTCAGAAAACCGCTGAGACCTTTATTGCTTATGACCTCAACAGAGTGTTTGTAATCTATGAGCGTTTCGAGCATATCAAAATTACGGGTGCAAAGTTTAACATTGTTCTCGAATACGGCGACAGGTAAATTTTTAAACTCCGTTTTCCTTTCATCATTGAACAGACTTAAGAAATAATCTGTTTTCGCTTCAAAATCAGCATTCCATGATAATAATTTCTCGATATAGTCTTTGAGTTTACCTATAAACGCTTCATCAGCTTTTGCCGCCGACCTTAAAAAGTCAGACGAGAATGATCTTTCAGGCATTGTTTCATATATGTCCTGAACCCATCTGAGTCCGCTGTATATCGCTTTCAGATCGCTGTTTTCAGTGATCTGCATTCCGAGAACTTCGGAAATTTCCGGAAGCAGCCTATCGACTGACTCTTTTTCCTTCAAAAGCTGTTCTCTGTATTTGCTTTCGATCTGTTCTATCTTATTCTTGCATTCGCCGTAAGCATTCAGCAAGTCATTACGGTGTATTTGGAAATTGTTTCGGAGACTGTTTATATTTTCAGATGCACGGGATATTTTTTCAGCGCAGTTAGCGCTTCTTTTGGCAATATCACCCACAATTCCAGCCTTTTCATCAGCAAGACGTTTCCTCTGCTGTACATCATTCAGCTGTTCAATAAGCAGAATGGCTTCTTTATATGATAACCGCTCGTTTATTCTTGAATAGCTTTTAAGCAGTTTTATATCTTTTCTATACTGTGAGTTTAGAATTCTTGCCGGAGATTTGTAATCGGACCCGAATCTTGTTCTGAATGCCTCACCGTCAATGTCAAGTATCCGCTCATTATATGATGCTGTAAGCGCTTTTTCTGCATCATTGCCTTCTTTTTGAAGTGCCGCAAGCTGTTCTTTTTGTGAAGCGGCATCGTTTTCGAGCTGCTTTAGTTCCTGTTCTGACTTGTTCTTTATTTCTTCGTTTTCTTTTGCGGCTCTTATATCATCAACAAGCTGTTTTACTGTAAGCAAAAAACTGTTTTTGGAAAATGAAACTATACGCTCGTCTGATTCAGACAGCGTTTCCGTCAATTTATCACAATTACTGCGAAATATATCAGCAGCTTTACTTAATTCTGGATCGTTATCGTCCGTGATAAAACCAAGCATTGAGGAAAAAACGGATTCCAGCTTACCTTCAGCACCTTTTATATCATCAAGAAGCTTCTCGTACTGTCTTTTTGACTTGATCCTACGAAGAACGTCAGTGTATTTATTATTGGCAGACGCTATATTAAGACCGAACCATTCATAGGGTACGCCCGGAGACTGTATTGCTATATTCAGTACATCTTTCAGTTTCCCGCCTATGATCCGATCGGGTTCATCCGTCTCTCCGGTCACAAGTTCTGACACTTCCGATAACAATCCGGCACCTTCATGCAGATAACTGAGCACGGGTTCGGAATCGGAGAGAATCTTCTGACGAAGCATCTGAGAAAAGCGGTCAACTGTACAGCCATACCACGGATTCATATCCTGATAACCGTTTTTGGCTATTATTCGTGCGAATTCGTTCAGAGCCTCAATATTCTCTTCTAATTGTGCGGGCGTAAATTTATCCGCATTTTCCTGATAGAAATCCACATCAGGATAGTCATCAAGTGAGGCAATTATGCCATTCGCTTTAAAAACAGATTCTCCGAGAGGCTGTACTACCGTATGAAGCTGTGTATCATAATCGTTGAGAGCCTGTCTTTTCAGCTTCAGAGATTCCAGTCTGCGAAAAGCCTCACTTTCAAGTTCAGCCTTGCTTTCTGACAGATCGACCGAAACCTTTAACTGGTCGATAATATCTTTTCTCTTGGCATCGGGATTATGAAGGGTCAGGCAAAAATCACCAAGACCGGCTTTTTGCAGTCTGGAATAAACGACTTCAAGCGCCGCCATTTTTTCGGATACGAACAGAACCTTTTTGCCCTGTCCGAGCAATTCGGCAATAAAGTTCGTAATAGTTTGGCTCTTTCCGGTTCCGGGCGGTCCCTGCAAGACGAAGCTGACCCCGGCTTTTGCGAGTGTTATAGCATCCTGCTGGCTTGAATCCGCATCTACTACCGAGTATATCGTTCTGGGTTCTTCTTTATCATGGTCGATATTCCTGATATCAGGAACAATGACATTATCGAACTGTACTGATTCCCCGTTCAATGTCTGTATGACAGGGTTCTCGGCTATTTCCGCTTCATGAGTTTCGATATCATGATACATTGCCAGTTTCAGATAGACGAACATCGAGATCTGTGCTGATCTGTTGTCTACCTTCCAGTTTGTTTTTTCACATTTTTCAGCTACACGGGCAAGATAGCTTTGAATAGGCTCATTTTCTTCATAATTAGGTATAATTATGCCGAAATCTGTATGTATTTTTTGCTGAAGAGTATTATTGCAGATAGGATCATCATCGGTTTTCGATATTTTGATAGGAGATACTATGTTTTCTTGAGTAATAGTGATCGGCAAGAGCAGAAGCGGGGAGCGCATCTTTGCGCCGCTGTCCCCGTTTTCATACCAGTTAAGGAAACCCATTGCCAGATAAAGAGCGTTCAAGCCCTTATTATCCATAAACTCCTTTGATTTTTCCTTCAATGACAAAAGCGTTTTGCAGGCTTCCGAAACGGATTGATCTGTTTGATAACCGTTTCGGAATACTGTCTGCGCATCGAGATGCTCGGAATCTTCTTCATTTCCTTCAACATAAGCGTTCAGATCTATCGGGAATTCAATGCTCCCTTCGTTTACTACAAGCTTGTCCCAAAGCTTATCTATATCCGGAGTTTGGATCATAATGCTTGCTCGTGATACACGCTTTCCGGGTTTTGGCGCAGGACAATATATCATCTTGTTCTTTTTCCCAAGATCAAGAAGCCTATTTTCCCAATATTTTATCTTTTCCTGCATTTTCACAGTAATCACCCTAAAATCATGTAATATAGCAAATAACAAAAATATAATCATCATTATTATAGCATATTTTGACAAATTGTGCAAGAGAAAGCATTGCATTTTTTACATATCTATAAAAAATACCGAAAAATGTATATTTGTCTGCGAAGCCTAATATACAGTGTTTTCGCTATCTATATATATCCTGATATTTTTACAAAAGGTCAAATAGTTTTCTAAAATGCTCTCATTGCCGATGAACAGCGACTTTGAGCCAAGGGGGTGTCAAATGAGTACCCCCTTGTTGCACGAAATGCGCAAATATTAGCTTTGCCGAAAAAAACATCGTCGGAATAATGAGATACCTACCCTATGATTTATCACTGTCCTCAAAAAAAGAGCAGTTAGCAGCGCACTTTTCTGCGATAATCGCCCCGAAAAGCTACAGTTGAGATTAGGATGCACCCGAACATAGAATATGTCAGCTGCAAACCAACTTTTTTAGCAATTATCCCGAAATTGGGACAATTACAAGAAAATGTATTGACATAGCGTTGCGTATCTGATATAATGATGTTGCACGAACAATACGTTCATCAGCAGAGTAAGCGAGGTAGATATGGAAAAGTTTGAATACACACAATGCAGTCTGAATTTGGCAAATGCGGACGCTATCGTCTATCGCTTTGCGAACGGCGAGGTGTCCGAGATCGCTGCCGAGGACTTTGACGGGAACGAAAAACTGTTCCGGAAATGGAAGCGCCTCTCCGATAAATATTACATCGACGAGCGCGATCTGATGTACCGCATAAGCTACAAAGATGTTTCGATAAACGATCTGGAAGATACAGACCTTGCGCACCTTCCGTCAATGGAAGAAGTTCTTGTTATGCGGGAAGATGATGTTGCGTTCACGAAAGAAATGAACGAGTTTCTCGCCACACTTTCCGATACCCAGCGTAGACGTTTGGAGCTTCGGGCGCTTCGCAGTAAATCACAGACCGAGATAGCAGAAATTGAGCACATAGGACAGCCGCGAATACATAAGTCTTTTGTACAGATTTCACAAAAATTCAAATATTTTATCGAAAACGGTGCTTCCGAGGGGGATAAAAAAGGCGATTTTTTCATATTAGGTGAAAGGGCAAGTTACTATGAGCGACTTGCTGAAAAGAAAGCCGAGTAGAATATTTATGACGCCCTGTTTCAGGGCATCATCTCCAAAACATTTTTTCTGTTGAGAGAACAAAACGTTCCATCGGCTTCAAACCACTGCTATAAAACAGGGCGCTGGTCTTACCGCAGGACAGAGTGTTGCATAACACGGCTGTCTCGGCACGATGGGGTAACGAAACGTGACCCAATCCCCGTGATAACATATCGAATGATAAATATCACAACAGAATATCAGCGATCAAGTTACATTCCTCTTGCTGTCCGAAAGGACGAGCGACAGAAGAACGCGAGATGACTCCGGCAACTGACGAGCGATTTAATTCTTCGATACTGTGGGCTGCTACCGCCGACGCGATGAAAGGCGAGAGGGACAATGATACTTCCGTCTGAATGGAAACATTGACGGCTGCACCATAAGAATGGGCAGAGGGCATAACCCTATGAGGAAGATTCGCAGACTTCCTGCTTGACCGTTCCCTGCGTCAGGGTAGTTGAGAACAAATATGACAGCAGAGAATGTCGGAACACGGTTTCAAGATAACATATTTTTACCCGAAACTGTGAGAATGCCGATGTTCGCATAACCATTGCTGATTTACGGGGAAACTATGCCCGAACATAAATTATCTGTCTGTTATATTTGATACAATAGAATATTGGTAATGCGTTCCACCGGAGCGCATTTTTATTTGCAGCACGACAGGTTATGATGCCTGCCGTGCTGTTTTATTTTCAGAAAAGAGGTGCTGCTATGCCAAGAATGTCGAAAAAGCTGAAAGAGGAATGGTCGCTGTTTATTAACGAGCGAGGAAGGATTTGCTATAACACGCTTTGCCGGAAATGTAGAAATAACTGCAAGCAAAGCTATCGCGCGCTACTGACCGACTGTCCGAATTATTGCTCGAAAAGAGCGGTAACAAAAACCGCCTGACACTGCATTTTTCACAGAAATAAGAAAGAGAAAACAGGGTGTCCAATGGTGGACACCCCTTGAAAAAAGCGAAATAATCTGAAAAAGCTGATTTTCTGAAAAAGTATGCACGGAAGAATAGCAAGCATATGATTTGAGTACCCAAATCACCATTTTCGTCAATTTTCGTTACTCGTTGCGCCGAAAAATTTTTGCTTGTTGGAGAAGAAATCCCCAAACCCCTCTGATGATTTTTTTGAACAAAATATCAGGAAGAAAATGAAAGATCCGATACATAAATCAATTTATGAACGGAGGATTTTTCAATGTCAAACGAATACGAAACAATAGCAGCAGCGATGAACAAGGAGGAAAATATATCCGTCTATGAGATCAACGGAACGACCTACAAGGTGCGGACATTTTTCAATCTCGAATGCAAGGAAACGCTTGCCGATATTGTAGGAAAACTGATAAGTCGGGAACTCGACGAAACGAATTGATTCGATAGCGGCGGTAATCTGTTCAAACTTGACAAAATACCGGTGAGATGATATATTAATAGTACAGTTTTGAATATGTTACCGCGGCTTGTTTGTTGCATTAAGGAGGAACAGATGACAAACAAGATCACGGCGCTGTATTGCAGACTCTCGCAGGACGATATGCTTGCCGGAGAAAGCAACAGTATTACAAATCAAAAGGAAATTCTTCTCAGATATGCTCACGATAATCACTTTCCAAATCCGCAGTTCTATGTCGATGACGGGTACAGCGGAACCAGCTTTGAACGCCCCGGCTTTCAGAGAATGATACGGGATATGGAGAACGGAAAGATCGGTATCATCATTACAAAAGACCTTTCGCGTCTCGGACGGGATTATCTGATGACCGGACAGTATATCGAGCTTATTTTTCCCGAACACGATGTCAGGTATATCGCTATCAACGACAGTGTTGACACATTGAAATCCGAAAATGAGCTTATGGCATTCAAGAATATTTTCAATGACTGGTTCGCCCGGGATTGCTCCCGCAAGGTAAAGGCTGTTCTGAAAGCTAAAGGTCAGTCCGGAAAACCGCTTTCTAATCATCCGCCATACGGGTATCGGAAATCCGAACACGACAAGAATGTATGGGAAGTCGATGAAGAAGCCGCAGCAGTGGTAAAGCGGATATTCAGACTCGCGATCGAAGGACACGGTCCGTTGCAGATCGCAAAGATACTCACAGACGATGAGATAATAACTCCAGCAGTATATGCTGTGAGAAAGGGCTACTGCAACAGAGATGTCAGCGGGAAGCCGCCGACAAGGTGGGATCACCGGACAGTCTGCAATATTCTTGATCGCATAGAGTATGTCGGACATACGGTCAATTTCAAGACTTCTTCCAAATCGTACAGATGCAAGAAACGGGTCTATACCGATAAAGGGGACTGGCTGATCTTCGAGAACACTCACGAGCCTGTTGTTTCGCAGCACGACTTCGAGCTTGTTCAAAAGCTTCGGAACGGAAAGAAAAGACCGCAGAAATGTAAGGAAGTAAGCCCGTTCTCAGGAATGGTGTACTGTGCCGACTGCGGTAAAAAGCTCTATCTCAACCGCGGAAAAGGTATTCCAAATGAGTCTATGAAGTGCGGGACTTACTCAAAGCATTTCCATGAATGTACCGCACATTATATCCGGACGAGAGACCTGCGCGAATTAGTGCTCATCGAGATCAACAAGCTGCTTTTCGCCGTTCACGATGACGAAGACAACTTTGTCCGGGACGCGATAGAACATTCAACTGCGGAACATCGCGAGGAAGTCAAAAAAGCGAAGAAGCTGCTTTCAAAGCACGAAAAGCGGATAAACGAGCTTGATATGCTGTTTACAAGACTTTATGAGGACAATGTTCTTGGTAAGATAGATGATGACCGCTTCTCGCGAATGTCTGTCGGCTACACAGAGGAGCAGAAGAAGCTGATTGCTGAATGTGAGCAGCTCCGCGAGCTTATCGGAGCTGGCGAGCAAAAAGATGCCGATTTATCACGCTTTCTGCAGGTCGTTCGTAAGTATGAGCACATCACCGAGCTTACTCCAAAGATCATGCATGAGTTTATTGAGAAGATAGTAGTTCACGAGCCCGCTAAATCCGGTGGTCACCGTGAGCAGGAAGTCGAGATACACTTCAGATTCAATGTGCTTATCGCCACTTCGGTGATAGACAGCAAAACAAACGATAAAAAGGCAGCGTGAGAGATCACGCTGCCACAGGAATCAGGGTGCTTCTTTATCGGAAGTCAACTTCTGTCGGTCAGCCCCTCTGGCGCAAGCGCCACCTCCCCGTGTAGCGCCACCTCCCCGTGTTCGGGGAGACACCCCTGTGACCCCGCCAACCCCCTTTAAAAAAGGGGGCTGGACACCCTAAATTAATGCAGTATTTCAGAGTTGCATCTGTGGGCAGCTTTTGTGAAAAATGCAGTGGGGTTGGCGAAGATTCCGGTTTTTTAAGATAATAATAACAGCTTGCTATGTAAATCACAGCAAGCTGTTTTGTGTAATAGGAAAACGAAATCTTCGCCAAGCGGCGAACGCGTCGTCCCGTAATGCGTAGCTTCATTCTTCTTCTGATAAATGCAGAGCCCCTTCTCTCAAAAAATCTCCTCTGCCGCGTCCGCGAGCTGTGATATCTCCGTGATCCTTGCGTCGTAATCGTCCGGAGAACCGAAGCCGTATGCCGCGTGAACGAATCTGACTCCCGCCTTCCGTGCGGCTTCTCCGTCCATGACGGTATCACCGACATATATCACGCTGTCGAGCCCGTTTCTTTCGGCAACGAGCCGTATATTCCCGCTTTTGTCAAGCCCGGTTTTCCCGGCGCTTTCAAAGTCGGAGAAAAGTTCGCCGAATCCGCACTGCGACAGGAATATCTGTATATATCCGTCCTGGCAGTTGCTCACTACCGCAAGGGTGTACTTTTCCGCGAGCTTTTCGAGAGTTTCCTTCTCCTTCGGGTAGTAGGCAGAACCGTGCTCTTTCAGATACTCGTTCTCCTCGGCGGTGCAGAGGCGGAGAAGCCTTATCTGCTCCTCTTCCGGCAGCATGGGGAACAGCAGAGCCGCGATCTGCTCCATAGTTTTGCCCATGTAGCCCTGCATCTGCTCCTGTGTGATAACTATGCCGAGATCGGTGTTTTTGGCGATGCACTCGTTCCATGCGTTTATGACGTTTGCGGACGAATCCCACAGTGTTCCGTCAAGATCGAACAATATTCCTTTTTTCATAACTGCTCCTTTTTTCTTTGTCTGTTTACTTTTCATACATAAAGTCTTTTGCCGATTTTTCGTCCGTGCCGAACCTGTAGCCGAGGTGCGCGGCGATCGGCGTTACTATAAGATACACCGCCATAAGTACAAGCGGGAATACCGGTGAAAGCGCCTGCGGGTCAACAATGAAGAAAGAGGGCGCGAGTGCTCCGAGCACGAAATACGAACCGAGCAGCACCTCTCCCGTCATCTGGAAGGCACCGAGGGAGCAGGCGAGCAGTGCCGCGCAGGGAATGCACATCACCGCGGCGATGATAAGTCCCATTATTATCCAGCGGTACTTCGGAACGCTCTCCACGCGCTTGTTCCGCAGCATTTTAGCTTCTTTCTGTCCGTCACGCATACCGGCGGTAAACACGAGCGACGCGTATATGAACACCGTCAGCAGGAGCGCGATGTACGGCACGAACCACTCTCCGAGAAAAGGCGCGATAGAGACCGTCATAATGCCGCCGAGGACGTTGCCGAAAACCGCGAGCGCCAATCCTTTTATCCATATTCTGAAAACATTATCGCGCTTCATTGAAGTCCTCCCTGCCGTTTATGCCGTAAATGCGTCCCTGATCGTCCACCCATCCCGCGTAGTAACCGTTCACGATGTTGTCGAGCACCTCCAGCGCCTTTTTCTGGGCGGGTACCGATTTCGCGCTGTTCTGATCCGTGTCGAACACCTTCTTGACCGCGATATACAGATCGTCCGGGCAGGCTTCAAAATACTGCGCGTTCACGGCAAAATCGCTGCCCTTGATGCGGTAGAACGGACCCTCTATCTGCTTGTTGTCCGGGTACAGCTCGCTCAGATCGACGAACTGCGAGAAATTATCGTTTGTTGCGGCATTTGCACCCTCGGTATCGAGAATGAACATCTGCGCCTCGCCGTACATCATCTCGCTTGTCAGCTTCGTAACTCCCGCGAGAGAATACTGCGGATCGGGATTTTCGCTGAGATCGACGTTATACACATCGACATGGATATATCCGCTGTTGTCGTAATCGGGGCAGTACAGCTCGAACGCCTTCTCGAACTCCTGCGTCTTGTACATCACATTCGACGCGATCTCCTTGTTTTTCGTGACAACGAGAACGCGGATATCACCCTGTTCCTTCTGCAGCAGCGAAACCATCATGAATACGAACACCGCGGCAAAGAATATACCCGCGACAACGTACCACTTGTAATGATAGAAGAAGTTTTCGATCTTCTTTATTCCGTGTACCTCATAGACGGGCTTTTCCTCCTCGTGTATCTCGGATTCTTCCTCGTTTATGATACCCTGTTTGAGCTTCAGAAGCTCGCGCTTGTCGTCCTGATATGACATATCCTCACCCTTAACCTGTTTATAACATAAATTTTATTATACTATATTCTGCGTTTCAATACAAGGACAGGGCTGTTTTTTTCACATAGTTTTCACATTTGAGGGTGCTTACGCCCAATAAAGATGACCGACAGAATGCGGGGTCATATGGGCGTGGCACACTGCTGTAAATAGGCTGCTCCACCCGCACAGAAGCAATCTCTCAACAGGCGCAGAATCTCAACAGACCTCTTTACAATTGTGAGCAGACGCTCTGGCGGCGGACGCGCCGCTCCGTAATGCGTAGCGACACTCTTCTATCGGCGGGTGCAGCCCCTCGGTTAGCTATACTCTGCGATACTCCTGCCCCAAAAGAACCGCCCCTCAACAGGCGCAGAGACTATACAGACCCCTTTACAAGCGTGAGCAGACGCTCTGTGCCGGGCAGTTGATAGATTGGGAGGACATCGCCCTCTGATACGGTACAGGACTAACAGGAACAAGCACCCCGCAGCGGCTGTGACGGTTTTCACCCGCCGGTTTTCGCCCTTTCCGCGAGTTGTCAAAGAGACTGCCTGTGCGATTCTTAACGACAGGCACTGTTCTTTCACGGAAAGCTGTTCTGTATGACCCCGCGACACTCTTGCAGGCTACTTTGATCCACGAAGCGGTACGCGATCTTTGGTTACTTTCTGTCGCTATGGACAGAAAGTAACTCGCCACGCCGGCAGAGAGCCGTAAAAGGAAAACAAATTATCCTGCGGGCGAAAAAGAACCAAAACTTTCGAGCGCAAAACGAAAGTCTCTGCCATACCTCCTGCCTTCGGCTGATGGGGCGCCGCCCCAAACCCCGCCGGAGCGTTGCCCCGGGCTCGACCAAGGTTTCACCTTGGATCCAAGGACGCGTTTTCAGAAGAGACTTTTTGAGAGATTTCAGAGAAGGGGCTCTGCCCCCCAACCCCCCGCCAGCCCCCTTTAAAAAAGGGGGCTGGACACCCTAAATAAATGCTGTATTTCAGAGTTTTCTGCTGTGGGCAGCCGCAAACTGAAATGCAGTGGGGTTGGCGATAGCTCGACTAAAGCAGGAAAGAAACAAAATGTTACCAAAATTCTTGCAAATTCCGGAAAAATATGCTATACTATTCTGTAAATGTAAAAAAGCAAGTATAACGGAGGAATACCATGCCCGATAACAGCTATCTCAACGAAATACGCAATTTCTGCATAATCGCACATATAGATCACGGCAAATCTACCCTCGCCGACCGTATCCTCGAACAGACCAGCACCGTCGCCGAGCGCGATATGGAAGAACAGCTCCTCGATAATATGGATCTCGAACGTGAGCGCGGCATTACCATAAAAGCCCGTGCAGTGCGCCTTAACTATACCGCAGACGACGGCAATACCTACGTTTTCAACCTTATCGACACCCCCGGTCACGTCGATTTCAATTACGAAGTTTCGCGCTCCCTCAACGCCTGCGAGGGCGCGATCCTCATCGTTGACGCGTCACAGGGCATAGAAGCGCAGACCCTTGCAAACACATACCTCGCTGTTGAGCAGGATCTCGAAGTCGTTCCCGTCATCAACAAGATCGATCTTATCTCCGCACGCCCCGACGAGGTCAAGCAGGAAATAGAGGACGTTATCGGCATTCCCGCCGAGGACGCACCGCTGATATCCGCCAAAATGGGTATCAATATACGCGAGGTCATGGAGCGCATAGTAAGCGATATCCCCGCCCCGAAGGGCGACCCGGACGCTCCGCTCAAAGCGCTGATATTCGACAGCTACTACGACAGCTACAAAGGCGTTATCGTATATGTCCGTGTCAAAGAGGGAACACTGCGCGTCGGTGACAGGATACGCATGATGGCGACAAAAGCCGAGTTCCAGGTCGTGGAGCTCGGATATATGGGCGCGACAAACCTTTGTCCGTCCGGTGAGCTCCGTGCAGGTGAGGTCGGCTATATCGCAGCGTCTATAAAGTCCATAGGTGACACAAAGGTCGGTGATACCGTCACTCGCTGTGACGTTCCCGCCGCAGAGCCGCTTGAGGGCTACCGCAGTGTCAACCCCATGGTGTTCAGCGGCATCTATCCCGCCGACGGTTCAAAGTACGGTGATCTGCGTGACGCACTCGAAAAGCTGCGCCTCAACGACGCGTCCCTTACCTTTGAGCCGGAAACGTCCGTAGCTCTCGGATTCGGCTTCCGCTGCGGATTCCTCGGTCTGCTGCACATGGAGATTATTCAGGAGCGCCTTGAACGCGAATACAACCTCGACCTTATCACGACCGCGCCGTCCGTTGTTTACAAGATAGACAAGATGAGCGGTGAAACGGTCTTTATCGACAACCCGACGAACTACCCCGACCCCACCGAGATAAAACAGGCGTATGAGCCTATGGTTGAAGCGCACGTCTATGCGCCCTCTGATTACGTCGGAAATATAATGGAGCTTTGCCAGCAGCGCCGCGGCGTTTTCAAGGATATGAAATATCTCGACAAGACCCGTGTCGATCTGCACTACGACCTGCCTCTCAACGAGATAGTCTATGACTTCTTCGATGCGCTGAAATCACGCACCAAGGGCTACGCAAGCTACGATTACGAGTTCAAGGGGTTTGTTCCGTCAAAGCTCGTGAAGCTGGATATACTGCTCAACGGCGATGTCGTCGATGCGCTTTCGTTCATCGTTTTCGCGGACAGCGCGTATCCCCGCGCCCGCAAGATCACCGAGCGCCTGAAAGAGCATATCCCGCGCCAGCTTTTTGAAGTCCCGGTGCAGGCAGCGGTCGGCGGCAAGATAATCGCCCGCGAAACCATTAAAGCTATGCGCAAGGACGTTCTCGCAAAGTGCTACGGCGGCGATATCACACGAAAGAAGAAGCTGCTCGAAAAGCAGAAAGAGGGCAAGAAGCGTATGCGCCAGCTCGGCACGGTAGAGGTGCCGCAGGAGGCGTTCATGGCTGTCCTCAAGCTCGACGATGAATAAACCCGCGGGACTGTATATCCATATCCCGTTCTGCCTGTCGAAATGTCCGTACTGCGACTTCTATTCCGTCCCGTACAGCAGGGAAAAGGCGGCCCTTTACGCAGAAGCGGTTATCCGCAATATAAAGCATTACGGCGGGAGATATGACACCGTATATTTCGGCGGAGGAACGCCGGTACTGCTGTACCGTCATATCGGGGATATCCTTGACAGCGCGGATATAACGGCGGACGCGGAGATAACCGTAGAAGCCAACCCGTGCATGGCGAGCGGGGAAGTGCTTGAGACCCTGCGCAGCGCGGGAGTAAGACGTCTTTCTCTCGGCGTGCAGTCGATGAACGAACGGGAGCTTGCATTTCTCGGCAGACGGCACACTGTGAAGCAGACGGAATCAGCCTTTGCGAATGCGGCAGCCGCCGGTTTTGACAACATCTCCGCGGATATGATGATCGGACTCGAAGCGCAGACAGCCGAAGATATAACGCATACGGCGGAACGTCTTTCGGAGCTCGGAGCATCGCATATATCCGCATATATACTGAAAACAGAAGAGAACACGCCCTTTGCGGAGCGAGTCATGGATCTGCCGGATGAGGACGAAACTGCGGAACTGTACCTTCACACGGTACGGGAGCTTGCACGGCTCGGATTTGCGCAGTACGAGATCAGCAATTTTGCCCGCCCCGGCTATGAGAGCCGGCACAATCTGAAATACTGGCGGTGTGAGGAATACCTCGGCATAGGAGCAGCGGCGCATTCGTACCTTAACAGCAGACGCTTCTGCACGGAGCGGGATATCGACGCGTTCATATCCGCGCCGGTGCAGGTGACGGCGGTCACCGACGAGAACGCGGGCGGCTGGGAGGAATACGCCATGCTGAAACTGCGGCTGACCGAGGGTCTGACATACGCGGAAGCGGAGCGCTTCGGCAAAGCGTCAGAGCTGCGCCGGAATGCGTCAAGACTGCCGTCTGCGCTTGTGAACGCCGGTACCGACGGCATCTCGCTCACACCGGAGGGATTTCTCGTGTCGAACGCGGTGATCGGTGAGCTGTTATATAATGAATAGTGAACAGCTGCGGATTCTGAATATGCCGTGACTGCAAATCCGCAGCAGCATATCAAGAGGTTATAAATGGATATAAGATATAATATCAGGGAACTTGGAGCCGAAGAAACGCAGACCGCTCTGTCGCTGGTATGGAAAGTGTTCACGGAGTATGAAGCTCCCGATTACACCGAAGAGGGCGCGGAAGAATTCCGCAGGAGCATAAATGACGCAGATTACCTGTCAAAGCTGCGTTTTTACGGCGCATTCGTTCATGAGCGCATGGTCGGAGTTATCGCGGTAAGAAGCCTCGGAACTCACATCGCGCTGCTGTTTGTGGACGGAGAGTATCACAGAAACGGCATCGGAAAAGCGCTGTTCCGGACTGTGGCGGAGGAGTGCATGGCAGACACCATGACGGTGAACTCGTCGCCCTATGCGCTGGGATTTTACCATAAGCTCGGATTCAGAGACACCGCCGCCGAGCAGAATGTGAACGGTCTGCGGTTCACGCCTATGGAGAACGAACTGCGATGAAAGAAAATAACGGTCATATCAGACCGGCAGCGGAAGCCGACGCTTCCCGCATTGCCGAGATAATAATAACAAACTACCGCGAGAATTTCTACCCGTTCTTCCGCAAAGACGAATACTATTACGGAGAACTGAACGTTGTGAAAATGGCTTCCGGGTATCACGCGGGTTCGGAATACCTGAAAAACACTTATGTGTATGACGACGGCGTTGTAAAGGGCATTGTCCGTGTGAACGGGAAAGAGATAGAGAAGCTGTTCGTGGAGCCGAGGTTTCAGTGCGCACACATAGGTGCGAAGCTGCTTTCCCACGCGCTGAATGTGCTGGGAGCCGACAGACTGTGGGTGCTTGAATATAACCGCAGAGGCATAGCGTTCTATGAAAGGAACGGTTTTGTGCTTACGGGAGAAAGAGTGCTCGAAGACGACTGGGTGCCGCTGCTGAAAATGGAATATACCGGCAAAGCGGCTGTTGACTGAAATGGAATATCTGACAATAGGAAACATAAAAATAAAAAAGACGGCCGCGCTCGCTCCTATGGCGGGAGTTGCCGATACCGCATACCGTACGGCAGCGAAGCGTTTCGGCGCGGCGTACGTCGTGGGCGAGATGGTAAGCATCAAAGGTCTTGCGTACAGTGACCGCAAAAGCGCGGAGCTGCTGACGATAACCGATGCGGAGAGACCTGCCGCCGTTCAGCTTTTTGGCTGTGAGCCGGAGTTCGTACCTGCCGCCGTGGAGATCGCAGAACGGTATAAGCCGGATATCATCGACTTCAACGCGGGCTGTCCCGTGCCGAAGGTCGCCGGGAACGGCTCAGGAAGTGCGCTTATGAAGGAACCGAAGCTGTTCGGTGAAATGGTCGCCGCGATAGTTAAGGCAGCGCACGTTCCCGTTACCGTGAAGATACGGGCGGGCTGGGACGCGGAGCATATCAACGCCTGTGAGACGGCGCATATCGCGGAGGAATGCGGAGCGGCGGCTGTCGCCGTTCACGGGCGCACAAGAACGCAGATGTACACCGGCAAGGCCGACCGTGAGATCATCGCCCGCGTAAAGCAGACCGTCCGCATACCTGTTACGCTCGATGAACGGCTCGGTGTAATGCGGGAGCAGATAGAGCTGCTTGTGAGATGCAAGGGTGAGTTCACCGGCATGAAGGAAGCGAGAGCGCAGGCGGCGTTCTATCTCAAAGGTATGACAGGCGCGGCAAGATACCGCGGAATGTGCGGCAGACTGTCGGATCTGAAAGGCTTGTATGATCTTATAGATCTGATAAAAGCCGAAAACGGTGAATAACGGTAAGATACCGGATGAAAACAGAATAAAAATGAGAAAAGGAAGGTAACAGCATGATAGCACTTATTACCGGAGCAAGCTCCGGACTCGGACGCTCGTTCTCGAAGATACTCGCGAAACGCGGGTTCAATCTTATTATTGTCGCAAGGCGCAGACAGCGTCTGCTGGAGCTCAAAAAAGAGCTTGTCGAAACTTACGGCGTAAAGGTCAAGATACTCTGCCACGACCTCTCCGACGCGGACGAATGCAGGCAGCTGTATGAGGAAGTCGAGCGCGCGAATATCGACATACTCATCAACAACGCGGGCTTCGGCGTATTCGGAAAGTTCACCGAGACCGATCTTGACAGCGAACTTAAGATGATCGACGTTAACATCAAAGCGGTTCATATCCTCACCAAGCTGTTCCTGCAGAAGTTTGAGAAGCGCAACTACGGTTATATACTGAATGTCGCTTCACTTGCGGGATTTATGGCTGGTCCGTGGTTCTCGTCCTACTATGCGTCGAAGAATTATGTATTGCAGCTCACAAAGGCGCTGTATGAGGAGCTTCGTTCGGAGCATTCAAACGTATATATAGGTGCGTTCTGTCCGGGTCCCGTTGATACGGAATTCAACGATGTCGCGGGTGCGGAGTTCGCGGTAGGCGGCATGAACGAGATGCAGGCTGCCGAATACGCGATCGAGAAGATGTTCGACGGACAGCTCATCATTGTTCCGTCGCTGTATGCAAAACTTATCACCGCGGCAGCAAAGGTGGCTCCCACAAAGGTGATGCTCGCGGCTACCGGCAAGGTGCAGCGTGCAAGGACAGTGCATGAGCCGGAGATACCTGTTCCGGAAAACACCGGCGCGGATCTGAAGCTGCGTCTCAGCGAGGAAGAAATTGAACAGGCGATATCCGGAATGTACGACGATATCAAGGATATAAATGAATTGAAATAAAGGAGAATAACAAAAATGAGCGAATGTACACACAATTGTGAGACGTGCGGAGCCGACTGTGCTTCACGCACAGCGGAAAGCCTTCTCGCGCCGCAGAATGAGCTTTCCGATGTGAAGAAGGTAATAGCTGTCGTATCGGGCAAGGGCGGTGTCGGCAAGTCCCTTGTTACCGCGCTTATGGCAAATGCCGCGAGAAAAATGGGAAAGACCGCCGCTATACTTGATGCGGACGTTACGGGACCGTCAATACCGAAGCTGTTCGGTCTGAAGGAGCGCGTGCAGGGAACCGATACCGCGCTTTTCCCGGCACAGACGCAGACAGGTATCCGCGTTATGTCGGTGAATCTTCTGCTTGAAAACGAGACAGACCCCGTTGTATGGCGCGGACCCGTTATCGCGGGAGTTATAAAGCAGTTCTGGTCGGACGTTATCTGGGATAAGGTGGATTATATGTTCGTGGATATGCCTCCCGGAACAGGAGATGTTCCGCTAACGGTATTCCAGTCACTGCCCGTTGACGGCATAATCGTTGTTACCAGCCCGCAGGAGCTTGTCGGCATGATCGTCGAGAAAGCCGTAAAAATGGCGGGAATGATGAATATACCCGTTCTCGGCATCGTAGAGAACATGAGCTGGTTCGAGTGCGATGAGTGCCATAAGAAGCACTATATCTTCGGTGACAGCCATATCGACAAAATAGCTGAGGAGCACGGCATAAAGAATGTTGCACGCCTGCCTATCAACCCCTCTTTCGCCCAGCTCGGCGACTGCGGCAATATCGAGAATGTCCCCGATATCCTCGGCGACTTCGCCTGTTCTGTTCTGAACTGACGCGCTCTGTTTTACGCTTACGCGCCTTGTCCTGCGCGGACGGCGCCAGCCCCCTTTGGAAAAGTGGGCTGGACACCCCAAACAGACTGCTGTATTTCAGAGTCCCGATTAGTGACGGGTGCAGAATGAAACGCAGTGGGGTTGGTAAAAACTCCGTTACAAAATAACAAATAACCGCACAGAGTGTTGATCTGTGCGGTTTCTTTTTACCATATATAGAAGAGTATAACTAACCGAGTGTGCTTTCGTTGCCGTTTTATATGCGTGCATCGTGCACGCTTTTGACGGCAACTGCCATTGCTTCGTGCAATGCACCCG